>JARLHP010000224.1 GCA_031292195.1 Syntrophobacteraceae bacterium
ACGCGAAGAACGCGAAGGGAACAATGCTTTCCCTGGTTTCAGGATGTCCCGTTCCCTCCTCCCGGCGCTTCGGGCCCCGGACACCGTGTGTCCGGGGCCACCCACAATGCTGTTTGAGTTCAGCGACTCAACTGTGTTGCTCTTTTTTGATCGACCATCGTGATCCCGGAGCTGTTTGAGTTGCTCTTTTTTGATCGACGATCGTGATCCCGGAAGGGATCAAAGCCATTAGCCGGGGGTTGAGGCCGTGAGGCCGATACCCCCGGAAAGGAACGAAAAAGAAGACGACGACCCCTCACGGGGTCGCAGATCAGAACCATCAATCAAGATATCTCTGATCATAGTGAATCCCCGGGTGGCACGGGCAAGCATTGCCCGTGCCGAAGGCAAGAGGGTTTCCATCCCACTGTTGGAATCGCCCCCCTCTTGTCCTTTGGGCCCGGGCATGAAAAGATTTGCCCGGCCCACCCCCGGTTTCCATTTCCCTTGGGGTATGCCTTGGGCTGAGATTAGCCTACAAACCGGTGGCCACCTTAATGGGACCCCAATAAGTTAGCTCTTATGGGGACTGCTCCCCGCACTTTTGTCCTTTGCCTTGCTTTGAGCCGACGATTGCGACACAGTCTCTTCGCTCCACCCATCCTACGCCAGCCCGTCGAGAGCCGCTGCAGGATGAGTGAAACGCAGTGAAACCCATCTGTTTGACCCGTCTTGAACGCACCTTAGTATTAAACACCATTTCAAGATACAGACCGTTTTCGGGGCCGAACCTTTTCCGGGCGCCACTCAATTTATTCTAATCTATTTTTCATCTGGTATAATGAGTTCTTTGGAATTTTACGGTGTTGCTTCCAACCGGAGGGTGTACACCGCTTCGCCCCTCCACAGCGTCCTCCATGCAGGAGGGAATTCTCCCCTCCCGCCGGCGGGGAAAGCCGGAAGCCTTCCCCGCGCCAACCGGTATAAGGAGATGATTATGGCTGCAAAAAAGATCCTGATGCTCGTCGGAGACTACGTGGAAGATTATGAGGTCATGGTTCCCTTTCAGGCGCTGCAGATGGTGGGACATACCGTCCACGCCGTATGCCCCGGGAAAAAATCCGGAGATCAGGTCAGAACCGCAGTGCATGACTTCGAAGGAGATCAGACTTACAGCGAAAAAAGAGGGCACAACTTCACGCTCAACGCCAGTTTTGACGATGTCAAACCGCAAGATTACGACGCGCTGGTCATCCCCGGTGGCAGGGCCCCCGAGTACATCCGGCTAAATGAAAAAGTCCTTGGCGCGGTGCGCCACTTCGCCGAGGCGGGCAAACCCATCGCATCCATCTGCCATGGGGCGCAGCTGCTTGCCGCCGCCGGCGTTCTGGAAGGCAAGTCTTGCAGCGCCTACCCGGCGGTCGGCCCCGATGTCAATCGAGCGGGCGGCAAATATATGGATATACCAGTCGACCGGGCGTACGTGGACGGGAATCTGGTAACCGCCCCCGCGTGGCCGGCGCATCCCGACTGGCTGGCGAAATTTCTGGAGGTGCTGGGAACCAAAATAACCCTGTGATCCCGGTTGGTACGGCCGGGGTAGCCACAAGGGCGCCCCGGCCTCGATATTGAAATGAGTGTATCCTCCCGGGGCACGGCCCTTTTTTTTCGGCCGTCGTTTCCCGGCCGGTAAAACCGATCAAAAAGGGAATGGCCTCCGTGGCGTGTCTCCGCTCTGAAAAGTCCCGGTCGGCCCCTCACGGCGCTGCGCGCCCCGGACACTGTTTGTCCGAGCTACCCCGGTTCACCGCGCGCCTCCCGGACCTTTCCATTCCCCCGTCGCAAAACGATCACGGTGACTTCCCCTTTGGAGTTGAACCTGACAGGGACGCCCGAGACTCCCACCCCCGCGCTGGTGTAGCCCGGCATGCCCCTGAAGTTCCACGCACCCTGGCAGAAGGCCCGGGGGGCCTTGCTGTGCGTAAATATCGCGCCGACCCGGGGAAGCAAAATCTGGCCGCCGTGGGTGTGGCCGCACAAAAATAGATTGGGGCCGTAACTGAGCGCCTCTTTATAAACCTCGCTCGAATGCGATACGAAGATGGTAAAAGTCTCTTTCGGCACCCCGCGGAACGCGGCCTCCAGGTCGTGGGCCTTAAAGTAGTGACAGTCGTCGCTCCCCACGATCCATATGCGCTCCCCGTCACGATCCAGCGGCAAAGACTCGTTGAGCAGAAACTTTACCCCCAACTCCTTGAGGGACTCTACGATTTCGGGACAGTCATGATTTCCAAGCACTCCCAGGATGCCGTCCTTTACCAGGATCTCGGGCAGTAGAAGACGCATCTGCTCGAGCGCCGGAGTAAACGGCCCGTAGGTCTCCATCCTCAAGTCGCCTCCCAGAATGCACAAGTCGGCGGGAGTCCGGCGAATTATCTCCACTGCCCTTTCGGTCAAACCCGGCAGCCCGTCCAGATGCAAATCGGAGAGGAAAAGAATCCGGTAGCCGTCGAAAGCGGCGGGCAAATCGGAAAAATGAAACGAAACCTCCCGTTTTTCCACAACCAGGGCATTTTGTTTGCCCCGGTCATAAATGCCGATGGTCTTAAAAACGGTTTTCATGAACATACGATAATAGACGGCATCTTCAAAATTCAGCAGATGGCTGAAAGGTTTGCTCGTTATTTTGCAGGAAACCAGTTCCCGAACCCTTGTCAATGCCCTGATCTTCCGGGGATAGGCTTCGAAAGGCTTTTTGAGAATGACCTTGTACAGAAAAATCGACCCCAGGTATGCCCCTATTCCGAACACTACGCCGAAGACCAAGACGTATTCCAGGGTGAGGCTATAATAGGGAGCGATAATGCAAAACGGGGCCAGGCCTTCGGGGATTTGATCGAGTCCCGGAACGGTATCGCCGCTGGTAAACGAAAGACGCCTCTTTAGAAAGCTTGAGAAGAGATCTCCGAGCATGCTCAGGACTCCAACGCCCAGGCACAGCCAGAAGGGAAATCCCAGAATAGACCCGATCAATCCCGCGACGGCTATGGCCCCCAGCACGCCTCGTAAGGTTTTGTTTCTTCCCAGCAGCGGCCTGCCGTCACGCCACAACAGGCCGCGGTCCAGGGGCCGGTCGCATCTCGACTCGAATACCACCGCAATGACGGGCGGAGCAAAGTTGACGAGCCACAGCAGAATCAGCAGTTTGAGGAAAAGCAGCATTTCATGGCCCCCGGTAAATCGATAAAAATGTATCTGTCGCCTGGCAACCTCGGCCCCGGCAAGAACCGCATATTCGACGCGCCTTGAATCGCCTATTTTGGATGAGTGCAGATAAAAAAGCAAATATTGGCTACTAGGAGAATCATGCCGGCCATAGTATATAGTATCTGATAGACTCGGATCGTGATCGATAAAAGGAATTACGTCTTAAAGCGCTCATTGAAAGGCTCCCGCTGCCATGTGCCCGCAGGATAAGGAGCAAAAGGGGTTCGAAATTGAACCTGCGCATTCCTGGTCCTTGTCTGAAACCAGGTTCAAGATTTGCCTGATGGGTTGCGCTTCGCCCCACCCATCCTACGCCAGCCCGTCGAGAGCCGCTGTAGGATGGGTGAAACCCATCTGTTTGACGCGTCTTGAAAGCAATTTCGTCTGAAGTGTCGCCGGAAGAGCAAAGCCGAGAACGTAATCCATTTTTCTCACAAGGAGAACCGGATCGCAACGGCATTGGAAAAAGATGGCATAAAAATTCAATCCGCGGTCCTGATAGCCGCCCTTGTGCTTTTTGCTTTCTTTTCGGCCGTCCCTTTGCGGAAGGCCCGGGTCCGAAAGCATGCCGGCGCGCCGCCGGTGGCAATAGAGGTGAAAGGAGAGGTCGCAAGACCCGGAATCTACATACTGGAAAGTTCTGTTGCCACCGTTGCCGCCGCTGCCGCCATGGCGGACCGGCGGATCAAAATTAGCGACGCTATGGCGCGCCTGAAACTCACCCCGGGACAATCTCTGGAGATAGTTCGGTCCAAAACGGGGGCCGAAATCAAGCTCGGGCGCATGTCCGGGGCGGCCCTGCTGGCCATGGGACTAAAACTCGACCTCAACTCGGCCGGCCTCGACGATCTTCTTCTGGTTCCTCACTTGCGCCCGGCAATTGCCCGGGAAATAGTCAAAAGGCGAAGCCAAAAGGCCTGGGAAAATGTGGACGACCTGCAGGAACTGCGGGGCGTGGGCCCCAAGACCGTCCAAAAGCTGGGCGATTATCTGGAGGTGTCGAACGCGCCCCTCGGGGTGAAAAAGCGAGAAGCAAAAACCAATAAGTAAAGGGATCTCGGCAAATCCTAAAGGTTTTCACCTTTATTGTACTTGCCTAATGTGAATATTTTTGCGATACATTCCGGGATTACATAATCCAGATAAAGAATTGGAGATCTTTTTGACTTTCCCCCGGCTCATAATTGGTGATCTGGTGGCCAAGGTACCCGTTATACAGGGCGGCATGGGCATAGGCATTTCTCTTTCCGGTTTGGCTGCGGCAGTAGCCGAACAGGGCGGCATAGGCGTGATCGCCACGGCCGGCCTGGGCGTTTTGGATGGAGACAATGGACTGGGCTACCTCGAATCCAGCGTTAAAGTTTTGCGCGATGAAATCAGAAAAGCCAAAGAAGCGACCAGGGGCGTCCTGGGCGTGAACATAATGGTTGCTCTGACCAACTTCGCCGATATGGTCAAAACCTCCATCGCCGAAGGGGTCGATGTTATCCTCTCGGGCGCCGGGCTTCCAGTCGATCTGCCCAAATACCTCAAGGAAGGGGCCAAAACCAAGCTGGTTCCTATTGTGTCTTCGGCCAAAGCCGCGCGGATCATCTGCAAAAGGTGGCTGACGCGCTACAACATGCTCCCGGACGCTTTCGTGGTGGAAGGGCCGCTGGCCGGCGGTCACCTGGGCTTCAGCCCCGAACAGATCGACGATCCGAACTATTCGCTCCATAAGATCATCCCCGAAGTGGTCGAGGCTGTTGAGGTGTTTGCCCGGGAAAAGGGGGTCAAAATCCCGGTGATAGCCGCCGGAGGCATTTACACCGGGGCGGACATCCTGGAGTTCCTGCGGCTTGGGGCCGCGGGCGTCCAGATGGGCACCAGGTTCGTGGCCACCCACGAGTGCGACGCGGACATCGACTTCAAAAACGCCTACGTAAACGCCAAGGAAGAGGACCTGGTAATCATAAAGAGCCCGGTGGGCCTTCCCGGCAGGGCCATCAGGAACGAGTTCACCACAAGCATCGAAAAGGGACTCAAAAAGCCCTTCAAATGCCCTTACCACTGCATCACTTCGTGCAACTGTTCGGACAGCCCCTATTGCATAGCCATGGCCCTGACAAACGCCAAGAAGGGCAAGCTCAAGGCAGGGTTCGCTTTCGCGGGGCAAAACGCCTACCGTGTCGACCGAATCCTGTCGGTGAAGGAACTGATGCAATCCCTGGAGGAAGAATACGACAAGGCGGTCGAACAGGCCGGCGTATCATAGATAATAGCTTTGTTTGCGTTTCTTACGCCACCTGGTCGAGCTCCAGCCCATAAACCAGCCCAAAAGCAGGACGACTCCCCCTGCCAAAAACCACTGGATATTGTGGTAGAGCTTGAGTTCCTCATTTTCCCGGACCAGGGTCTGCATGCTTTTGCGAGCGCTGTCGAGGCCGGTTTTGGCCGAGTCGTACTCGGCCTTTAGTTTCAGGTAATTTACCGACCCCTTCTTGAGTTCCTCGTAGGCCGCGCTCAGCGTGCTCAGCTTGTCCGTGAGGTTCTTTTCTTTTTGCGACAATCCGGTGCTATCATTTTGGAGTTGCGCCGCCTGAGCTTTGAGCGCCTCATTTTCGGCGCTCAATTTCTTAAAAGGCGATGAATCGACCGGTACGGCGCTAAGGAACCTGGCTGGAATCCACCCTTCCTTGACTTTTCCGTCCGGGGTGCGGTAAATCACACGGGTGTTCGAGCGATCGTTTGCACGTTCCACCGTGGAGGAGGGTGGCAGCATGGCAACGGCTTTTCCCCTCTCCGAGGGCGTGGCCCGCAGGGGAAGCGGATCAGTGTTAACCGTGTAGGCTTTGGCGGCTTGCGCGACGCCCGCCGGCGCCATGGCGCAGGAAGCAACCGCCAACGCCACAAGGAATGAAAATCTACTCATGTCAATCTGCCTCGCAACCTGATAATTATATTAAATTAGGGAGGGTGGGTACAACCGCGGGGCATTATAGGTTCGTCTCCCGCCAACGGCAAGAAAAAACCCTGATGGGGCCCAGCCGGCCCATTTTGCCCTCGGAAAGGTTCCCGGTTATGTCCCTGTTCCCCGAATTGATCGACACCCATGCCCACCTGGATTTTCCTGAATATGCAGACCAAATCCCCGCCGTGATCGAGCGCGCATTGCAAGCCGGCGTGAGTCAAATCGTGACCATCGGCATCGATATCGAAACAAGCCGCAAGGCTGCCCGGATAGCCGAAATCAACGCGACTATCCATGCCACGGCCGGGATCCATCCGCATGGCGCCTTCAGCTTGACCGTAGAAGCCCTCCGGGAGCTCGAAAATATTGCCTCCGCGGCCAAAGTGGTGGCCCTGGGCGAGATCGGCCTGGATTATTACCGGGACACTCAGCCTCGGCCGATCCAAATGGAATGTTTCACTCGTCAGATGGAACTGGCCGTTAAGATCGCAAAACCGGTGGTTTTTCATATCCGCAACGCCTGGGAGGATTTTTTCCGGCTGGCGTCCCAATTCGCTCCATCCCTGGCCCCTTCGGTGATGCACTGCTTTTCCGGAGACTGGGCAACTGCTCGAAGATGCCTGGACATGGGTTTTTATTTGTCCATCCCCGGAGTTGTGACATTCCCCAAAGCCGAATCGCTCCAAGAGGTGGCAAAACGCGCCCCGCTCGACAGACTGCTGGTGGAGACCGACTCTCCTTACCTGGCCCCTGTTCCTTATCGGGGCAAAACAAACGAACCCGCCTTCGTCCTGCATACGGCCCGCAAAGTAGCGGAATGCCGCAAAGAGTCCCTGGAAAAAGTGGCTGCCCAAACCACTCAAAATGCCCGCACCGTCTTCGGCATAAAGGCGCCCATGAAAGAATGAAAACCCTCCCGAGAACCCTTTTCGTCTTTTTGATCATCCTTGTTTGCATTGGCGCCGACCAGCTTACAAAGCAGCTAGTCAGATCGGACCTGCCAAGGACAAGACCCGTGGTGCTGATAGATGGGGTGCTAAAACTTGACTACTCAGACAATAGAGGGGGGGTTTTCGCCTTTGAGTCACTTCTACCCTCGAAATGGCGTGGGAAAACAGTGACTGCGGCGGCGGCCTTATTTCTAGGCCTTAGCATTGTTCTCCTCATGATTTGCGGCAGACTTCAATTCCTTTCCCTGCTTGGTATATGTCTTTTCTGCGGGGGAAGCCTCTCCAACCTTGTTGACCGAATCGAATTCGGAAATGTCCTCGATTTTGTAAATTTAAGCGTGGCCGGACTTCAACCCTATATTTTCAACCTTGCCGATGTGGCAATTGCAACAGGGATAACACTAGCTATCTTCGGCGTGATAATACGAGTTGCACAAATCGTATTGCATTAGCCGAAATTTAATTTATAATAATTACAAATGTGGTATTTCCGGTTTCGCAGAATTCAACTCAAATCGGTTCATCTTGCACACAAATTTTCTCCACAATGGAGGGTTTTTTACATGGGAAGAAAAATCATCGAGATCGCATCAGAGATTGTACAAACGCAGGTTTCTTTAGCTCCTATGTCGTCTGGTGAAATCACCTCGTCGCTCCGGCAGGTGTTTGGGACTCTGCTGGAACTGCAAAAGGCTGAATCCGGCGAAATTGACTTGCTTCAGGTTCAGGAAGCGTCCGTAACGCAGGAAAAAGCTTCTGGAGCAATCTCGCCGGAAAATTCAATTCAGAATGACAAGGTGATCTGCCTGGAATGCGGCGCGGAAATGAAGCAATTGACGCAAAAGCATCTGATATCCCACGGCATCAGTTCCAAAGAGTACAAGAAAAAATATGGCTTCCCGATGCGAACTCCCCTGGCGGCAAGAGCATTGACTAAAGCCAGAAGCAAGGCGGCAAAGAAAAGAGGTTTGCCCGCAAACCTGGTGAAAGCTATCGAGGCCAGAAGACAGGGCAAAGTCGAAGGGGTCGAAGCGGCGGAAGAAAAGAAGCAACCCGTGGTCAAAAGGCGTCGCAAGCCGGCCGGTGAGTGATCGTGCCGGCAAAGGGCCAAGCCCGGCAGGCTCGGGACCGGGCTTGGCCTGCCGCCAGGATAGGTATTTTGCTCTATCGCTCCGCCCGGCTACAGGACCCCGGGGCGGCTTTGCCACTCCTTGCGCCCCGCCAGATAACGCAAAAATGGTAGTCCCCGGCCGATAACCAGATCGACGATCACGCCCAATAACACGCCGGCGGCTATATCGCTCAGGAAGTGATACTGGGTTATCATCAAAGCCAGGGCAAGCGCCAGGAGCAGCCAGGGGCAAAAGGTCCGCCACCGGGGGAAATAGCGGCCGATTCCAATCATCAGCACAGTAAAAACCACCATATGCCCCGACGGAAAACCGGAAAGGCTGCCTCCACCGTGAAACCAGTGGAACCCGAGGGGGCAGGGATGAATCAGCCAGAGGCGAGCGTTGGTTCTGCCAAACACGTCCTTTAAGATCGTCTTCAACAGGAACGCCACAGGCAGAGCCGAACCGACGTACTCCAGGAACTCCCTGGTTCTTACTCCGTCCTCTTTTGTCGACAGGTACAACCGTGCGGCCCAACTCATGCAAGTCAGGCTGCATACCATGGAAAACAAAAGGTCAGGAATTTTGGATATTGGGCTGGAGCACAGAAAGTCGTCGCCAACCACCGCCCTGATAAACCTGGCGAGCCTTATATCCAGGTAAAGGTGACCGGATACGGTCAAGACGCCGCAAATCGCAAAAATACCCACGATCTGCTTCGCTCTCCGGTCAAATCTCATCGAATGTCCTTCCAAACACCTGCCACAATCCAAGGATGCAAGTTTTATTTTTCCGCCACACCGCACTTTTCCCACCATTGACCGAAACGGCTTGCGGCGACGAAAAATAACTTCTTTTCCCTGCGGAGTCAAAAAACGTTTCTATTGAAGCCCGGAATAATCTTACTTATAATGCCCACCTGTTTCGGGGAGCGTCAATCTTGACCGTGAATGGCGCTTTTCCGGAAGGCTCTTTGTAATCCGGCTATGGTTAATCCTTCAGGGAGTTTTGCCTTCAGGGAAGACTCCCTTTTTTCTTGGACACTGGGATGGTAACGCCAATGAGTTGCTCAGCCCGCACAAAGATACTTTTGACCTGTTTTTTGGCTGTTTTTCTGGTAACCGCTGTATCCCGGGCGCGCAACGCCGGGGCCAACGACATGGAGGTCGGCGCTCAGTCTAAAGCCCTGCCGGTCCAGCCGGACCGACGAACGGCCCTGGTCATCGGCAATGCAAGCTATGGTTCGGGAGCTTTAAAGAACCCGGTAAACGACGCGGACGCCATGGCCAACACCCTGAACTCCCTTTCATTTGACGTCACACTGCGGGAGAACCTCGACCAGAAGCAGATGAAGAGCGAAATCGAAGCTTTTGGGCAAAAGTTGAAACAAAGCGGCGGGGTGGGGCTGTTCTATTTCGCCGGTCACGGAGTGCAGTTGAACGGGCACAATTACCTGCTGCCCGTTGACGCCACCATCCATACCGAAAGCCAGGTGGAATACGAAGCGGTGGATATGGGTGAAGTGCTCAGCCAGATGGATTGGGCCAAAAACCGAATGAATATCGTTGTAATCGACGCCTGCAGGGATAACCCTTTCGCCCAGAGTTTTCGTTCCCTCTCGATGGGACTGGCTTCGGTGCTTGCTCCTGCCGGCACGCTGATCGCCTATTCCACCGCACCCGGTTCCGTAGCCAATGACGGGGCGGGACAAAACGGCATTTACACCGGGGCGCTGATCAAGGCCATGGTCCAGCCGGGACTGCAGATAGAAGACGTCTTCAAACACGTCCGCCTGGCGGTCAGTGCAGCCACCGGGGGCAAACAGGTTCCGTGGGAATCCTCTTCTCTGACAGGCGACTTTTATTTTCTACCTCCGCTGCATGCGCCCGCCCAGACCGCGTCCATTGCGCCCCGGGCCGGTCCTCCGGCCCCCGGCGCAAGCTCTGCGGCCGCTCAGCCAAGCCCTGCCCCCGGCCCGATCGAGCCCCCCGCCTCGCGCAGCGAAAACCGCATGGCTATTCTCAAGACCTGGAAGGAGCCGGTTACCGGGCTCCAATTCGTGTGGATCCCTCCCGGTTGCTATCTGATGGGCAGCCCCCAAAAGGAAACAGACCGTTCGGAAGACGAAGGACCGGTACACCAGGTTTGCGTCGATGGTTTCTGGATGAGCAGAACGGTAGTGACCAATGGTCAGTTGCGGGCCTTCCAGAAAGATCATGACGGCGGGCAGTTCCACGGCCATTCACTCAACGGCGACGATCAACCGGCGGTGGAGGTGAGCTGGCATGACGCCAACAATTTTTGCCAGTGGCTTACCGGCCAGAATGGCGGACAGTACCATTTCCGGCTGCCAACCGAAGCGGAGTGGGAGTATGCCGGCCGGGCAGGCTCCGAGACCTCCCGCTATTGGGGTGAGGACAGCATCAAGGCCTGTGTCCACGAAAACGTGGCCGATTACACCGCCCAAAAGCAACTGGGCCTCAAGTCCATTCACCAGTGCGACGACGGTTACGCCACGACCGCCCCGGTCGGCTCTTTCCGGCCAAATCCTTTCGGCCTCTACGATATGCTTGGAAACGTGCTGCAATGGTGCGAGGACGTCTACAGCCTTGACGCCTACGTCCAGCTGGACAAGAACAACCCGGAAAATATCGACGAAAGCAGGGGACAGAGCCGGGTGATTCGAGGCGCGTGCTGGCACGACCCTCCGAGCGCCGCCCGCTGCGCCATGCGTAGAAGTGGGCTCCCCGACACCAGGAACGACGATATCGGGTTCCGGATAGTACGTTCCCCCTAGTGGAGAAAGAATAGAGAGGGTATCGGATGAATTTCAAGAAAAGAGCGGTTGCGTTGGCTTTTTTTGCACTGTTTTTTCTCCAGCCGGCCTTGGAACGCGGACAGGTTTGGCCAGTGGTCCGGGCGATTGCCGACCAACCCACGGCGGCCTGCTTCCCGTCGCTATATTCCGACGTGGACTTTCGATGGGCCTTTGCTTTCGCCTCCACCCGGGATGGCAAACGGGTCACCAGTCCCGTTACCCGGGACATGGCGCTCCAGTCCGGAGACAGGCTCAAGATGATGGTCGAGCTTCAAAAAAGATGTTTCGTATACCTGTTTCACGATGACGCCAGCAGCGGCATCAAGCTTCTTTTTCCCTACAGCCTGCAGCAGTACACGGAACATTACCAGCCCGGACGAAAGTACTACGTTCCCCGCAACGGCTGGTTCCGGCTGGACAATACCCCGGGCAGGGAAGTGTTCTACCTGATAGCCTCGGCCACCCGCCTTGACGGGTTGGAAAAAGCCTACTTGCAGTACGGTTCGGCGGTGGGGGATGCGAAAACCAGGGAAGGTCAAAGGCTTCTGGAACGGATACAGGAGTTGAGCAGGCAACGCCGCCAGTTGTGTACGCCGGCCGAGCGGCCGGTTACCATCGGGGGCGCCCTGCGAAGCGTACAAGACTCCCGGGGCGCCGCACGGGAGGACATCGCCGCTTTTGCCGACGAGATCGTCTCAAAAGGCTTGACGGCCAGGACCTACACGATTGAGCACCAATAGCCCGCGGCGCAGGCGTGCATACCTGCTGGCGACCATCGGTTCGCTGTGCGTTATCCAACTGATTTTCCAGCTTTCCGGAACACTGCTGAAGACCTGGAATTCCCAGGTCTTCGACCGGTTCTTCCTGCTGCGCTCTTCGATTGGGGCCCTGAGGCCGGCATACGATGGGTCCGTAGTCCATGTGGACCTCAACGACACGGCCATCCGGCAGCTTGGGACCTATTATCCCACCCGTTCCCAGTACGCCAGGGTCATCAGCAACCTTGCGGCCATGGGCGTTTGCGCCCAGGCTTACGACCTGATTTTTGCCGCCGAAACCGACCGGGCCGATGACCAGGCCCTCATCCAGGCCACCCGCAACGCGGGAGACGTCTATTTTGGCATGGCCCTCGGGCTCGGTGCTCCGGGGGCGGGTTCGCCGGCGCGCGAACCGCCCGCGGTTCGCGACTACCTGGATCGCACCAGGTGGAACGTCAAAGTGGAGGGAAATGATCAGGAGTTCTATACCGGCACCCAGCCCATCATCACTTTTCCGTCTCTGGCCAGTGGTTCCAGGGGCATCGGTTTTATCAGCCTCAAAACCGACCCGGACGGCGTGCTTCGCCGTGTGCCTCTGCTCGTAAGGTGCGCAGGCGGCTTTTATCCCAGCCTCCCCTTCCGCCTGGTCTGCGACTACCTCGGAGTGGGACCGGACAAAATTGCCGTATATCCCGGCCGCTTCATTCGTCTAAAGAACGCAAGGTTTCCCGGCCAAGCCCCCCGCGACCTGCTTATTCCCATCGACGGGCACGGCCGGATGATCATAAATTTTATCGGCCCCTGGGGAACGATGCGTCATTATAATTTCGCGCAGGTCCTTGCCGCCTCCCAGGACCGCGACACCTTCGCCATGTGGAAAAAAGAACTTTCCGGCAAAATAGCCGTTGTCTCCGATGTTTCAACCGGGGCAACCGATCTGGGGGCCGTTCCGGTCGATATAGATTTTCCCCTGAGCGGGTTGCATGCCAACGTGATCCAGACCATTCTTTCCGGAAACTTTTTGTCCGACATGTCCCCTGCCCTGACGGCCGCTATCGAAATAGCGCTGGTGGCCCTCGTTTTCACTTTTTCCATCTGCTTTTCCCCTATCTTTTTCGCCGGCGGGACCATTTTTCTGACAGCGTGCTACGCGGCAACCGCCTTTGTTTTTTTCCTCTATGGGGGGCTGATGTTCGACATCATCAGGCCGGTAATCTGCGCGGGCTGCACCGCCGCGGTAATCGGGGTTTTGCGGTACTCACGCGACGCAAAAGAAAGGGAGGCCATGAGGAGGTCCTTCGAATCCTACTTCGCCCCGCAGGTGGTTAAAAAGATTCTTGCCGATCCGGCCCGCCTGAACAAAGGCCAGCGAAAAGAGCTGACTATCCTTTTCAGCGATATCAAGGACTTTACCGCTCACTCCTCTTCCTACTCGCCCGACAGGATCCGGGGCTTTTTGAATGAATACTTCGAAACCATGGTGGAAATCGTCTTTGCCCACACCGGCACAGTCGATAAATACATCGGAGACGGGCTGATGGTCTTTTTCGGAGATCCCGAACCGGTGCCCGACCATGCCCTCAGATCGGTGCGGGCGGCAATAGAGATGCAAAAAAGAGCCCGGGAACTCACCGCAAAATGGGCGCGGGAAGGAGGGTTTCCGCTGCACGTGCGCATAGGCATAAATACAGGCGAGGTGGTTGTCGGAAACATGGGCTCCTCCCGGAGGCTCTCCTACACCGTGCTGGGTTCGGCGGTCAATCTGGCCAAAAGACTGGAATCCAGCGCTCCGGTTGACGGCATCCTCATCTCCCGAAAGACCCGCGACCTTGTTGCTTCCGAGGTTTCCACCCGCCTTTTCGGAGAAATCCGGGTCAAAGGAATCGACACGCCGGTCCAGGCGTATATAGTGAGAAGTGAGCAGTGAGCAGTGAGCAGTGAAGGGTGAACCGTGAAGAGTGCTTGAAAAAGGCTTTTTTTCTTCACTCTTCACTATTTATTTAAGAGTTTCAGGTTGCCGGCCGATTTATCTATAGCCGAGGGACTGCGGGAATCGCAAATTGAGTGAGCGCCCTGAGGGTTTTTTCTCTTCACCGATCACTCTTCACTGATCACTGGGTTTATCAACCATGCGTCTTTTTGCCGCGATTTTTCTTCTGACGGCCACCCTGGCCGTGGCCGGCTGCCTGTCGACCCAGCTCAAGGCCACCTCTGACAGACCGGTGGAAACGAGCATGGACGTGTTC
Source organism: Syntrophobacteraceae bacterium (assembly GCA_031292195.1). Lineage (GTDB taxonomy): Bacteria > Desulfobacterota > Syntrophobacteria > Syntrophobacterales > Syntrophobacteraceae > SbD1. Next base: position 14,081 of record JARLHP010000224.1, read on the forward strand.
GTCAAAGCCTCCGTTTTGCGGCACAGGACGGGCAGCTGTTGCATGTTCACCTTCAGCGCCCCTTATGAGATGGAGGCGGCCTCACCCACGCTGACCAGCGTATTTCAATCCAGGATTTCCCAAAGTGGCCCCTTTGGCCCGATCAGGCTGGTTGCAAAGCCGGTCGCCAGCGATACCGAAGCGTTGTGGTACGCAAGAAAGATGGGCTGCTCTCTCGCCCTGATTCCGTCCCTCATCTACATGATGGACGGAACGGGCGGTATGCCGACAAAGCTTGTGGTGCGCCTGCGGATCCTTGATGCGGCCACCGGCCAGCTCCTTTGGGACATAAAACAGAGCGCGTGGTCCGAACCCGGCCCGGACGTGGATCTCACCTGGAATACGGTGGTTGGCGCGCCGGCCCAGAGATGCCTGGCGCTGGCCGACTGCCTGGCCCAAAGGTTTGCCGGCTACCTGACCCAACTCCTCGCCCGGGAAAGGAAGGAGGAGGCGGAGTTCCAACGATAATCCACCGGATTCTATTTGATGACAAAGCCGAAGGCATTATGGTAGACTGAGTTCTAAACTATGGAAAAACATGAAACGGTCGTACGGGTCCTGGTGGCCGATGACGACGAAGTCTTTCTGGAGATTTTGGCCGAAACGGTCGAACAGGCCGATGCCGCTGTCGATCTGGCCCCGGATGGTCTGGCGGCGCTCGAACAATTAGCCGCGGGCGACTTCGATATCCTCATCACGGACCTTAATATGCCCCGGATGGACGGTTTGACCCTGCTAAGGCAGGTCAGAACGTTCTACCCCCATATTCTTTGCATTTTGATCACGGGATTCGGCAGTCTCGAATCGGCCATCCAGGCTCTTAGACTCGGCGCGTACGACTACATACAAAAGCCGTTCATGATGGAACAGGTGGGCGTGACGATCCGCAATGCGGTCGACCGGGTCAAGGCGTACAAGGAAAGGGCCGGTCTGCTTCTCGAAATTGAGACCCTGCAAAGAAAGGTATGTTCTCTGGAGGGCATGCAGTTTGGCGGGGGGAGCAATCACGACATCCCCGGAGCTCCTTTAGGGGGACCTCTGCAGGCTGATCAGTCGCGGTTTAGACCCGACGCCTTCCTGGAAAAACCGATGGGAAACCCCAACAGTACCCTTACCGCCCTGGAAGCTCTAAAAGGGCTCAAACGCGACGGTATAATCACGGATTCCGAACTCGATAGACTCAAAAAGCTCATCGTCAGCAAGATAGAGTCGGGACGATTATGAAGATATTGATCGTGGAAGACGATACGATGCTCGGTGAGCTTTTGCAGGAATGCCTGCAGCGCCTGGGACACGAGCGGGTGCGAGCCTGCCTGTCCGGACGGGAAGCCATGATTGCCTTCAACGAGGAGGCCTTCGACTGTGCCTTCGTGGATCTTCGCCTGCCCGACACCGACGGCCTTCAGCTGCTGACCGCCATAAAGGACCAGGATCACGGTCTCCCGGTGGTGATGATGAGCGGATTTCCAACCATGGATTACACCATCATGGCCATGCGGCAGGGGGCATCCGACTTTCTCACCAAGCCGTTCACCCTCCAGGATGTGGCCCTTACCCTGCAGCGAATCACCAAGGAAAGGCAGCTTCTCGAGCAAAATATCAGCCTGAGGTTGGAAGTTCAGGCCCGAAAAGAACTCGAACATGTCAACCAGAAGCTGGCAAGCACGGTCAGCGAACAGACCCGGTTGTTCCACATATCCCGGGAAATCGACGAAATCCGTTCCAGTGAGGATTTGTACCCTCGAATAGTCCAACTGGCATCCTCGCTTCAATCGGTTGAAAAGGTCGTCTTCTACCTGGCGCCCCGGGACAGCGGCAGTCTAGTCGGCATGGCCGGCTGCGGTTGCCTGCCTGAAGAACCATGGTTTCAAAAAATAGCGGTAAACGAAGACAGGGTCCGCCAACTGCTGGCAGGCGGTGAAACGCATGTCTTGGTCGCTCCTGAAGAAATCCGGCAAATTTTTGAAAATCCGCCTCCAACCGACCAAACCTTGTCCTGCTGGCCGATGCGAATCCGAGGAGAACCTTTCGGCCTGCTGGTCGCCTTTCACAGAAACTGCTCTCGGGCGCTTTCCGCCGAAGAAACCCGGCTTTTCGATTTCCTGATCAAGAAGTCTTCCCTGGCAGTCGAGAATATGGCCCTCTACGAGAGCCTTATCAGCAACTTCTACGGCATCTTGCGATCCCTCGTGAATGCGCTGGAAGCTAAAGACCTCTATACCGGGAAACACTCCGAAAGAGTCACCCTTTACGCCATCAGGGCAGCCGAAATTCTGGGCTGCTCCAGCGCTCAGCTCGAATCGCTGCGCACCGCCGGCTATCTGCACGATATAGGAAAAATCGGTATCCAGGACCGCATCTTGACCAAACCCGGGCCTCTTACCGCCGAAGAGTACGAAATCGTAAAAAAGCACCCGGTGATCGGAGATTCGATCGTCTCCGAACTGGGTTTGAGCCCCGAGGAAAGGTCCATCATCAGACATCATCACGAAAGGTGGGACGGCGCGGGTTATCCGGACGGTCTCAGCTCCACACAGATCCCCATGCTCGCAAGAATTGTGAGCGTAGCCGATGCCTTTGACGCCATGACGTCCAAACGGGCCTACCGCCAGGCCATGTCCACCGACGAATCGGTAGCCGAGCTTTTGAAAAACCGGGGCAGGCAGTTCGAGCCCGACATAGTGGATGCCTTTGTGGATGTGGTCAAAAAGATGGGGAGAGACGGCGATAAATCCAAATAAAGCCCATACCCCTCACAACCGGAAGCCTGCTGCAAATACGGCCTTCACTGATGCGCCCGGGAGAAGAGAAGTCTCCGAGGATCAATACCTCTTCGCTCTCTATGAAAAAGACCGCCTCAATTACTGCGGCAAGTTCGTACAGGGATTTGTCCACAACGCCAATGGCCCTCTCCATAACATCAGCATGCTGGCCGAAATGCTACTATCCTGCGTCGAGAGCCAGGACAGGATATTCAAAAGTGAGGCGGGTGAAAATGAGGAATGGGCGGCGTTGGTCGAAAAGCAGCGAAGGCGGCTTACCCAGATCCGCCAGCAGGTATCCAATCTGGTTTCCAGTTTGCGGGAATTCATACAACTCTATGAAATAGAGCAGCATGGAACCGAGATTGATATCAACGCCCTTCTGACCAGGATGGTGAACATATTCCACGCCGATCTTTTCTTTAAACACCAGGTCACGTGTGAGTTGCGCCTGGCCAAAAACCTGCCTCACATAAGAGTCCCCGGAAAAGACATGGCGCCCGCCATATTCCACCTGTTCCAAAACGGCATAAACGCTCTCCGGATATCGCGGAAAAAGGAACTGCTCATCGAGACCTCCATGGCTGACGAAGAAATAACCCTGACAATGACCGATTCAGGAACCGGACTGCCTGAGGGAGTAAATCCGGACATCCTGTTCGATCTGTTCGAGTCAAGATGGCAGGAATCGGGCCAGGGTGGCCCCGCGGCTCCCCATCTCGGATTTGGCCTCTACGCGGCGAGACAGCTCCTCTTGCCCCACGGGTTCGAAGTATGCCTGAAAAACACCGGGGAAGGGACCTCGACGCTGATTCGCATGCCGCTGAAGAAAAAATCGGCATAAATTTCCATCGGCCGGAAAACTTTGCCGTGAAGATAGTGATTAGTGACTGGTGGTTGGTGGCCGGGAAAAGCTCTCCCGGCGAAGTTGCCCCGGCCGATTCTTTTGGCGCAAAATTTGCTTTTCCAAAAACCGGTGACCGAAAAAGCTTTTCTTTTATCCGTTCACTAATCACCAGTCACTAACCACTAGTCGCCGGGAAGGACGAGCCATGAAGATAGACGGAGTTTTTGACAGGCAGGCGGTGGAGGAGAGCGGGAAATCCCGGGCAGCCCAGTCGGCAGGGCAGACCAAAGGAACCAATAGCGCTTCGGGCGACGACGCTTTCGCAACGCTTCTCCAGAGCGAGGTTGGCTCAGCGGGAGAAACCGGGGACCCGGACAGCGCTGTTTACGGGCCGGCGGGCCTCACCGGCCCTTGGAGCACCCAATCCATTGTCCAGGCTGCGGGACAAACATCCCCGACCTCCCGGGCAATTTCTTCCCTGAGTTCCATTTTCGACGGGTTGGATTCTTTGCAAAATGGTCTTCAGGCAAACAAGTCTCCCAAAGAGATCAACTCGCTTATCGAACAGATAAACCAACAGGCCGCGGGTTTGGACGATAAAGTGAGCGGTCTTCCCGCCAACTCCCAGTTGCGGGATCTGGCCGAAGAAACCAAGGTCACCGCATACATGGAATCGATGAAATGGAAGCGGGGAGACTATCTATAACGCCAGGGGCGGTAAATGCTTCCACTGTGGAGAAAACCGATAAAATGGAGCGTCTTTGTCCTGACCGTTCTCCTGGCCGGCTTGGCGATTGAGGGTTTCCAGGCCTGCGCAGGTTCCTATCCGCCTGCTCGCCCGCCGGAGTCAAAAAGTCAAAGCACCCATAGTCGAAAAGCCGTCCCTACCCTGCTTGCCGACCGCACGGAAACCCGTGACAGCATAACCTACACCACCGACCCCAACCTGGAACGGGCGATGAAAAAAGAAGACCGGGAGGAACAGGAAAAAGAGAATAAATCCTGGAAAATGCTGCAGAATATGCCCTACTACGCCCCCGCGCACAAACGACATCCATACGCTCAACCGGGCACAACGGTTCCGCAATAGCATCCAACCGGACGCCATTACCATTTTTCCCCTCGTTAAAATACGGCCCGCACCCCACTTCGCATTGTTACCGGCAGTGATATAAATGTTGCCGGTATGGAGCAGGGAGCAAGGAGCCGTAAGCGAGGAGCAGGAAGCGAAAATAATGAAGCGGGGAGCCTCTGTCTTCATTTTTGATTCTTCCCGTTCCTCGCTTCCTTTTCTCCGCTTCTCTCCCCGCTTCCAGTTTTTCCGCTTCTCACCCCCAACCCGAATCACCGAGGTTCTTTGTCATGAATCCAAATGTGGACTCCAAGGCCTTCCCATGGTCCGACCTCCTCGAATCGACAGCCGGTCTCTACCTCTCCGCCGCACAGGGGTGGCAAAAAATGACTTCTTCCATGGCCGACCTGTCCGGCTCAGGCGATTACATCCAGGCGCCCCTGTCAATGTGGCGCGCTTTCATGTCTCCATGGACAGCCGGGGAACCCTCCGAAAGGAAATCAAACAACCGGTTGGATTGGATGGAGGCCTTCCTGCGGGTCATGGGACCCGGACAGATGAGCGGGGACCTGTCCAGGCTGTTGTGGAGCGGCATCCCGGGTCTTGGTTTGGAAAATATGAAGCAGGACGCGCTCAAATCGTGGACCGACATTTACGAAAAAGCGGTTCAACCTCTTTTCAAAGCCCCCCGGGTGGGGCTCACACGAGTTTTCCAGGAAAAGATCAGCAAACTGGCCGACCGGTTCAATACCTATCAAGCCACCCTGTCCGAATTTCAGTTGTTATTGTCGGGCCCCATGGAAAGCTCCTTTGCCGACATGAAAGAAAAACTCGACGCTCTGCGGGCAAAAGGTGAGCCCACGGATGACTATCAGGCCCTGTACACCCTGTGGATCAAGACCCTCGAGGACCATTACATGAAGCTTTTCAGGGCGGAGGAGTACCACGCGGCGCTCGCCAGGCTGCTCGACGAAACGGCGGCTTTCAGGATGTCGGGAGATGACGTGCTCACCGAAATTCTCCAATTTCTTCCCATCCCCACCAACAAGGAGATGGACGATCTCTACAAAGATATATATGCGCTCAAAAAGGCCGCAAAGCAGGGCGCAAAGAAGATTGAAAAACTGGAATCGGCCCTTGCCGAGCAGACAAGTCCCGCCGGGTTCCAACCGGCATGGAGGGCATGAGCGATGAACGGATTTGCATTGTCCGCGGATGATATCATGGCGAAGTGGCTGAAAGGCCTGGAAAAGTCCCGCGAGCTTATGGAGTCAAAAGACGTGCTGCTGGGCCCGCTCGATACCGAAATAGCCAGGACTCCCTGCGAAGTGGTCTACACCGAGGATCGAGTCAAACTCAAGCACTACCGCCCGAAAGTGCCCGGGGAGGTCGAAACGCCGCTTCTGGTGGTCTACGCGCTCATCAACCGCGAAACCATGCTCGACCTGCAGCCCGGCAGAAGTGTGGTGGAACACTTCCTGAACATGGGAATCGATGTCTATATGGTCGATTGGGGCTACCCCACCCGCAAGGACCGCTATCTGACCATCGACGACCACATAAACGGATATATGGATAACGCGGTCGATTTCATCCGCCGACACCACAACATCCCGAAGATCAACCTGATGGGAATATGCATGGGTGGAACATTTTCCATCATCTATGCGGCCCTGCACCCGGAAAAGATCAAAAACCTGGTTACCACCGTGGCCCCCAGCAATTTTGACACCGACCAGGGGCTTTTGCACGTGTGGGCAAAGGGATTGGACCTGGGCAGAATAATCGATGCTTACGGCAATATGCCGGGCGACCTGCTGAACCTGGTCTTTCTGCTCCTCAATCCCGCGCGGCTGGTGATCGACAAGTACGTCGGATTCCTTGAAAACATGAACGATAAAGTCTTCATAGAAAACTTCATCCGCATGGAGAAGTGGATATTCGACAGCCCGGACGTCCCCGGGGAGACGATCCGGCAGTTCATCGAGGATTGTTATCAAAAAAACCTGCTGATCCAGAGCCGGATGGAAGTGGGGGGCCATCGGGTCGATCTGAGCAGGATCACCATGCCCTTGCTCAACATCTACGCCAGGTATGACCATCTCGTGCCGCCCGCGGCCTGCGAGCTGCTCACCAGTAAGGTCGGGAGCCCCGACGCCGAGAACTTTTGCATCGATACCGGCCATATCGGAATATATGTAAGTTCTAAATCCCAGAACCTGTTTACGCCGAAAATTGTTCAGTGGCTAAAGGATAGAGAGACCGTGCCGCGGAGCCAGGCAGAGACTGTTACCGAAACCAAAGAGGTGAGCGAGGCCGGCCTCGGTAGACATCGAGCGTCAAAATCCCGGGGGGCCGGAGCGCTCACGGCTTCAGGAAAGTCACGGACACAGGCCGGCACAAAGACTGCCTGAAAGAAACCGGAAACCACATTCATTTGCAGGAACCGTACGCACGGTGGTGTACAAGTGACCCCGCCTCCTGCCGGATGCTACCACCGCGCCGATGGTTACTCCTTTGGATACGGCAATCCCCTGTATGAGATGTCAGCCGGACGGAGAATCTCCGTCCGGTTTTTTTTGTGCGCCCGGCAGACCGCACTCTCGCCCGGAGGTCAAGGTTCCTCCGCGGGCCCCGACACACGGATTACTTCCGTAACCTTCATCGCGTGCCTGCCTTCCGCCTGGCAAAAAGTGGAGTGCCCCGTATTGACAACACATCGAAATAATTTATAAAAATAGTTAGTGAGTGTTGTAGATTTCATATGTTGGAGATTACAAGATGCGGGTAAATCACAAGGTGTCTTTTGTCTTTGCGCTACTGTTTTCACTGACTCTTGCCTCCGGGGGCTTATTCGCCGCTCCTGCCAACGCCCAGAGCGCGTGCAGCCCGTCTCAAAGCAGCCCGGGCTCGAGCGCGCACAGCGGAGCCAGGGCGAAAAGCCCGGCGCAGTGGTGGTACAGTCCCGACAATTCTTCGCCTTAGAGCGCTTCCGCCCGGCCCCCGCCATTTGCCCTCCGGCGCACGTTCCGTGCGCCGGAGGGCGGGGGTGATCGAGCCTTGCCCTTCCTTGAGTGTGCAAACAGGGGATAAGTGGGCGTACGAGTGGGGAATTAAAGGATGAAACCCAATATCACACCCGGTGCTCCCTCACCAACCGCAAGAGAGTACCGGTTTCGGTACTGGTTACTGAGATTTTAGAAATTGCTTCAGTTGCGACGGATGAAACCCGTTGTCTTCCAGTACATACCCTTTGGCTTGCATGCACTTCTCGTACTGAATCAGTGCGCGGTAGCCCATGGGATCCTGGTTTTGGAGTTGGGCCCATTCCTGTTCGGGGTCCCCTTCGTACCAAAACGGTTTGTACCCCGGCGGCACAGAGGCGACGCCAACAGCGCGACAGGCGGCCACGTCGCGTTGGAAGTGCTCTTCGTTTACTCCCGCCGGTCTTTGCCACAGACGTCGAGGTTCATTGGCATATTGATTGGCGCAGGCAGTCACCAATGACAGCGTGAAAAAGACGAAAGCAAATTTTCTTATCATCGTATCCCCTTTTTCTACCGCCACCCCCGTTGTCAGAGTGTTGGGACGCGTTTTCTACCCGGCCACAGCGGGGGAGCTCGAACCACGCCCTTCCTTGAATGTGCGACCAGAGCTACAATTGCTGCCCCAGTGTGTCTTCTATAAGCACTTCCAGCTCGGCCAGCACGATCTCTTTTACGGACAAGGCCATTACCTCCGGCAGGGTGGCCGGCGAGATGGTGGGGTCGGGTTTGAGGCTGATGCCGATTTTGGCGCACACCCGGTCTACTATGCGCACCGCCAGCAAAAGCGGATCCGAGTTATCGATATCCTCTTCATGATGGCGTTTTGCCACCTCACAGTAGATCTCCGGTATGCTCCATCCCATCATCAGCCGGTATCCCTGCTCTACGTGCATGAAATCGAGTATTTCCAGTACGAACGACTCAGAGAGGGCAACATCCTTTCTTTCCGCCTTTATCGTCTCGAACACTTTGAGAAGCAGCAGTTTGCCTATATCGTGGAAAAGACCGGCCAGAAATCCTTCATCGGCCGCCTCGGAGTACCCGGTTTTGCGCAGCAGCCACTGGGTGCCCTTGGCGGTCGCCAGCGCATGTTGCCAGAGCATGGCGAGATGTTTGGATATGGCGGGATCGCGCGAGACATAGAAATCCTTCTGGCTGGTGGCGACCAGGCAGTTGTAAACCTGCCTGACCCCCAGGCGCATGATGGACTCTCGTATGGTGCGCACCTTGTTTAGACCCGCAAAGAAGGCCGAGTTGGCAAGCTTGAGCATCTGGCCGGCCATGGCCTGGTCCTTGCCGATAATGGTCGCGATATCACCGATCGAACAGTTCTCATCGGCTATCTTTCCATACAACTCGCGGGCTACTCCGGGAAATATCGGCAGGTTCAACGTCTCCGAGGCCGCATATTTTTCCACCACCTCCAATAATGAGCCGCTTTTTTGCTCCATCTTACTTACTCCGTTCCCAAAAGGCGTCTTAGTTCGTGAACAGGCCGGGGCTTGGCGACACGAGGAAGCGACCTGAAAACCTCCTGGATGGACGTTATACCGCTGGCGGCCTTCATTATTCCATCTTCCAGAAGAGTCACAAGGCCGGAGGTTTCAGTGCTGATCCGCCTGATATCGTAGGATGTTCTCTTGTTCAAAATAGCGTCCTTTACCGGTTCGTTCAAAACGAGCAGTTCAAACACGGCCACTCGTCCCTTGTAGCCGGTAAAGCGGCATTCCGAACATCCGCGCCCGATTTTGAAACCGAGCCCCTTGGCGTCGTTGGCGCCATAACCGAGCCGGCGGATATCTGAAGGCTGGGGAATATAGTCCTCCGAGCACTTGGGGCACACCTTCCGAAGAAGCCTTTGAGCAACCACGCAAACCACCGTTGAAGAGACGAGAAACGCTTCGATATTCATATTGAGAAGTCGGATCAACCCCCCGATGCTGTCTTCGGTATGAAACGTACTAATCACCTTGTGCCCTGTAAGAGAGGCCTGAATGCAGGTTTCAGCAGAAAACCGGTCGCGTATCTCCCCTATTACTATCACGTCGGGATCCTGCCTCACCACGTGCTTCAAACTCTCTTCGAAGGTCAGGTGTATCTTGGGGTCTATCGAGCATTGGGATATTCCGTCAATAAGGTATTCAACCGGGTCCTCCACAGTTATGATGCTGGTCTCCATGCTCGCCAGATAATTGATGGAACTGTAGAGAGTGGTCGTTTTACCCGATCCCGTCGGCCCGGTAACCAGGATGACGCCGCAAGGGATATCGAGAGCATCGAATTTGAATCTCTCCAGCATCTTGGGATACATTCCGATTTCGCTGAGCCCGAGCAGAAGCCCGGTTCTTCCAAGCAGCCTCAGGACGGTGTTCTCCCCCCACACGGTCACGTAGAAGGACACTCTTAGATCCAGCGTGGCCCCGCTCCGCGGATCGTCGAACTGTATCCTGCCGTCCTGGTGGCGTCTCCTCTCGGCTATGTCGGCCTTTGCCATGATCTTCAGACGACTCGTTATTGACGGCCCCATTTGCAGCGGAAGGTCCTTGAAGTGCACCAGGACCCCGTCGAGGCGAAAGCGCACCCGTATCCTGTCTTTCATGGGCTCGATGTGGATATCGCTTGCGCCGTAGCTCGCAGCCTCCTCAAGGAGGGCGTTCACCATGCCCACAACTGTTTTTTCGTCGGCCTGACTCGCATTTAAAAGTATGGCTTCATTTTCAAGTGCTCTTAGCACCTTGTCGAATTCGGATTTCGAACAGAGGACCTGTCTGATTTCGCCGAAGACTTTTCCCGCCGCTTCGTGGCTTTCATGATTCAACGGATCGACGAACGCCACCGTCACCTCTCCATCAACCCTGCCAACCGGCAGGAAGTTATGGAGAACGTACCATTTTGTAGGGACCTTTCGCAGCAGATTGGCGTCCATGCGACCGATTTCCAGCTCACAGTAGGGGAGCCCCAACTGGAAGGAGAGAACTTCCAGCAGGCTCCGTTCCTCGATCAGGCCGCCTTCCACCAGCACTTCGCCGATGGTCTTCCTCACGGCCGATCCTTTTTGCAGACCGATCGCCGTCTTGAGATCGTTGTCCGTGATCAGTCCGAGTTCGACAAGCAGAGCGCCAAGCTTGAGGTTGACCTTGCTGGCGGACAGGGTGTCGCGGAGCTGTTCGGACGTAATGTATTTGAGTTCCTGCAAAACCTGGGTAAGCGTCTTGTTTCCCGGAAGTTTGGAGTGGACTCTTTTGGCATATTTGAGCTTTTCCTGGTCGAGATAGCCTTTATCGATCAGCATCTCGTATATGACCCCGGCCTGCTCCGCCCTGCCTGAAGCCCCTTCGGGCCCCTTTGCATTACCTGCCGGTTGCTCCGTTCCCATTACATTCAAAACCTTTTGCTTATCCACCTGGAGTCCCCTCGGACGCTGGAAAAAGGACGCGCATATTCTCAGCCATCAGCTATGGGATCGGAACTTTTGAATAAAAACTTTAGTGCAATCGGGAAAGGGAGGATGCGATCTCCTGGCGCATCGCTTCTATTACGGCCAGGGGTTCGGCTGCATCCCGCACGGGACGGCCCACCACCACGTAATCGGCCCCGCCCCCGATTGCCTGCCCCGCGGTTACCACCCGCTTCTGATCGCCCGCCTCCGCCCCGGCGGGACGAATCCCGGGGGTCACTATCAGGCAGTCGTCCCCCAACTCGCTCCTGAGGCGAGGGGCTTCGGCGCCCGAGGCCACAATCCCCCCTGCTCCGCAAGCTATGGCCATGCACGCCCGATCCAGCACCAAGTCCTCCACCCTGCCCCGGTAGCCGAAAAATTGGCCCATGTCTTCATTGCTGAAACTGGTCAGCACGGTTACGGCCAGTATCTTGACCTCTTCCGCAGCGGCCTCCACCGCGGCTTTCACTATTGGCCCGTTTCCGTGCACCGTTGTAAACGTCACCCCCTTGCCCCCCAGTTGCCCCACGGCCAGCTTGACGGTCTGGGGAATATCGTAGAATTTCAGATCGAGCATCACCTTGTGCCCCCGCCCGGCTATCCATTCCACGATGGCAAAGCCGGCCGCCAGAAACAGTTGAAGCCCCACCTTGTAAAAATGGATGTGACTTTCCAATCGTTTTACAAGCGTTTTTGCCTGCTCGACGGAATCCACGTCCAGAGCGAAAATAATTCTTTGGTCCAGAGGAATGGTTTTTGGCTGCATAAATTGACTCCTTTTTGCGGTTTTTCTTGCCTATTTCCCGCCGTATGTCAATAAGGGAATCGGTGAATGGGTGAATCGGTGAATCGGACAAAACCAAAAAAGGCCGGTGATCAGGTGAATGGGAAAAAGGCCATTGTCTTCCACCAGGGAGCGCTTGGGGATTTCATTGTGGCTGCCGCCGCGGTCGATGAACTTGCCGAGGCCGAAGGATTTACCCGCATCGATTTCTGGTCCAAACCGGAGCATGTGGCTCTACTGGCCGGAAAAAGCTACCTTGGCGACTGCCTGCCCTGCGACTCTCCCCTCGCCGCCGCGCTGCTGCACGACAGTCTGTGGCGCACCGCGGTGCTTCCCGATTTGCTGCTCGAAGCAGACCGCGTCTTCCTCTTCGGCCAAACAGGAAGCCGCCTCATTGCCCAGAGGCTTTCAGAACTCCTTTGCGCCGATGTGAGCTGGATTCAGTCCTTTCCCCTTACTAAAGACGACCCGGAGCACGTTTCCGTTTTTCTGCGCAACCAATTTGCCGGTCTGGGTCTGGAGATCGCCGGAAGGCCTCTTGCCCTCTCGCCTCCCCCTTCCGAAAAAAGGGCTGCGAAGCGTCTGCTCGGGCATCTCGGAATCGATTCGACACCGATTTTGATGCATCCGGGAAGCGGCGGCAAACGCAAAGTTTGGCCGTTTGCAAACTGGCATGGCCTGATCGAATGGATTCGCCGGGAGATGTCGTCTCAAGTGATCCTCTCCATCGGCCCGGCAGATGAGTATATGAACGAATTCGCCCGCGAAATGCGCAGAGCCGGAGTCCCGGTAGTTAGCGGGCTGACACCCTTGAGGCTCGCCGCGCTGCTTTCACTATGCGGACTCTACATCGGAAGCGATTCCGGAGTGAGTCACCTGGCCGGGGCCGTCGGGATCCCGGCCATAGCCGTCTTCGGACCGACCGACCCCGCCGTGTGGGCGCCCCGTGGAAGCGGCGCAATTGCCGTGCGCAGGACATGGAATGAAGAAGAGATCCTGAGATGGGCGCCCACTGAAAAGCCCGATTTCCAGGATGAACAGATCACTGAGATCATCAAAAGAGAAACAAATCTCACCGCTGATGGACGCAGATGGACGCAGATGTAAAAAGAGATGTAAAAAGAAGGGATTGGTTTACTTGGATTTTTTGCCTTCCTGCAGAACAACCCTTTTCCATTCGAGTTTTGGGTCCTTGAAATTCAGGATCAGTCCGGCCTCCCGGCCGGTGATCTTCAGGTAGTTGAGCACTTGACCGATATGCTCGTCACTGATCTGCTCCACTGTCTTGACTTCAACAATGATACGATTTTCGACTTCGAGGTCGGGTATGTAATCATCGATGTGTTGCCCCCGGTAATAGACCGGGTAGACATGTTGCTCCCGGAATGAGAATCCCCCGGACTTGAATTCGACGCACATGGCCCGCTCATAGGTCTTTTCACGCAGGCCATGCCCCAACTCGTTGATAACGGCCATTGCGCAGCCAATTATCCCATAGGTAAGGTCGCTATCAATATATCCGCTATCCTCTGCTTTCATCTGCGTCCATCCGCGTCCATCTGCGGTCCATATTTTTTCCACATGATCGTCAGCGATATTAATTTAGGAAAGGCGCGAAGTGAAGATAAATAAGTGGTAGTTTTTGTTCCTTGAAATGAAAACCCCGGATGGAAATAATCCACCCGGGGTCTGCTCATTACCGATCAGAGGTTTAAATCAGAAGTCCACCTGGAACCGCGTATCGAATATATCCGCGTCCCCATTGTGTATATTGTAATAGGCGCCGGTAGCGGCGGCGCTGGTCGCTATAACACCGTTCATATGAGCGTGGGTATACTCTAAGGCCCATTTCAGGTTGGGGTTCAAGTACCAGTTCAGGCTCCCGGTATAGTTCTGCTCGGTTCCGCCGCTTATCGTTTTATCGTTCAAATCGATGGAGTCGAAGCGCGCGGCCAGTTCCCACGCCCCCCAGCCGCCGGTGGCGGGGTTGAAGTTACAGGCAGGCGCCGGCCGGGCGAAAACCCCGTACTTTGGATCATAGATCCTGTGCTCCCCGGTAATGAAGTAGGACGCCATTACATAGTAGCCACTGAGGTCGGGACTGGAGGTTTTTGACTGGGCTGTCCACACCTGTTTGGTTCCTACGGTTGGATACGCGTACATTGTGGCATCGCTTAGGAAAGCGGTGAAGTATTCACCCTGAACTGAAAAAGGCCCGTAGACAAACGCCAGTTCCGGGTTGATCTCGCTTACGTTGTGCGCCATGAGGGGACCGGTATTGACCGTGTTGAGACCGGTCATATGCCATTCGGGCTTGCTCAGGAACTCAAGCTCGGTGGCGGAGGTAGAGGAAGTAAAATTAGGTTTCTCATTCTGGCTGCGGAACAGGTTCCGGAAACCGAAGCCCACGTGAACCAGTTCACAGCCCTGATCGGCATACCACGGCAGGGCGGTCAGCCTGGCCGCGATATTCGCGTTATCGTATGCCTGGAAAGAAGTTCCGGACGAATTGTCCTGCTGCATAAACCCGCCAACCGCCCAGGTCATGCGTTGATCGAATTCGGTGTTGAACAACATC
>JARLHP010000225.1 GCA_031292195.1 Syntrophobacteraceae bacterium
CCGTGCTTTCGAAGGTCCGAGTGAATCCGGTCATGATCGATTCCCATGCGAAACACCATGGGTACGATTTCATCCACCGGCAAACCCGAGACCCAGGAATCATACATGCACCAGGAGGAAAGGGCCGTAATGGACAAAACCAGTTGTTCGGGAAGAACACCTCGAAGCTTCTGGAGCAATTCTTTATAGAAGGCCCTTTGGGACCTGCGTGCGTCGAAATCGATTTGAAGCGCCCTCACCCCGTGGGTCCGCGCCGCCCGGCCTATGATTTCGATCAACTCTCGCATCTGACGGGCCGAGAGCGCCGGTGGTTGGTATGCGTCGCACTCGATGCGCACCACCGCCTCCAGAATGGCGCCGGGAGGCACCTGCAGGGGTGACAACCTGGGGCGCCTGAGCACTTCCCCGCCCTTTAGCCGGCAGGTCCAACTGAGGAAGGCTACTCCCACGGCTTTGGAATCAATGAAGCGAAGATCCTCTGGTCTCTCCCATGCCCAGAGCATTATGCCCGGCAGGACCCTCGTTTTGTCCTGCGCCAGGCGAACCGGGCCACGGCAGGCTTTTAGTCCCCATACCGGGAGCAAAGCTGCCAGCAGCGGCGCCAAAACGGCAACTCCGAACAGCAGCCGGCGCAACAGGCCATGGCAGGTGAGAAAACGAGCCATCGTGGAATCGCCATCCATTATGAGATCGATACAGGGGAAAGCCGGCGACATTATAGGAAAGAAAATCGAATGGAGCAAATGCAATGGTTAAAGCCGATGGGCGGATCAGCGCCATCCTCGGTCGTGTCATTTATCTGGTTTTGCGGAGTCTTGATTTATGTTTTACACGGAAGAACTCAGGGCCGTCCAGGAGAACAGGGAACAAAGGAGTCCCCGTTTTCCTGGACGGAAATAAACCGATGCGGGCTGCGAAGCGGCCGACTTAGCCGCCGCATGACGAGCAGCCACCACCACAGCCGCCGCCCACAGCCACCTCGGAGGTTAAAGTGAAACCGGAATGTGCGCCGCTGGAAACATAATCGACGGTTATGTCCCGGGTCGTCCGGTGCAGTTCTTTATCCACCAACAAAGTGAAGCCGTTTACTTCATAGACATCGTCCGAGTCTTTGGGGGAATCCAGGGCCATCACCAATGACGGACCGGAACAGCCTCCCGTCTGGAGAAAAACTCGAATGGGGGTTATCTCTTTTTCCTTGAAGTAATCCTTCAAGACAATTTGCGCTTGTTCAGACACCGTAATCATACGTTCGTTCCCCTTTCACTGAAAGTAACCTGTGGCTTAAGACCACTTGCCGGAAATGTTTTTCCGGCGCACTACACCCACATCCACAATGGAAGTCCGACCTCATCCTTAATCAACCTTCAAACTGCCATAAAACGGTTCAGACCTGCATCGTACCTGACAAATCCATGCCGCGAAGAAACCTTGAGTTGTCTTGAAACTTCGGATGGACCAAGGCTCAGGGCCTCGGAGATTTCCCCGGTCGCAAGAGGGCCATCCCGCAAAAGCGACGTGATCTGGTTTATTACCAGTTTGTCCGCGATCGTATCGTCGAACAGCTTGTTCATCTCTTCGCTGTTGAAGAACTTATTGTACTCTTTCTCGGGTTCCGAACACGCCCTCAGCTTGAGGGGGGCTCTAAGCCTTTCCCTTTCCACCAGCTTGATGAAGGGGATCAGCTTGGAGGCCGTTTGAAGTTTGAACAGCAGCGTTTTTTCGTCCATGCCTTCGCTCGATCCGAGAGGCCCCAGCTTTCGAATCGCGGGGGCAAAGTCGTTCATAATATTGGCGAAGCGGATTCCTTCGCCCGCTGAGACCCATTCGAGCCTCAACCTTGCCGGATTTATTCCTGTACGCTCCAGCAGCTTCTTGCAAATTTTGACCATCCCCAGCGCATTGAAGTTTCCGTTGGTGATGTAGTGGCAGTCGTTTAGGTGACATCCCCCGATAAACACCCCGTCCAGCCCGTGTGAGAAAGCGCGGAATATATGCGCCAGATCGACCCTGGCCGAACACATGACTCTTATAAGTCGGATGTGAGGGGGGTATTGAAGGCGGGAAACCCCGCAAAGGTCGGCCCCCCCATAGCAGCACCAGTTGCATATGATGCCGAGTAATTTCGGATTGTATTCACCTCCCGCACTCATATCTTTCCACCTCCCCGTTCGGCATTTAATGGATTTGCGCTTCCCATCCGCCCGTATGCGATGCGGGAACAACCGCGTCGATCTGGCTGAAAATCTCTTCATCCGTGTAGTGTTTGAGCGATATGGCCGACGTTGGGCAAACCGTGTTGCACAGACCATCTCCCTTGCAGAGGATCGCATTCACCACAGCTCTCCCGCCTTTGGGCGTGCTGTGAAAGTCTATGGCGCCGTAAGTGCACACCGTGATACAGGCCCCGCAGGCCACACACCTGCTCTCATCGACTGCGCACACCGACCCCGAAGCCGTGACCGTATCGTGGGAAAGCAGGGTGAGGGCGCGACCCGCAGCCCCGTATGCCTGGCTGAGCGCCTCCGATATATGCTTCGGATAGTGAGCGGTCCCGCACAGGTAAACCCCTTCCGCGCCGAAATCCACGGGCCTCAGTTTCACATGGGCCTCCTGGAAAAATCCGTCCGGCCCGAGGGGCACTTTGAACAATCCGGCGATGTTCTTTATTCCTTCGCAAGGAACGACCGCCGCGGATAAAATCACCTGGTCCGCCTCCAGGATGAGGTTCTGCCCCAGGATGGGATCGAACGTGGTCACCCTCAAGGTCGGTCTTTCCGCCCCGATGACCGCCTTA
>JARLHP010000226.1 GCA_031292195.1 Syntrophobacteraceae bacterium
GTCGCGAACTCGGGTTTATCGGCCCATGCGGGGTTGCCCATTATGCCTTTTAAGGCGCGCCAGTCATCTTCGGAAAAAATCGAAATGGCGACCCATTTGCGGTAGCCGAGCGTTTTGTATACGCCGTGAGGCGCCGCATGGTCATCGCCAAACCCCAGTGGTCCGAGAAAATCGCCGTTGGCGGCGTAGGCCATCACATCGGAGGGTTTCATCGCTATGGCCGACTCGAGCTGAGAGACCGAAACGGTCTGGCCCCGCCCGGTGACTTCGCGCTGCAGAAGGGCCGCCATGACTCCAAAAAGAGTATGGCAGGGCACCATGACATGGTCCGTGTAATTGGTGCCTGTGCCAAACGGTCTTCCGCCCTTGAAAGCGGAACGTTCGGTGAGGCCGCAGAGCGCATTGAGGTTGACGCCGTAGCCCATATAGGACTTGTGCGGCCCGCTCAGACCCTGCAGGCTCATCGTGATATAGATGATACGCGGGTTGATCTCCTTGACATCTTCCCAGCCGAGCTTCCACTTCTCCATCTGTCCGACCCGGAAGTTGTTGATGATAATGTCGCTTTTCTTGATCAACCGCACCGCGACGTCCCGCGCCTCGGGAATGCTCATGTTCAGGGCGATGCATTTCTTGTTGGGGTTGCGGTTGGCGAAATAGCCGCTTCGCTCGAGCCCCTGGCTGTTTCCGTCCTTAAACGGCCCGCCCTTGCGCAGTATGTCCGGACGCGTCATGCTCTCGATCTTTATTATCTCCGCGCCACACTGCCCCAGCACATTGGTTGCGATCGGTCCCGCTCCGACCCAGGAAAAATCGCACACTACAATTCCTTCCAGAGCTTTTTTGAAGTTAGCCGACATGGACTATACCCTCCTTTGCAAAGGACTCGATGTCGCCGTTCGAGTAGCCGAGTTCTCTCAATATCTCTGCGCTGTGTTGCCCCGGGGCGGGTGCGGGGTTTCCGAGCCGCCACTTCAGGTCGCCCAGTTCGTAAGGTGAGCCGGGATAGGTGATTTCCGCGGACAGGTCGGGATGATGGAGCTTTTTCCAGTATTCGCGGTGGCGAAGCTGCGGGTTTTCGAGAAGGTCCTTGCCGTTGCTCACCGGAGTAAGCGCCACTTTGTGGGCCTGCCCCTTTTCATAGAGAGTCAGCTTGTCGTGCTTCATCGTGAACTTTTCAAAGATTGTGCAGAAGGTCTCGTAGCCCTCTGTGGAGCTGCGGTAGTCGACGTCGATCCACTTGTCGTTGTCGAAAACCTCCCACTCCTCCACCCCTTCTTCTTTCATCCAGCTGACGAAAGGATCCCACATCACCTTGTTTTTGCCCATGATGGCCACAATGGCGAAGTAGCCGTCTTTGCAGGGATGAATGGTCGCCTCGCCGGCCACTTTGCCTCTGCCGCGCCTGATCACGCCTTCCAGATCCCAACATTGGGCGGCGTTTTCCAGGGCCATCCCGGCCGCCTCGAGGCCCGCCACATCCACGAACTGGCCAATCCCGGTTTTTTTGGCAAACAACAGCGCTATGGAACTTCCAACGGCGGCATAGGCTTCGGCCATCCTGTAGGCCTGGTTGTCGCAGGCCCGCACCGGCTTGTCGTGGTCAATCCCGGCCAGGTAGAGAAATCCCCCCATCGCCGAACAGATCAGGTCCGAGCCCGCAAAGTTTCGGTATGGGCCAAAATTGCCGAAAGGGGTTATGGAGGTTTGCACCAGGCGAGGGTTGATCGCGCTCAAGCGGTCGTAAGACATGCCCAGGCTGTCGAGGTAGCCGGGGACAAAACTTTCCAGCAACAGGTCGGCTTTCTCGCAGAGCTGCAGGAATACCTGCTGTCCCTTCGGTTTTTCGAGGTCCAGCGCCATGCCTCTTTTACCGGCATTATAGTAAAGGAACTGGAGGCTGCGGTTCATGCCCGGCGTATTCTGAAAGAAGGGACCCACCTGACGCAACGGGTCGCCGCTCAGGGGTTCCAGATGAATCACATCCGCCCCCAGGCCGGCGTAGAGCTTTGCGGCATAGGGGCCGAGTTCGCCGGTGAAATCGAGCACTCTTATACTGCTTAAAGAATCATTTATAGCGTCCATAGATTATCTCCTGCAAGACCGTCGGGTCCATAATTTCATTGCCGGAACAATTCAAGGGTCGGCTGTTAGCCGGAGTATAAACTTCTCCCCCCGCACACGTAGAGGACCTGACCGGTTATAAACCCGCTTTCGTCGTCGGAAAAAAACATCACGGCGTTGGCTATGTCGTCCACATCGCCCAGCTTGCCGGTAGGCTGCTTGGACAAAAGATTCGCCTTATTCTTATCGGGCAACTCGTCCCATAAGGGTGTATGGATAAGGCCGGGGGCTATGCAGTTTGCGGTCACGCCTTTTCGGCCAAGCTCCAGGGCCAGCACCCGGGTAAGACCCACCACTCCGGCCTTGGCCGAAGAATAGGGCGCCTGTCCCGGCCCTCCCAGCCATGCCCTGGAAGCGATATTGACGATCCTGCCCCGGTTCTGGCCGACCATGTGGTTATGGGCCGCCTGGCTGCACAGGAACGTTCCCTTGAGGTTCACATTCAACGTGATGTCCCAGTCGGCTTCGGTCAGATTGCGCAGGGCTCCGGCACGCTCCATCCCGGCGTTGTTAACGAGGATGTCGAGGCCGCCAAAAGTCGCTATAGTCTCATCGACCATCTTCTCTACGTCAGCTTTTTTGGTGATATCGGCAACTTGTCCGATTGCTGAAAGCCCTTCCCGCTGAAATTCCCGGACGGTTTCTTCCACCTTTTCGGGTACGATATCGTTTATGACAACCTTCGCCCCGTTTTGAGCCATGCGGTAGGCAGTTTTTTTGCCGATGCCGCTCGCCGAGCCGGTGATGAGGGCCACTCTGTTTTCAATTCCCATTTTTTTGCCTCCGTTTTTTGGGCAAATAACCAATCTAGATCGACATGGAACAATGGGCGCTCTTGCCTCCGCATACGAAAAGCATCTGGCCGGTCGTATAGTTGGAGGCATCAGAGGCGAAAAATCCCACGGCCCTGGCCACATCCTGGGGGAGTCCGATCCTTTTGACCGGCAGGGTGGAGCCGATCTTTTCCGCCTGCTCCGCGCTCATTTGAGATGTGGCGATATCGCCTTTCGCCACGCAATTTACCGTCACTCCATCGCGCGCTGTTTCAAGCGCCAGCGAACGGGTGAGCCCGAAAAGAGCGGATTTGGCGGCCGAATAGGTGGACTGGCCCGGCCAGCCGATATAGTCGATGCTGCTGATATTGACCACGCGTCCGTGCTTTTGTGTCTGCATCCCCGGGATTACCTCGCGGCAGAAGTAAAAAGTCGGGGTGAGGTTGCAGCGGATCCCCTTCTCCCAATCTTCATCGGAGGCCTCGCATACCAGCTTGCCGCATTGGGCGTTGGCGTTGTTCACAAGGACGTCTATCCTGCCGTATTGGCCTATCACATCCCTGACCAACCGCTTGACATCGGCCGAAGATGCCGGATCGGCCTGCCTCGCCTCGGCGCTGCCTCCGCTTTCCCTGATCTGGTTTACCAACTTGCTCAATTCCACAAAGTCCGAACCGCAAGCGACAATGACGGCGCCATTTTGCGCCAGGTGCAGCGCTATGGCCCGGCCCACCTCGTCGCAAGCCCCTGCCACCAACGAAATTCTGTCCTTGACGACCTCCATTCCCATTCTCCTTATCCTTTGCCGACCTGTTTTCACACTCTCGCTCGGGGAGCGATGCGGTTCATTCACCCCGATCGCTGCCAAGGCCGCCGTAAATCCGCCCGAGCCTCACCAGCCGGTGACAAGCATGTGCATCGTGCAGGCCGCATGCTCGGTCCCGGACAGCCCTCCGCCGGTTACGTGCGACATGGCCACCTTTGCTCCTTCCACCTGATAGCCCGCGCATTCCCCTCTTAGCTGCTTGACGTTGGCGGCAATCTGGGCCGCCCCCGAAGCGCCGATCGGATGCCCGTAGGAGAGCAAGCCGCCCCTGGCGCTGAAAACGCACTTTCCGCCGTGCGTCGACTGGCCGTCTCGCAGGAACTGAAGTCCTTCGCCTTTTTTGCAGAAGCCCATGCATTCGTAGTAGAGCAGTTCGGCGATGGTGAAGGCGTCATGCAATTCCACAATGTCCACATCCTCGGGACCGATGCCCGACAGCTTGTAGAGAAGTTCGCTGGTCGACTCGGTGATGTCGTCTCCGGTGATGTCCCTGGGCCGGTTGTGGTACGGCCCGGACGTTACGACCGACCCGGCGACTCTGACCGGTTTTTCGATCCCCAGTTTTTTGATCATCTCCTTCGAGCACACCACCACCGCGCCCGCCCCGTCGGCGATTCCGCAGCACTGGTGCAAGGTCATGGGATAAGCCACCATGCGGGAGTTGACTACTTCTTCGACCGTCAGCTTCCCCTTGAACCAGGCGTAGGGGTTATTGGTGGCATGACCGCGATTTTTTACCGTGATCCTGGCCAGATCTTCAATGGTCGCCCCGGTCTCATGCATATAGCGCGTTGCGCGCATCGAATACTTCCCGGTCATTACCGCGCCGTGCACTGTCTCGATATCGTTCATCGCCGGAGTGAAAGCCGTTCCGGTTTCCCTGTGGAGCGTATGGTTTTCCGCCCCAAGGCCCAGGGAGCACTCCGTTACGCCGTAGGCAACGTCCTTTATGGCCATGTGCACCGCCATTGCTCCGGCCGAGCAGGCGCTCTCGACGTTTATCATGCTCGCCTTGCCTACCAGTCCGATATCCTTAAGGATTGTCTGGCCCGTAACCATGCCGTTTGTGGCGTTGCCGCAATAGGCGCTTTGAATTACGTCGGGCTTGTCGATCCTGGAGGTCTTGATTGCTTCGAAGGCGGCCTGGCGACCGAGTATTTCGAAGTCTTCCTTGCGTTTGCCGAAAACCGTCTCCCCAACACCAGCAATATAAACTTCCCTTGGCAACTTCATGGTTGTTACTCCTTAAATTATGCTATCCGCTCACCTTCTTGAATTTATAGCTGAGGATGGGCAGCCCGTCCTTGTTCTTCCTTATTTCCCCAACGGTCAGCTCCACTTCTTCCTCGCATCGAAACGAGCCCACTTCGCCATCGAGCATTGCAAAGATGCGCAGATTCTCGGGCAGATCGACGTATCCGATCACGTAGGGCGTCTGGAGCCCGGCCTGACCGATGTAGATATCGGCGTAGCTGTAGAGCTTTCCCCTCTTGGAGAGCGGCACGATCTCGAATTCCTCTCCCCAGCAGCTGGGGCAGGGATTCAAATTGGGGAAATCGAGCTGACCGCATTTCTTGCACCGGTAACCTTTAAGGAATGCGGCCGAGCGATCCTCGCCCACTTCCAGAAGATCCGGATGAAAGAAAGTGATGTCCGGCTCTTTTTGTCTTTTGTCTTCTTTAGCCATGGTCTCCTCCCTCGGGTTTTGTTGGTCGTTTGTGAAATATCCTCAAAATTGGCGTAACCATTGGAATGCCGGAAGAAAACGCAAAATCAAACAGCCTCTAATTTCAGTTGATGGCGCAATGCGAAGGAGATTTTGGGTAGCGGGCGCGCGAGGATGATCACTAATAGTCATGTTGAAGTCCGCATTACGTGAGTGAAATTCAAGCA
>JARLHP010000023.1 GCA_031292195.1 Syntrophobacteraceae bacterium
CCAATGTTGTTGATTTAAGAAATCCCAAGCTTTTCCCGCCTGTCTGAGCACCGCTTGATCTGCGACCCCTCACGGGGTCGTTTCCTTCTTTTTCGTTCCTTTCCGGGGGTATCGGCCTCACGGCCTCAACCCCCGGCTAATGGCTTTGATCCCTCCGGGATCACGATCGTCGCTCTAAAAGAACAGCACCGATTCCAGTTGAGTCGCTTAACTCAACAACATTGCGGTCCCTCCCGGGCATCATGACAAGCTTATCGTGGTGATGAACAAAATGCGCATATATCTCCGTTGGCAAAGACGAAGGGAGCTTGCTCCACGGCAAAGCGGGCTCATCGACTCGCAATAATCCGCATCCAGCGCATCCTTGAGCATCGCGTGGACCTTGGCCGACTCTACCAATCCAGCCTTCCCGCGCGGTGCCCCCCTCCAACCGTCTTTGTCCCCCGCCCGAGACCGTGTGTGGGGCCGTGGCTAGTCTTTGCCCAGAACCTCCAGAACGGCCAGACGGATGTCCTGCGCCGTGGGGTAGTACTGTTGCTCCAAAATCGCGCTGGCAGGGGCCGGGCAGTCCGGCAGGGTAACCCGCCTGATGGGCGCCTTCAGGACTTCAAATGCTCTCTCGCAAACCAGCGCGGCAATTTCCGCCGCCAAACCGCACGTTTTCCAGCCCCCGTCGGCAATGACCAGTCTTCCAGTTTTTTTGACCGATTCCAGTATCAGGTCCACATCCAGGGGTTTGACTGTGCGCAGATCGATCAGTTCGACGTCTATCTGCTCTTCGACCAGTTCCTCGACGACTTTGGAAGCTTCATGAGCCAGGAATGAGGTCGCAACGAGTGTGAGGTCAGCTCCCGGCCTTCTGACGATGCCCTTACCGATTTCGACTTCATAAATCTCTTCAGGTACTGAATCCTTGACTCGATAGAGCAATCGGTCATCGATAAAGACGACCGGGTTGGGGTCTCTGATGGCCGCTATCATTAGACCTTTGGCATCGAAGGGTGTGGCCGGCATCACCACCTTGAGGCCGGGCACGTGGGCAAACGTAGCGTGCAGCGCCTGGGAGTGTTGCGCCGCCTGTTCGCCCCCTCGGTTGATGATGCCCCAGATGACAACAGGAACCGAAGACCTCCCCCCATTCATGTAGTACCAGTTGGCCGCCTCATTGATTATGGGATCCATGGCGTAGAGCATGAAGTCCATCCTGGGATGAACAACGACCGGCCTCATGCCCGCTATGGCCGCGCCGACGGCCGCTCCAGTAATGCTGTTTTCCGATACGGGAGTGTCGATCACGCGATTTGGACCGAACCTGTCGAGGAGGCCCAGAGCAGTGTTGCCAACGTACCAGGGGCTGTTCACTCCCTGGCCGATCAGGAAGGTGGACGGGTCTGCTCCCATCATCTGGTGAAGCGCTTCATTGATAGCCAGGCTGTACTCGAGTTTTCTATTTGAAGACATAAGATTTCATGTCCTTTCTGTCCGGCCGGGGACTGTTCTTAGCGAAACGGTGCGCTTCGGTCACTTCCGTTTCCGCCTCACGCTTGATCTCATTGAGCTCCTGAGCCTCAAACAGTCTGTTGACCAGCAGGTGCCGCTCGAACCTCTTGATCGGGTCTTTGTCGAGCCACCACTCGATCTCCTCCCTGGGACGGATATCGGTGTGAGAGCCCTGTATATTGTCATCCGGACCCACATGCCCCCTGAAGCGGTAGGTAAGGCATTCGATAAATGAGGGCCCCCCGCCGTTCCTGCACTGCTCGACGGCTTTGCTGCAGGCCTCATAAACCTGGAGTACGTCGTTTCCATCGACTACACAGTTGGATATGCAGAAGGCGTCACCCACTTTGTGGATGCCGCTTTCGATCCGGCATTCGCGGATGGGCATATGGGTAGCGTAGAGGTTGTTTTCACAAACAAATATCATGGGCAGTTTCCGGAGCGCCGCAAAATTCAGGCACTCGTAGAGGACGCCCTCTCCGGTGGCGCCGTCGCCAAAGAAGCTTAGCGCAACCCGGTTGTCCTGCCGGATCGAGGCGGCCAGAGCGGCCCCCATGGCAAGCGAGATGGTGCCGGCAACGATCGGCGCCGACCCCAACATTCCCGCCCCGGGATCTATCAGGTGCATTGAGCCGCCCCTGCCGCGCGAACACCCTGTCTCACGGCCGTAGATTTCAGCCACCATCTCGCCCATATCGCAGCCTTTGGCCAGAAAATGGCCATGCGAGCGGTGATTGCCGAAAATGTAGTCATCCCGGCTGAGCGCCTTGCAAATACCGGCGGCAACGGCTTCCTGTCCCGAGTAAAGATGGCACGGGCAGACCACCTCTCCGCGTAGTATAGGCTCGACGAGACTCTCCTCGCAATGGCGTATGCGGACCATTGTTCTGTACAGTTCCTTAAGCACCCCCGGCTCATGTTTCATCCGAACTCCTTGTTTGGGAAAACACCCCTGTTGGAGCTTAAATCTTTGCTGAGTCCGCCAGATCGGAGTAATCAACCGAACTGAGGCCCCAGTCGGCGGCGCCGGAATTTTCGAGCACCTGCGCAACGTTCTTCATCCCGACAATCGCGGAAGTGATGAATGGATTGTCCAAGACCCAGCGTATGGCGACCTGAGAGGGTGATTTTCCGTAATGCTCTCCTAGAACTCGCAATTTGTTCGCCAGTCGAATGTTTCGCTCCAGTTCTTCTCCTCTGAAGGCCAGGTCCACAGCCCGCGTGTCCTTTTCTCCAAACCGGCTGGTAAGATCGTATTTACCCGATAGGGCGCCCCTGCCCAGGACTCCGTAGACGAGGTTGCCCACTCTATCCCTAAAGCATTCTTCCAGAAGGCTTTTAGCTTCGGTGTGAGCTACACTGAATTGGAGTTGATTGGACGCAGGGCGTGCGATCCGGCCGGCTTGCCCGAGCAGATCGCCGGAAAAATTGGAGCAGCCGAAATGCTGGATTTTCCCAGCTTTTTGGAACTTCAGAAGTGCCTCGATCGTATCGCATATCGGCGTGACCCCGTCATGCCAATGCACTTGGTATAAAGGAAGGGACTCGAGGTCAAGCCGCCGCAGGCTGGCTTCCAGCGCGGCTTCGGCCCGTTTTGGACTGCAATCCCGGAAAGTCTTCCCGGCATCATCCCAGCACACTCCAAATTTCGTGGCGATCACCACCTCCCGGCGGCGAACCCCGAGCGCTTCGCAGAGAATCCTTTCCGAGTGGCCAAACCCGTACACGTCGGCGGTATCAAAAAAATTCACTCCCCGCTCAAGCGCCTCCCGGATAGAGGCAATGGATTCGGTGTCATCTGTGCGGCCATACCCATGGCCGCCGGTCGCCCAGCAACCGAAGGCAACCCGCGAGACGACCAGTTGCGTATTCCCTAGCGTTGCGTATTCCATTTCGACCTCAAGGATAGCATTTGCCGAAGAGTGGTAAATATAATATCCAAGTCCACTCGGAAGTTGTGATTCCTGGCGTACTGCAGGCGCAGCCTGTTTTTCTCGGGCTCGACTTCCCGGAGGTATTTTTCATCAACGTTTTCATCACCCAGGATGGCGTCCAGGTCGATAAATCGTATAGACGCGTAGTCCGTCAGTCCGGGCCTCACGTCAAGAATAGCCTTTTCGGGTCCGGCGTAAAGGCTTGTGTACCTTTCGACCTGGGGACGAGGACCCACAACGCTCATGTCGCCAAGCAATATGTTGAACAGTTGGGGAAGCTCGTCCAACTTATATCTGCGAAGTATCTTACCAATAGGAGTCAATCTGGTGTCATTCAGGGCGGTCGATGGACCTCCTATGTGTTCCGCGTCGACCACCATGGTTCGGAATTTGAATATGCGGAACGGTTTTCCATGCAGGCCCGTCCTGACCCCACGGTAGAAAACGGGCCCCGGGGACCAGCGCTTGATCAAAAGGGCAATCAAAACGATGAGCGGAGAGGTCAAGCATAAAACGAGGGAAGCCGCTACCAGATCAAATGTCCTTTTCCACAACTTACACCCCCCTCGAAGCGACCATCGACTCAAGATGATCCGCGTACGCGCTGTAGATTAAGTCCTCCCGGTAGGTTGACTCGAAGACCCTTCGTGCGTTAGCCGCCATGGAATTCCTCAAAGCGGGATCAGCTGCGAGCCTGTCGATGAGCAAATACAGTTCCCTCACGTCTCCGGGACGATAAGAGAAGCCCACCGAATTTTCCTCAATAAGCTCTTCCATCTCACCCTGAAGGGAAGAGATTATAGGCAGCCCCGCGGAGAAATACTCGAAAGGTTTGTTGGGCACCATATCAGCCATCTTGATGTAGGGGGCCAAACCAACGTGGGAAAGGCCCAGCAACTCGCGAATCTGATCTTGATCGAGCCAGCCAAGGAGGCTGATATTCGACAAGTTCCGAGTTCTTGCCGAAATGTCGGCGAACTGCTCGCCGTCTCCCGCTAGAAGAAAGTGAATGGAGTCCAGGGATTTCTCGTCCGCAATTTTAGCAACCTCGCATAGAAGCTTTAGCTCATAGGTTGAACCGAATGACCCCACAAAGGTAAAGATGATCTTATTATTAAGCCGCGCCGCCAAGTCGCCGAGCACACCGGTTTGCCTGATCTTACCGTTTGTGGCTGGATATCCCAGATAAAAAATCCGGTCGGTGGTTCTGGGAGATGTGAGGCGAGCCTGTTGCAACCCCCAGGCAAGAAACCCTTTGGAAACCGCAATTATACCGTCAGCACGGCGGAAAAGCGACTTTGTTCTGTAAAAATCCGCACTGAGCAGGAGCCTTGCAGCACACCTCAAAGGTATGGGCATCCTTTCCAAAATCGTTTGGGGCCAGAGATCCCGTATGTCCACAAAGACCGGAATGCCATACTCGCGCGCGTAGTTCACCGCCTCATAGGCCAGGTCGATTATGGGCAAGGCAGCAATTATAA
Source organism: Syntrophobacteraceae bacterium (assembly GCA_031292195.1). Classification (GTDB taxonomy): domain Bacteria; phylum Desulfobacterota; class Syntrophobacteria; order Syntrophobacterales; family Syntrophobacteraceae; genus SbD1. The sequence continues at coordinate 4,916 of JARLHP010000023.1, forward strand.
TATCCGGGGGGCTTTCTTTTCTCGCCTCAACGGAAAATCTTCTGCCCAGTTTCTTGTGCACCAAGTACCGCCTGAGGGAAAAGTTGGCGGAATAGTCCCCGCAGAACAGCAATCTCAGATCGAAACGATCGGAAATTTTTACCCGCTCGTCATGGTTGAAAAGCAGAGTCTTTCTCTGATGCGAGAAAGTACTCGCCCACCAGACCACTGAATGACCACGCCTCGCCAGCTCCTCGGCCAGCATCCAGGTGCGCATCCTGCGCGAACCTTGCTGCACCGGCAAATTCTCGCCGTCCTTCAAAAGCCAAACGCGCATATCTATTTCCTGGGACCAGACATCTCGAACACCATTTGCCAAGCCAATAGCTGCACAAAAGGTATACGCAGTATCAGGTCGTCGAGGCACTCAAATGCCGTGAGAGCAGCTTTAAACACCGGGGTCTTCATGAGGGGAATAGCCAATATGGAAAATAAGTGAAAATACCTGACGTTGATCTGATCGAAATACCTTCGAGCGAGCGCAAGCTCCTTCAGCTTGAGAATGTGTTCCGTCTCCCAGGCGGTGCGCAGATGTGGGGTGGCCTTCCTGTAAAGGCGGATGAGCGGGTTGTATCCAAGGGCTTCCTGACAGAGAATACGCCCCCCCGGCTTGAGCACTCGGGCAAGTTCGGGATAGGCCTTTGACACGTCAAGATGATGCAATACCCCTTTGCATACGATAACGTCAAACATATCGTTATCGAATTGCATGTTTTCAGCGTCCATCACCCAGAATTTGGTTCTGCTGCCCAGCCCCTCCTGATCGGCCGCCCTCCTCGCAGTCTCGACCTCCTCCTCACTGATATCTATCCCATGAGCGAACGCTCCCAACTTTGCTATTTCAATAGAACTGTGGCCCAGCCCGCAGCAATAATCCAGAGCAACCGCCCCGGGACACTTATCCCTGAGCCACTCCGTTATGTAGGCTGACGAGCGCCCTGCGGTGGCGTAAAACCTCTTATTTCCGTACTTTCGCAGAAAAGCCTCTTGATCCAACTCATTTCGGTCTTTCTCGCGTTTGTTGTGAAAGCTCATCTCCAGCTGTTTTCTTTGCTCGGCTATCTCGTCACATAGACTCATTCAGAATACGCCTCCTTTCGAACAAATTCCGGCAATTAAAACTCATCGCAAGTACCGGTGAATCAAACCAGCCCCCAGCAGCGCCTGCATTTTACCACGGCCAAAGATACAGAATGTTCCTTGATGGTGGGCTCCACATCAGCGCTCGTCAGCCAGTTCTGCCCACGGCCGAGAGCAGGTTTGCGCAACCATCAAGATTCGGGGGACCGCTTCGGTCGCCTTTCATTACAGCATCGAAGTCCGCCTGGATCATGATCTCTACGAGTCTGTCAAACTTAACTCTGGGTTCCCAATGCAAAATCTCCTTGGCTTTCTTCGGGTTCCCAATGAGCAAATCCACCTCCGTAGGACGGTAGTAGCGGGGATCAACGCGGACGCATATCTCACCGCTTCGCCGATTGATACCTACCTCATCAACGCCTTCCCCTTCCCAGGCGATTGGCATATCGAGGTAGCCAAACGCCCTTTCCACGAACTCTCTTACCGAATGAGCCTCATTGGTAGCTGCCACATAATCATCCGGTCGTTCCTGCTGCAGCATCAACCACATCATTTTTACATATTCCGGCGCATACCCCCAATCTCGTCTCGAATCAAGATTACCCAGCCAGAGACAATCCCTTCTTTTCCCCGCTTTTATCCCAGCCGCCGCGATGGTGATTTTCCTGGTAACGAAATTTTCGCCACGCCTGGGCGATTCGTGATTGAACAGGATGCCGTTGCTGGCGTGCAGACCATAGGCCTCCCGGTAGTTCACCACGAGCCAGTATGCACACAATTTGGCCGCAGCATAAGGCGATCGTGGATAAAAGGGGGTCTTCTCGGTTTGAGGTATCTCCTGCACCTTGCCAAAGAGTTCAGAGGTCGATGCCTGATAAAACCGCGTCTCCACACCCGTGTCTTTGATCGAGTCGAGCAGACGCAGCGTACCAACAGCATCAGTCTCCACAGTATATTCAGGCACCTCAAATGAGATTCCGACATGGGATTGCGCGGCAAGATTGTAGATTTCGTCAGGTCGAACTTTCTCAATAATCCTATTGAGATTGCTCGAATCGGTAAGGTCCCCGTAATGCCTAAAAAATCGCGCGCCTTCCTTGTGTTGATCCTGATATAAATGATCAATCCTATATGTATTAAATGTGCTGGACCGCCGAATCGTGCCGTGAACCTCGTATCCTTGTTCCAGCAGGAATTCTGCCAGGTAGGAGCCATCCTGGCCTGTGACGCCAGTAATAAGTGCCGTTTTCATCGTTTCCCCTTTCACGAACTTACCCCTGATTCCCACTGCTCCAGGGGGGCCGGTTCAAATCCCTAATCCCTTCTCAGATACGCTGTAGGCTCTGGGCGCCACAGAAATCATCCCGACTTTATCGAAAGAAGGCAGTCATGAGATGGGAGAGGGATTTAAAGGGATTGCGCTGCTGCTTCTTACAGGGCCGGGCAAAGAGGAGAATTCTTTGGCTAAAACGCTCCCTGTCGCAGCCGGTATAGCAGCCTCTCTTGTCCTCATAGTACCTCGATAATCAACAGACTAATAGCTTGCAACGCTTGTGAGGCCGGCGCAATACGTCTCAGGGCTGAACAGCACCTCGGCCGCGGCTTTGGTATGCTCGCGGTACTCATCGGAAAGGCTCACCACTTTTGCCGTCTTTTCCGCCAATTCCGCGAGGTTGCCCGCCTCGGCCAGTTCACCGTTTCGTCCTTCGATAATCATTTCCGGAAGCCCACCAACCCTGGTGGCCACCACAGGCACTCCCTCCCCCGCCGCAAAAGGGATCACACCGCTTTGCGGGATGCTCCTGTATGGCAGCAAAAGCACCGCCGCCTGACGTAGAACCGCTTTTGCCTGTTCCAAAGTATAGAACCCGATCTGGAACCTCACATTCTCCTTGCCGGCGAGACTTTGCCTGGCATATTTTGCCAGGCTGCTTTGTCCCTCAAGTTGATCGTTCCCCATGATCAGAAAACACACGTTACCGATCCTATTTTCCAATTCAGGTACGACGTTGACAAAATCCGTGATCCCATGACTGGCCAGAATACTGGACATGTAGACCACCATGGGACGCCCCTGCCTCCATTGCTCAAGGCTGCTCTTAATTTCACTGTCTTCGGCCCGTGCTTTCAAAAGCTCACGGTAATACGGAACAGGAACGACCTTCACTTTATCCTTTTCAACAGTGAAATTTTCCAGAATAACTTGACGAACATATTTGCTAAGCACGACCAGCGCCGTTGACTTGTCAAAGATGACAGATATGGGTTTTCGGCGCCACCCTCCCACCGCATCCGCGTAGTATGGTCTATGGACAAGCATGGCAACGTTAACTCCGGCATGTCGCAAATAACTGACGAAAAGAGCGTCAATCCATGCAAGCCGCAGGCTGGTGCTCAGCAGAATTCTGGGTACACGTGACACCAGCAGCCGCCGGGCGGTGAGATGCCAGCCTTTAACATAATGAGCGAGGAGGGCCATTTTCGTAGCCGGACCAATTTTTATCAGACTTCCATACTCCTTGGCATCAAGGAAATTTTCCCACTGCACCTGCGGAGATATTCCGTAGCCCAGGCGTCGATTCGACCTGACAGTTACGCCAAACCCGCGATTCACAAAGATTTGACATGTAAGGTCGAGAAATTGTGGATTGGTATTGGTTGGATCAACCCAAAAAATCCTTCTATCAGGCGCTATCAAAGTTCTTTTACTCCTCAATATTGCAATCGCTCATGCACAATCGCTGCACACTGCTTACGAATCGCAATTGGACATCTCAGTGTCCTTATGTACGATAAACTATTCTGCGTTGGAGTAGTTGGGCCGCCCCGAAGTGATCGTGGAAGAGATAATGACACGCATTTTATCAAACCGAGCATACTTCAGAATAGATGAATAATTACCACAGATCGCAAAGGTCAATGTGTAGAGAATACCTTCCACGCAAATCCAAAAAACAATATGTATATAATCTCCACGAGAAATGCTGTGGTGCAAATTCATATTAGTTGCGAGCGTCAGTGAGGGCACGTACGTTGACAATAATAGGCAAGCCGAAGTAGCGACCCCTCCGGCAACAAATGGCTTCATCTCAGATAGAAAATGCGACCACTTCTCATATGGTTTAAGGAACACCACATGAAGAAAAACCCAAAACGAAATCATCCCGCACAATACCCCGACGGCAGCGCCAATAATACCGAAAAAATGAATGAAAACCAAACACAACACTATGGTGACGAGCAGCGAATATACCCTCACCCAAAATCGTTCACTGACGAAACCTTCTGCTTCTAACAGCATGGAATAGGGATAACATATAAAGTTTACCAATGTAGATATACAGATGATTCCAACAATAGGAAGTGATTGACTATAATCCTTGGAACTTAATAATATCAATAATTTTCCACCGCATAAATAGGTCACCCCCAGCACATAAATGCCCACTTCTAAAATCAACCGTCTCAAATCGTAAAAGATCCTGAATCGCTTTTCACGGTCATCAGAACAACGATGAAATTCCGGCAGCATAACAACTGCTACAGCCGAGGGTATAGTTATCAATACAGCAACGAAACGATTCGCAAGACTGTATATACCCACAGCGGCATAGCCTAAAAAAGCCTGAATCAAGAAAATATCGACCCGCGAAATCGCAAAATCAATTAGTTGGCTTAACCAAAAAAATTGGCTCACTCTAAACTTGGATTTAATGAGACCAAAATCAAACGTTATTCGACGCGTTCTGGTCATGTCAACAATAAAAAATAAAAGAGAGGCAACGTTTACGGCCAATAACGCATACGACACGACAAGGAGAGTGTCTAGTCGTGAATTCCAACAAAGAATAGCAATGAGAAATACACATTTGAACACGAACATAACTACCCATGGGATCCGTACCTTCCCTATGACACGATAATAACTAGTAAAAAGAGGATTAACAAATCCTAGAATCACATGGGCCAAAGCAATCAATATGAATGCGATTAAGTCACCGCGGGTAAGGCCATATAGGACTCCAACAAAAAGACATCCGATCATGGACAATAGTGACAAGGCGACTCTTATCAGGAGTGCATTCCCAAAAAGAGGGGAAACAAGATGGTCATCCCGACTGCCGAACATAATGAGCACTTGGTCGCCACCGCCGCTACCAAAAAAGGCGCCAAACGTGCCGGTCGCAACCGCCAAACAATAAAAACCGAATCCCGTAGGGCCGAGAAGCGTGGCCAATTTAATAACGATAGCTCCCTGCACGGCGACCTGGAGAACATTAAGTATCAGCACCCAGATGGTATCACCCACTTTGTCTCGCAAACCAGAACTCCCTATTATAATCTTGGTGCGGCGGAAAATCTTACGCGTACCGGCGCTGGAGAGAAGCGCTCGTCGTGTTCATATTGGCACCGGCTCTCATTAGGGCGAGAATATGCCTAAGTAGTGCCACGTATAAACCTGAAAGAAGTATCACTTTGGAGGTCCAGAAACAACACAGGACTATTGCAGGATAAATAGAAATCATAATTAACACAAAAAGATTAAGCTGGGGCGAGCGCGTCCATATGCGCCGCAAACGAATAATATCCAATAGCGGCTTTGTTAATATATAGGAAATAATTACGAGCCCGATTAAACCGAACTTAAACCAGATATGAAAGATGTTATTATGTATCCTGTCGTAATGCCCTTGATTAATAGCCTTACTGGAAAATGCGCCTTGCAGAGGTCCATGGAACGGAAGATATTGATCCGAATACCATGCTCCGTATCCCATTCCTGTCAAAAGTGCACCAGAAGTGAGCATTGTATGCATACTGTTTGCAATTTCGCTAGCTCTCACGGGATCGAGATTTTCAAAACTAAAGCCGCCACTTTGCATCGTTTGAATGTGCATGCGATTAATGGCCATATTTAATACAAAGCTGTAGCTATCACTCAAAAACGTAACACTTATGGCTCCAAGCAGTGTAAGCCCTATAAGAACAGCAGCAAGGCGACTCTTGTGTTTTGTAAAAAACAACGCTGAAAATCCCAAAAGGAAGGTTATGAGAAACATCCTCGTTTGGAATGAAATGAGAAGGAAGAGAAGTGCGGAAAAAATTATAGACTTCAATATTTTCAGGCTGCCCTGCATAATCTCGTACACCAGAAAAAATAAAACAAAAACGAGCATGACATTACCGGAATCGACGCTTACTCGGTTAAAATTCCCAATTCTTGCGAATATAAATCCGCCGTAAAGATATATGGCATAAACAAGAAAGCGCCCGAACATCAGCGCTAAGAAAAAAGCACCCATGTTCATTACCGCGTCTGGATATTTGCTTAAGTAGGATGAGAAAATATACATACCCATAAAAAAAACGAGCGGAAGTTTTACATCCGTGATTATACCCGTATAATCAGTGCTGAAAATATAACCATAGATAAGACAGGTAACTATGGGGATAGTTGAGTAATATAATACAAAAAGGAAGTCAGGCTTAGTGAGACGCTTCTTTGGAAGGCATATTATAATTGCAACCAATACGAGAAGTAAGACCCAGGAAGCATTTACGAACCCGATTTTGAATTGCCAAAATGATGCGTCGCGCAAAGTCCCAACTTTCTCGACATCCGTGGCGCTCTGGGTCACATCGGGTAAGTTCGCAATGAGTACTAGAAGTGGGTAGATTTTGTAACGAGAAGGCAAAATCAACACGAGCCATGTTAACGCAATGCTAACGCCCAAGCCGATATAGTAGAGAAGCGGCGTAGCATCGGTAGCGGAATCCATGAGAGTACTTATTAAACCGGCAATCAGCACAATCGCCACAAATCGCGGCAACCGCAGTGTTGAGCTGCGAGATGTACTTGTCGGCCGCCCTTTACGGCGATACGCCGGCAAATTACCAATGGATGCGACTCTATTCATAATCTTTCCGATTGCGAAGCGCCTTCCAAAATGCCCGGGCCGCCCAAGGCAGAGTCCTCCGAGACCAGGCTCTCGGGGCGCAGGGAATAAAAAAGTCTGGACTGTTGGCGGCTGAGCTTTTCACGGCGTTCTTGTCAGGTTTGTAAAGTACGTTCGTACAGCATCAAACTACACTGAATTTAAGAAGAAATATTCTATGCAAATGACTTTTTCAGTAACCTTCCAGCAACTTGCGAAACTGTTCTCGAATGGCTTCCATCCGGCAGGACTCGCGGCACCTTTCCATGTTCTTCTGAAATTCCGGATACACTTGATGCAGGTTAGCACCCAGAACGTGCCGACACCACCCCACATCGGCATAATCGACAAGAAATCCCATCGGCCCGAAGCGTTGGAAAAACTCTCGGTGTGGGGCCATATCCCGCGCTATAATTGGCGAACCGGACGCGATAGCGTCGCAAAAGACACCGCTGAGCGTTCCCTCAAAGTCCGTATCATGAGTCAATAAAATCAACATTGCCTCGCTATACAGACGATAATAGACGTCATCGGCGGTGTAACCGAATGCGAGTTCCACATTTTCCTGCGCTTCAAGAAAGCTCCGCGTCCGATCCGGAATCGTGTCGGCCATTGAACAAAAGACGTAGCGATATCGACGTTCCCTGTCGTTCTTAATGAGATCGATAGCCGGTTCAACTTTCTTGTGAACTCGTTGCGGTCCGACGAACAATATCACAGGCTTCTTTTCATGCCATGAGAGTTGCACCCGCGCTTGCCCGATTTTGTGATAAGGCATGACCAGGATCTTGCCCGGATCAATATCCGGATGAATCGCCTTGACTCTGCCCGCTGCGTACTGACAATTAACTATCACTGTTGCAGCGCGCTGAAAGACTGCTCGCAGCAGCACCGGTCCGAGAGTGGGGTGTCTATTCACCCTGTCGGGACGAAGGTTGTGATGTACGATGAGGTGCACCCGGCTTTTGGGGTGCAGTAGCATGAACAAAAGCGTGGAGCATTCTTCGAACGACAGGAATACGACATGACCGAATCGGGAAAAAGCCAAACTGAGAATATCTCTGAACAACCGCAACCGCTGAATGCGTACGCTCGCGGCATGCCCTTTGATCACACGAGCTTGGACGTGCAGCTCCCTGGTGATATCCGCCGCACTGCCGGCTGAAGTTGCTATCTCGAAATCTGTAGCGAGCGGAGAGATACACTCCGCGAAAAATAGATCATCTTCTCGAAGATGGCCCCTATCATTGGCCATTTGATCGATAAGCAATACTCTGTGCTTGTTTGTGACCATTATTATCTACCTGAATCAGTGAGTCAAAACTGACTCGAGCTTTATTGTCTCGCTTTTGGGACACGTTTTCGCTTTCACTCACCTCGGTCTTTCACATGGTGCCAAGGCGCAAGCGAATCAAGCAGTCAAGAACAAAGTTCCTCATCGAACAACGAACAACTATTTTGGATTCTGCGATCAGGTATCGGTTATTTAAGCATTTCAGCAAGGTGATAGTTGACCAGTTTGCACACCATCTCTGCAAAAGTCACGGTGGGCATCCACCCGGTCGATTGTCGCAGTTTTGTCGAATCCCCTACCAAAGGGCCTCCGAGCCGCTTATTCCAGAGTATTTGAGAGTCCTCTTCCACGTGGTTTCGCCAATCGAGCCCCACACATTCAAAGGCCTTTTCTACGAATTCCTCGACAGAGTGACTTTCTCCTGTGGCAATGATGTAGTCGTCCGCATACGGCATCTGCACAATCTGCAACATCGCTTCGACGTAATCGGGCGCATACCCCCAATCGACGCGTGCGTTTAAGTCTCCGAGAATGATCTTATGATCTCGATTGTGCATGATTTTCCCGATCCCGTCAGTGATTTTCCTGGAAAGAAATTCAACATTGCGGAGATTTGACTCGTGGTTGTAAAGAATGCCCGCGGAAGCGTGGATGGAACCGTGTTCGCGATAGTGACGGCAACATGCCATCCCGGCCGCTTTTGAAATTCCGTATGGGCTGATAGGGATCACAGGCGTACTCTCGGTCTGTTTTTCCTGCGAAGGCAGTCCGAAAACATGTGATGAAGACGCATAAAATAAACGAGTCATTGGAAATTTGGTCTTAATGGTCTCAAGAAAATTCGTTAAGCCGTAGACATGCACATCAAAGCTTCTCTGAAACAAATCGCGCACCGACATCGAGATTTTATCTTGGGCGGAGTGATGAAAAGCGGCAAGATAATAAATCTCATCTGGACGAGTCTTTCCCAGGCAGGCGTCAACATCGGTTGAATCCAGGATGTTAATCTGCGAACACTCCCAAGGAAGGTCAGCGCTTGGGGCGATACGCGTCAAACCGTGCACCAGGTACCCCTTTGACAATAACAATTCACCCAGGAGACGACCGTCTTGACCCGACGCACCCACAATGAGAGCTCTTTTCATCGCGATCCTTTCATATCCCCTCGAAATCTCATGAGGAAATCGTGACAGGAATCCCCTTTTTTCCCGGAAGGAGGCGAAGGGAGTGTAAAGGGCTGTTAATCTTTCCAGGACGCAAAATCATCCTGCCAGAGTGCGTAGATCACGTCTTTTCGATGAAGAGGCCGCTACCCCTCGGGCCTTTCGCCGTTCTTTGGCGAAGGCATTTCTTTCAAAGCCTTGTTGTCCGGCTCTTTATAATTTTCATAGTATTTATTGTAATACTTGTAATAGCTGTAGTAAGCGCCGTAGCCCAAATCGCTTTTTCTAACCATGGTAAGCACGCTGCCAAGGATTTGAGAATTGATTTGGGTAAGCATCTGCACGGCCAGCCTGGCGGCCTCGCGCGTGGTGCTGAGGTGCCTGAACACGAGAACCGTGCCGTCCGACACGGCCGAAAGCGAGCGGGCGTCCGCAAATCCGATGACCGGCGGCGAATCGATCACAACGTGCTGATACTGGCGGCGCAGCGACTCTATCATTTTTTTGAAAGCCTCGGATGCAATGAGGTCGAGCGGACTCGGCGGAGTCGGGCCGGCGGGGATAAAATAAAGCTCAGGGATCTCAGTCGCCTTTGTGATTTCCTCCAGCGTGGCGCCGCCGGTCAGAAAATTGGACAATCCCCGTCTGTTCGACTGCTTGAACACCCTGTGGAGCCTGGGCTTTCTAAGGTCGCAATCTATAATCACGCATTTATGCTCGCCACGGCACAATGCTATGGCAATATTGCAGGTGGATGTGCTCTTTCCCTCTGCGGGATTGCCGCTGGTAATCATGATAACCTGCGGCGGCGTAGAGGACGCGGAGAGCATGATAGCAGAACGGATATGAGATACAGCCTCGCTGATCTGCGACTTCGGCTCGAAATAGCTGATCGTTTCGAGCGCAGTTTTACCGGCTTCCCCTTTTTCGGCCATGGGGATCATACCCAGACTGGGAACATGGATGATTTTTTCCAGCTCTTCGACCGTCTTGATCGAATTGTCCAGGTATTCGAGGAAAAACGCCAGCCCTATCCCCACCATTGCGCCTAAGACCAGGCCGAGCACAAGAAAAAGCGCAGGCTTTGGCATGTAAGGCTTGTAGGGAGGCAGCGAAGCGTTGATGACCGCAATATTGCTCGGGACCATTGTCGCCGCTACGGCGGCGTCCTTCATCCTGCCAAGCAATCCTTCATAAAGGGCCTGGTTCGTGGCCAGGTCACGTTTCAGCATGTGGAATTTTGCAAGGCCGTTCTCCATGCCGGCCATCTGGGCCTTGGCTTTGGCGAATTCCTGCTGGAGTAGATTTTCAGCCCTTAGCGCCGCCTGGTAATCAGACCTTACGCTTACGGCCTCCCGCCTCACTTCTGCGTTCAGCTTTCTGGTTAGTGCATTTACGGTGGCGACGCCCATCTTCTGCGACGGAAATCTGGGGCCATAAACCTGGGCCGAGCCGGATGTCTGGCCTTCCGCGGCGATGAGCTGGCCCCTCAGCGTCTGGATCAGCGGGTTGTTTACGATCACCGGCGCATCGGCGCCCTTTTGCTGGATCTGGTCATAGAGGGCTTTTTTTGCGGCCAGGTCCGACTGGGCAGTGGTCAAGAGCTGGCCCACCTGGACGTACTTCTGGAGTACGACGTTCATCGCGGCCATCTTATCGTTGTCGATGTCCACGCCCATAAAGTCGCCCTTCTCCCCGGCGGCGATCGTTTTTTTCTCCGATACCTGAAGCTTCTCGCCGAGATGCACCAGCTGCCGGTCCAGCCAATCTTTCAACAGCACAAAGGATTGCTGCCTGGTCCTCATGCACAGGTTGAGATACACGCCCTGGAGGGCTTCAGGCACCTTTTGGGCCAGCCCCTTGTCCTTCGAGTGGAATATGATGTCAACCAGGTAGGAGTTCGTCACAGGCTCTATCGAGAGATGCTTCAGGAGTTGTTTCGCGTATAACTGCCGGATGGCTCCCGGCGGATAGTCCGGGTATTCCTTGGCCATCTCCCCGTAAGAGGGGTCACTCTGGAGCTTCAGGTCATCGATGATGCCGAAGGCCATGGCGGGAGATTTAAGGATCTCGTACTGGGTGGCATAAAACCTGTCGAGGTCGCTAGAGCCCGTCAATGCCCCCAAAGGGTCCATACTGCTGCCCGCGTCCCCAAGGGCGGAGGAGCCCTTGTCCTGGGTGATCTGGAGAGTAATCTTGCCTTCCCAGATCCGAGGCATGAACAGGACAACCAGGAGGGCGACGAGGACTACGCCGCCCGTGAATCCCAGTGCCCACCACTTGCGCTTCTTCAATACGTACCAGTAATCGCGAAGATTTACGCCCTCTTCATATTCCTCAGCGTACCAGCCGGCGGCACTCGGTGGGAAAGAAGCGGCGGCGGCCAAGACATCGGTCCTGTTGTTGCCATTGTTTTGATCGCTTTGCATTGTTGAAATCCCGTTGTAAGAGACAACCGTAAATTTTCTCTCCGCGCGTGGACGGTGCATGTAAAGGCGAAGAACCGCAGAGAAAAGCTACAGATAAATCAAGACCGTCCGCGATAAAACCGTTACTTTCTTCGCTTCCGCTCCCGCATTGCGCGGGATTCCGAGAGCACGCACCTCCGGCCGCCGCATGCGCCTAAAAGGCAGCGGCGCTCATGCCAATGCTCCCCGGCATGAACGCCTTGAGATCGTAGAAAAACCGCCGCACTTTGCTTTCATGGACGTAAACGATATCGTTGGGCTTGAGCCGAACGTCAGTTTCGTTGCCCTTGAGTACCTGCGAGAGGTCCACGGGTATTACCTCCCGTTTGCCGTCCTGGTCGACGCGAAGAACGGTCACGTAGTCAGAGGCCAGGCTTATCTGCTGGCCCTGGCACAGGGATATGGCCCTGGTAAGCGACATGTTGTCCTGCAGGAGCACGTTGCCCGGTTTGGTGACCGATCCGATGATATAAGCGCTTTGAGCAAAGGGTACAAAGACCACGTCTCCGTTATCGATTGGAATGTCCTGGCTGGTATCGCCCTGGAGCACGAGGCGGTTCAAATCGATCACGATGGTCTGGGCGTTCAGTCCCTCCTGGCCTGCGACTTGGGAGGCGCCGGGACGCGGACGTATGATGTTCACCTTATCTCCAGCGCCGGCCGAGAGACCTCCGGCCGTGCCGAGGACCTCTAGCAGGGAGCGCGGACCGATGAGCGGATAATAATCGGGTTTGTTAACCGCCCCGGAAACGGCCACTTTGTTATGCCTGTAATCGGCAACTGCGACCGTGATGTGCGGATCTACGAGATAGCCTTCCAGCTTGTAGAGCTGAGTCAGCTTTTCGGCTATTTCGATTGGCGTGAGGCCGGCGACTTTGACGTTTCCTATCAGCATCAACCTTATTTCACCCTGGCCGCTGACTCTAAAGACCCCGCTCAGCTGCTCGCCGCCTGCGCCCGCACCAGGCGCCGGGAGGCCCGCACTACCCACGGTAGTCGGACCGCCCATAGCGAAGAAGCCGACCTGCAGAGCATCCTCGGGCCCAACCTTGTAATCCGTGTAATGCTGGACGGGCATCATGGCCGACATTTTGAGCAGCCGTTCCTGCAGTTGCACGCTCCGGGCCTGGGGATCGGCGACGGCGCCTACCTGCACGGCCTCTCCAGGGGAGGAGGAACGGGCGCCGATCCTGATTTCGCTCACCGGGCCGGCGCTGCCTTCCACCAAGTGTTCGCTCCATTGATTTCCACCGCAGCCCGACATAACAATCAACAGACCGGCAAACAATAAAATATCAGGTCTCAGTCTCATCGCCGCTCCTTACAAAGATTCCACCGCGCAGGCAAAGTGGCGCCGAAAAGAAAATTCGACGCGCAATAACAAAATCAATCCCTCGTCCCCACGCTTCACCAAAAAGAACACACCTATGCAACTTTCAGCTCCTGGCCGTTGCCGTTGCTGTTGGCAGTCTGAACCTTCACCAAGGGCTCCAGCGCCTGCGGGCCGTACTCCGGGACTATTTCCCCGAGTTTGCGCCTGACCGCGCCAGAGTCCTGCAAATCGGCGATCCGTACGAGTTCCTCTATGTGTCGCATCAAGTATTCACCGAAATCTTCATGCTTGTCAACTTTGCATGTAATCCCGTTGGACCTCACCACCATTATTTTTTCATGCCTGGTCCTGATTACGTCCTCATTTTGCGTAACCAGCTCCTCGTGGAGTTTTTCTCCGGGACGAAGCCCGGTGAATTCGATCTCGATTTCCGTTTCAGGCACTTTCCCGGAAAGGCGGATCAAATCGCGCGCCATTTCACAGATCTTTACCGGCGTGCCCATCTCCAGGATGTAGATATCGCCCTCTTCGGCAAGGGCTCCCGCCTGGAGGATCAACTGGGCCGCCTCGGGGATGGTCATGAAATAGCGCGTGATATCCGGGTGAGTCACCGTCACCGGACCGCCTGTTTCGATCTGGCGGCGAAAAATCGGTATTACCGAACCGGAAGACCCCACGACGTTTCCAAACCGAACGGCCTTGAACTGGGTGCCTCGCCCGCGAAGCGACTGCATTATCAGTTCGGAAATCCGCTTGGTCGCCCCCATGACGCTGGTGGGCCTCACCGCCTTGTCGGTAGAGACCAGCACGAATTGCCGCACGCCAAACTCGACTGCGGCTTCCATGACCACCTGGCTGCCCAGCACGTTGTTGGAGATGGCTATTTGGCAGTTGTGTTCAAGCATCGGCACATGTTTATAGGCGGCGGCATGAAAAACGACCTGCGGCCGATACCGGCGGAAAGTGTCCCGGGTCAGTTCGCGTTTCTGAACGGGACCCAGAACACACTCCAAATTACGGCAACCAAGAGTTAACAGTTCCCTCTCGATATTGAAAAGATTTTCTTCCGACGCATCGAATAACACAAGCCTGCCAGGGCTGAAGCGAACCAACTGGCGGCAGAGCTCGGAACCAATGGAGCCTCCGCAACCGGTGACCAGGACGGTCTTGCCCACCAGGTAATCCTTGATGCCGGCCATATCCAGTTTAACCGGCTCGCGCCGCAACAGGTCGGCATAATTGACGTCTCGCAGCTTCTTAATACTCACCCTGCCGTCGACGATCTCCCCGATTCCGGGCAGGGTCTTATAGGTGACGCCGCAGCTTTTGCAAACATCGATGATTCGGCGAAGCTCGGCCCCGCTGGCGGAAGGAATACATATAAGAATCTCATCTAAATTGTATTTGCCAATCACGTCCGGCAGCACCGCCACGCCACCAAATACCGGTATGCCGTGCACCGTGCGGCCATGCTTTGCGGGATCGTCATCGACAAATCCTACTACACAAAAGTCGAGCTGGGGGTTTTCAATAATTTCTCTTAGTATTTTTTCGCCGCCGGCCCCCGCGCCTATTATAATCAACCGCCGGCCTCCTCTCAGCCAGCCCCGCACGTCGGGAAGTCCGCAGGCTTTGAGCCCATTTGGATTGGTCCGCACCACATAGAAGGTGCGTATGCCCATCCTGAGCGCACCCGACAAAAGGAAGGCCAGCATCCCGTTCAGAATGAAGATCGACCGCGGTACCCCCTCAAGCCTGAAAAGGAAAGCGTATGAGAACCCCAGGAGCATGGTAAACAAGCAGGCCTGCACCAGGCGCCAGAAGTCGACCACGCTGGTGTAGCGCCACATTCCCCTGTAGAGCCCGAACATTAAGAACACAACAGCTTCCACAGGAATGAGAACCGGCGCAAGTTGCATTACCAGGTGCACTTCCCGGCTGGTGAGACCAAACTCCATCCGCAAACAAAAGGCGCCGATCAAAGCCACGACGAAGATCATGGAATCGGCGAGAAACATTATGTAAAACCTGCGATTTTTGAACAGAGTTCTCATGAGCTGAAGCTCCCGATTGTCGTTTGCCTGCCGCAGGTTGCCTGTTCACAGCCGGAACACGGCCAACGAACAAGCAACCACCCGTTTTTACGACATAAAAGATTGACTGTGGGCCGGGCCGATGGAACCCGATCCGAAAGCAACTTTCCAACCGCGGCAGAGCATACAGCTCCGCCGACTCGATTACATGGCATCGAGCTCACAAGACCGGCAAGGCAGACGGCAAAACAGCCGTCCGACCTGAATGGAGCTGCCCTCCCAGTTAACCCGTTACAAGAATCGACAAACATCGTTGCCCGACGTTTCAACAAGCTCCCCCCCGAAAGCCTGTGCCGCCGGCAAATACCCTTTATCTTCACTCCAACACGGGGTTAACGGCCGCCACACCTGCCACACGGCGGCCATCATCAGGCAGGAAGAACCTCAATTGGCAACGTACTTCAACGATAGATCTCCAGCAGGGCCCCACCCGCTCTAACAGAATTCCAATTGATAAATCAGAATGTTATGGGTTCATGCCCGATATATGTCCTGCCAGCAGGAAGATTTCAACATCGGAGCCTTATACTCCAGCCCAACGACGACAACCTATTTCTTATTAATTTTTACTGCGATTGTTTTTACCATATGTGATTACTGACTACGATACCTCGTCTGGCACTGCAATGAGACAAATCCCAATCCGGAAACTCATATGCAGTAAGCCTTACGAGCTTCCCCACCGGACTGGGTATCAGCTTTACACTTCTTGCTCCGAGAAGTCAAACGAATTTCGTAAACAAGCGAGTGCAATAAAATCCGATATGGACACGGCTGATTATGCATTCTCCAAACCGGGAAAACCATAGTCGTCCGTGCCTTTAAGACCGATATCACATAGCGGGAGATCGAAATGCGGGAGAAGAGAGAAAGGTAATCTAAACGTCCGATTTTATGATGGTATATGGAAACCTGACAATATAATTGATTAAACAAATTGCCTTTGCCATCCACATTCCCGCGATTGACCTTCGACTTGCCCGATACCATCGGAGACCGCCTACACACCAGGCTGCGCGGCGACGATTCACGCCCATTTTGCAGCTCATTGCATTTTAGTCGGAAGTGTCGAACCTTATACGCAATAGCGTTCAAGCCGAGCTGCCGCCACCCGGGTTGGGGTTTCAACGAGGATGAACCGTCTCCCGGGAGAACCGTTTTGAACGAGATGAAACTTCCGGCCGACCTGGCAACCGGTCAGCGACGACACACCGCGGTTGTCCCCCGTGGATGCCCGACTCCAACCTCGCTTCACACCCGGTAGTAGTCCCGGTACCATTCCACAAATTGCCTGACGCCCTGGCTGACCGGCGTTGAAGGCTTGAAGCCCACAGCGGTCTCCAGTTCCCCTATATCGGCGAAAGTGGCCGGCATGTCACCCATCTGCATGGACATGAGATTTTTATTTGCGGCACATCCCAGCGCATCCTCCAGCTCCGCGATGTACACCATCAGTTCGACCGGATTATTATTGCCGATATTGAACACCCGGTAAGGGGCGGATGATCTGGACGGATCGGGCTTGCCGCTCTCGAATGCGGGGTCCGCGGTCGCAGGCCTGTCCAATACCAGAATAATGCCTCGCACCACATCATCTATGTAGGTGAAATCACGGATCATCTTCCCGTGATTGAACACATTGATGGGCTGACCTGATAGTATGGCCTTCGTGAATAGAAACAGGGCCATGTCGGGACGCCCCCATGGGCCGTAGACAGTAAAAAAGCGCAGCCCCGTGGTCGGCAGGCCGTAAAGGTGGCTGTAGGCGTGCGCCATAAGTTCGTTGGCCTTTTTGGTGGCAGCATAAATGCTCAGGGGGTGATCGACATTGTCGTGCTCGGAAAACGGCATTTTGCCGTTGCCGCCGTAAACGCTGGAGGAGGAAGCGTACACGAGATGTTGGCAAGCAAAGTTTCTGCAACATTCCAGGATGTTGATGAAGCCAACGAGGTTGCTTTCCACATACACATGCGGGGCCTCGATCGAATGGCGCACTCCGGCTTGCGCGGCCAAATGAACGACCCGCTGCGGCCTCACGGCATCAAACAGCCTCTCGATCTCATACCTGTCAATAATGTTGAGCTTGAAAAAACGAAAATCTGAATGGGTGGAAAGGCGCGCCAGGCGATCCTCTTTGAGGGTAACATCGTAATAATCATCGAGGTTGTCAATTCCGATTACCTCGTCTCCCCTCGCCAGGAGATGCTCGGCACAATGCATGCCTATGAATCCGGCTGCGCCGGTAACTATAATCTTCATAACCTTCTATGATGCGGCCGAGAGGGTTACACTCAAATGCAGCGACCTCCCAATCTGTTCTTATACGATTATGGTCGAGACCTTCTAATCCCTTTGAGGCATTGCGACCACATAGTGTCCAGCGCAAGCACCGCCTGGATCAACCTCGCCCGCGAACCAAAACCCGCATTCCGCAGGAGGTTTCAAGGCCGGTTGGCAATTGCTACACTTCGACACCCGGGATGTCAAATGAAATCTTTGCGGCAAAAACCCGGTTGCCGACCGTTTTTTGCCGCGGAGAATCGTCAAAACTCAGAGCTGATATTTTTCATTTTCAGTCTATCATTTTTGCCCGGCAGGGCCCGCCGCCACATTCCTCGGCCACGCCCGTATCCATGGGCCAATTGGTGGAACCCGCCGCCTTTATCCCATTGCTACCGAAAACCCAAATGCTTACATAAAATGTTGAGATGAACAGTGTAGCCAAGCCTTCCGACCTTAAAGCGTGCCGCCGCTGCGAGGATTGCGGCATACGAGCCGAAGTCAAATCGGACAACGTGGAGGTGTGCGTTCTGCAATGTTCCATTTGCAGAAAAGAATATCCTTTTTACAAGACCCCGAGAGAAGAAAGAATTATGAGCGCAATTAAAGAGAGCGACAACGCACGGCCCGAATACGACGTGGTGATCATAGGCGGGGGCCCCGCCGGCCTGTCCGCCGGAATCTACGCCATGAGAGCGGCCATGAAGACCGTGCTGATCGAAAAGGGAGCTCCAGGCGGCCAGATGGCCATAAACAAGGGCGTGGAGAATTATCCGGGATTTATCGACATCAATGGTTTCGAACTTTCGGACCGATTTGTGGATCATGCAAAAGCCTACGGTCTTGAAATCCTGCGGGAGGAGGCCGTCGCCATAGAGCCCGGAATCGAATTTCACTCTGTCAGGCTGGCCGACGGGAGGACGATCAGCTCTTATGC
>JARLHP010000227.1 GCA_031292195.1 Syntrophobacteraceae bacterium
ATCCGTCGGATCGCGCGCAGTTGCGCATCAAGAGATTCTTCAATTGCATCAAGAATAATGTCGCGTATGTCGTATTTGTTCATGACGGTATCCTTCTTTCCGAGGTGAAGTGAAGGATACCACTCACTGGGTAGGTCTGTCAAATATAGTTATAAGGGACCTACTCAAAATGTCCAAACTCCAGGCCCGGACACACGGTGTCCGGGCGTGAAGCGGTGCGAGGGATTGGCGAGGAACCTTTCAAAGCAGCGGTCCCACTGACAGGACTAAGCCTGTGGCCAGTTAAGAGCGCATGCCTTGACATTGTCGGAACATTTCTTCAAATGGAGCGAAAGCCTGCGCACGTGAGCCAGTTCCTCTTTGACCAGCAGGCCCACAACTTCTCGCGCCTTGCCCTCGCAGGTGGCCTCCTGCATGCCCAGATAAAAGACCACGGAGTCCTTTTCGAACTGGATGGCCAGCTTCAGGGCATCTTCCACAGTGGCGAGATTGGCCGGTGCACCCGCCGACTTCGCCCCGGGACCGAAGACATGTTGATCGGCCAGGGCGCGGATGTAGGTGTCGAGTTCCTGGTCGGGGTCGCCGACCGTTGGGCGCTTGAGTTCTTCGTCCATTCCCGACAAAAGCTCCTCGAAGTATCTTTTATGCGCAACCTCTTCCTTAGCCAGCGCGGCGAATAGTTCGGCGATATCCGGGTCACTCACGGCCTGGCGCGCTTTGGTGTAGAAGTTGAGTCCATTTTCCTCGATTTTGATCGCTGCTTGAAAGACTTCTCCCGAGTTAAAGCAAAAAAGCATGTGACCTCCAATTTTTCTCAAGTTTTGCGCACACACCAGCGCTTTGCATTCAAAATCCGGTCAGGTTGTTAAAACCTCGCCTCCGATTTTACTACAAAATGAGGGTTTTTCGTTCATTTTTTCGGCTTGACAGAACCGAATTCCATAACTACTGATCATTAGTTAATAATAAGTCTCCATAAGCTAGGCTTGCAGCGCTTCGGCGTAATACACTGGGTAGTAATTGGACCATTACCCTGGAACCCCGAGCAACCGGGATTTCCCGCTTGCGGTCTGTTGTGGCCGGCAAGCCGCCGCGGGAAAGGACAAAAGGTGCAGGGGCATTTCACCCTGTGTCTAAACGGGGGCGCGCACCCCGCCGCGAACTGTGGACTCTGGCCGAAATGTACGACGAACGACATGAAAGGAGATCATATGGCTGACAAGGTGGAAGTTTGCACGTGCGATAAGTGCGGCAATGAGGCGGAGATGACCATCTCCTGCCAGTGGATCGAAGTGAAGGAGCCAACCGGCGAGGTCAAAAAGAAACAGCGAGAAACCAGGACGTGCAAGAACTGCGGCAACGAAGCGGACATGATCATCGACTTTGAGGGATAAGGCTGCGCAGGGATTACATCGAATTCTGGAAATCAATGATATTCCCCCGCGGCTGACGTCATGAAGCAGAGGATTACGGGACGCGCCGTTGCGTCCCTTTGTTTTTTTCCACAGTTGATAAGGAGGACAACGGGCATGAGTGAACAAGCAGGCAGTGGTTGTGGGTGGTCCTTTGTTTCTATCCCGGTGACTTCACCTTTGTCTGACCCACGGAATTGACGGCAGTTGCCGTTAAATA
Organism: Syntrophobacteraceae bacterium; assembly: GCA_031292195.1. Lineage (GTDB taxonomy): Bacteria > Desulfobacterota > Syntrophobacteria > Syntrophobacterales > Syntrophobacteraceae > SbD1. The sequence goes on from JARLHP010000227.1 coordinate 1,633, forward strand.
TCCCGAACTCCAAAAAATGGGTGTGGAAGTCCTTTCCGTAAGTACCGACAGCCGATTCTCCCACAAGATCTGGCAGAGCGAGGAACTGTCCAAAATGACGCCCGGAGGCGTGCCATACCCCATGCTCTCCGATGCCGGGGGAGCTATCGGCAAGGTTTACGGCGTATACGACGAAGCTGCGGGAGTCGATTTTGGCGGCCGCTTCCTGATCGACCCGGATGGAGTCATCCAGGCGATGGAGATACTGACGCCGCCGGTGGGGCGACACGTGGCGGAACTCATCCGCCAGATCAAAGCCTTCCAGCATGTCCGCGCGACCCGGGAGGCCACTCCTTCGGGGTGGAAACCCGGGAAGCCAACCCTGAAACCCAGCCCGGATCTGCTGGGCATGGTGTGGCAATGCTGGAAACCGGAGATGGCCGACGACTAGCCTCCAGGGAGGACTCCCCCGGTGGGCAGGGCTTGCGCTCGGCCCACCATGAACTTACCAGGTTTGTGTTTGGGCGACTTCCCCGCGCCCTTCGACCAGCCTCCCGAGTTGGCCTTTCCTCAAAGGTTTTATTTGGGCTGGAAAAGGCGAAATCCGCTCCTCATTTCTCATGCGGATGTTGCGCAAAAATGAATCATTGCTATACTCCCCGAATAACATTTTTATCGGCTCCTGACCGGACGCCTTTTGGAGATAAAAAGCACGCTATGCTGCGCGGGGGGGAAACGGCGCGAGATGCCAACCCCGCCTGAAGGGATTTTCGAAAAATGGACTATGCTGATTGGCTGAACGAACATTGCCCGGGGAAGGTTGTCAGTTCCGAGCAGGCCGTCTCGGCCATAAAGAAGGGAAGCCGCGTTTTTGTCGGTACGGGTTGCGGGGAGCCCAGACACCTCATCGAAGCCATGGTCAAGGACAAAAGACTCCAGGACATCATGGTCTACCAGATGCTTTCCGGCGCGCTTGCCGAATACGTCGACGATGAGTCCTTCCTCAATCGCTTTTCACTGAAACTTTTCTTCATCAGCCCGGCGATGCGAAAGGCGGTTTTCAAAGGAAACATAGACTACGTTCCAGCCTACCTTTCGCAGATTCCCGAGCTTTTTTCCAGCAAGCTGATCGGACTGGACGCCGCGCTCATTCAGGTCAGCCCCCCCGACAGATTCGGCTACTGCAGCCTGGGCATCTCGGTCGACATCACCCGCGCCGGCATGCAGAACTCGACGCTGGTCATCGCGCAGGTAAACCCGCGCATGCCAAGGACGCTTGGAGACAGCTTCGTTCACGTAAGCGACCTCGATTACCTGGTCATGCACGAAGAGCCGCTGGGAGAATACCTGCCGGTCCAGGCAGCCGAGGCGACCACCCAGCGGATCGGCCATTACGTCTCACAGCTGATAAACGACGGCGCCACCCTCCAGATCGGCTTCGGGCGCCTGCCTTACGCCATTCTGAAGTACCTCGAGGACAAAAAAGATCTGGGAATTCACACCCAGGTGATCACCGATGCCTTTTTACCTCTTTTTCAAAAAAAGGTGGTCACCAACGCCCGGAAATCCCTCATGCCCGGAAAGGCGGTCGCCTCCCTTTGCATGGGTTCCTCCAGTCTCTACGATTTCCTGGACAACAACCCCATGTTCCATTTCTGCGGTTCGGATTTTGTAAACGATCCGACGGTCATTGCCCAAAATGACAACCTGATTTCCATCAGTTCGGCATTGGAAGTCGATCTGACCGGGCAGGTATGTTCGGATTCGGTTGGCTATCTTTTCTACAGCGGCATCGGCGACCAGGTCGACTTCATTCGAGGCAGCGCCATGTCCCGGGGAGGTTTTTCCATCGTAGCCCTGCCCTCCACCGCCCTGGACGGCAAGACCTCGCGCATCGTCTCCCACCTGAGCGAGGGGGCCGGGGTGGCCACCACCCGGGGTGACGTAAACTTCGTCGTCACCGAATTCGGCATTGCGGAACTGAAGGGAAAAAGCATCTACCAGCGGGTCATGGAACTGGCCCAGATCGCTCACCCCAAGTTTCGCGAAGAACTGATAGAAGAAGCCAAAAAACATCATTACATATTTGCGGACCAGATCACTCCCCAGCAGGAAGACCTGATATTCCTGGAAGACTACAAGACGTCCTTTCAGCTAAAGGACGGACGGACAATCGAGTTTCGCCCCTTGCTGGCCTCCGACGAGTTTGCGTTCCGCAATTTCTTTTACTCTCTGCAGGCCCAGTCCGTATACCACCGTTTTTTTTACCACAAACAGCTCTTTTCCCACAAAGCCATGCAGGAACAGTGGGCCAGCGTCGATTACCGCAAGAACATGTCCCTGATAGGCCTCACCTCCGTTAGCGGGCACCAGGAGATAATGGCTATCGCCTCCTATGCCCAAACCGAGGATGGCCGCGCGGAGGTCGCCTTTGTGGTGGGGGACGGGTTCCAGGGGATGGGCATCGGCTCCCGCATGGTCGAGATACTCGAAGGAATCGCCCGCAAAAACGACTACAAAGGCTTTACGGCTTACGTATTGCGGGAGAACCGGTCGATGCTCCACATCTTCCGCAAGCGATACCCAAACGCCAAGATGTCGCCGATGGGCGAGACGCTATTCATAGAAATAGAGTTTGCAGGCCAGCCGGAGGCTTAGCCGGGCGCGGCCGGATCCACGAAGCACACGAAGGAGCACGAAGCAACAGCCCAAGTTCTGATCTTCCTTAGTGCTCCCTTAGTGTGCTTAGTGGATAGAACCGGCTGCGGCGTCACGCCGCCCCGCTCAGATCGCGAAGTTTTTGCAGCAACGCCTTCGAATCCTCACCGCCGGGCGACTCGGGCAATCGGCAGAGAATGCCCAGGCCTTCGCCTTTGTCATGAAATTCCTCATCTGATAGAGAACTTACCACAGCGGTATTCACCATTGCATTTACGCTGATGATCCGCCTCACCACATCCAGCGATTCCAGGCCGTCCGAGGTGGAATCGACAATTACCAGCTGGGGACATCCGGTTCGCACCATTTCCAGGGCCCGGGCCCCGGCGGATACCAGCTCCAGCCGGACCTGCGGCTCGGAGGCAAGCCCTTCGATAAAGGGTTTCAGGCCGTCCTTTCGAACGGTAATCAGAAGAATGTGCACCATGGGTTCTAATTCCCTCCCCCGCCTCCGCCGCAGGTGAAATCGGAGGTAAACTGCTGCAGAACACCCTTAAGGAACCCATCCACCGCATCTTTTACCGTCTGGGCGTTGCCGCCGTAGAGAACGTCGATCCCCACCTGATTAAAACCCATCAGCGGCCTCATGCCCATGCCTCCGGCGATAAGCACCTGCACGCCGTTTTGGGCGAGGTGATTTACCGGCGCCATGCATCCACCCTGCTGGTGAGGAACGTTTGGAAGGAGCCGAACGTCTTTAACCTGTCCGTCCATTACCTCTACGACGGTATAAAGATCACAGTGCCCGAAATGAGCGCCCAGAGGGGAATCCAACCCTCCGGGGCTACTTGATGGAATTGCCACGATTACGCTTTTCATTTTTTCTCCCTTGAATCACAACAAGTACCGATAGGCGGGTCAATACCCGCCGGCCGCTTATGAAAAAAGACATGCGGGAAGCTCCACATCGCTATTTCTTCCCGCGCACCGAGAGTTCCTCGATTTTCCGCCACGTTTGGCGGACCTCCTTGCTGAAGTCCCCTTCCGGCAGTTCGGTAACCACCAATCCCTCCACCATCGCTTTGGTTACAACCGGGTCGTGGGGGAGCCGGGCGATTGCCGCATGACCCTTCGAGCGGCAGAAGGCTTCGATTCGGTCCGCCTCTTCCGGGTTCAGGTCGAATTTATTGATGATGACCGCCAGCCGTATCTGAAAATGGCCGCACAGATCGGCCACCCGCTCCAGGTCGTGCCGGCCCGAGGGCGTAGGCTCGGTCACCGCGACGGCAAGATCCGCGCCGGAAAGGGAGCTGATCACGGGGCATCCGATCCCCGGGGTCCCGTCCGCAAGGATGAGCTCTTTACCCCGGGCTTTGGCCAGTTGCCGGGCCTGCTGCTTCAAGACCATGACCAGGCGCCCCGAGTTTGCCTCTCCGGGAAACAGATTGGCGTGCACCAGGGGGCCGAACCGGGTAGAGGAGATATACCACTCCCCGCAGTGCTTCTGCGGAAAAAGTATTGCCCCTTCCGGGCAGAATGCCACGCAGACCTTGCAGCCCTCACAGCGGAGAGGATCGACAGAAAAGGTATCTTGCGCAACGCGCACCGCTTCGTATTTGCACATCGAAGCGCACAGCCCGCACCCCGTGCACAGCCCGCTGTCGATTTGGGCCACGTACCCGGAAAAAAATTCTTCCGTGTGGACGGTTTGGGGGCGGAGCAGCAGGTGAAGGTCCGGAGCATCGACGTCCAGGTCGCAGACCACCGAGTTTTCCGCCAGGTGAGCGAACGCCCCTGTAAGCGAGGTCTTGCCCGTCCCGCCCTTGCCACTGACAACCACTATCTCACGCATGCGCCGCCTCCTTATGAAGCGTACCCGCGGCAAGCTCGAATATCTTCGAATGAAGCGAAACGAAAATATTCCGAAACTCGGGCGAGAGATCCGCAATGACCCGGCCTCGGGCATAGCCCTCGGCGGCAGCCCGCTCGTAGGGCGCCTCGGCCAGGACCGGTATTCCCTTTTCGGCGCAAAACGAATAGACCTCGCGGTCTCCCACCCCGGCGCGGTTTATCACCACGCCCATCGGTTTTCCAAAGGGAGAGAACGCTTCCCAGGCAAGTTTGAAATCATGAAGACCGAAAGGAGTGGGTTCGGTCACCAGGACGATCACATCGCTGTCCATTACGGCGTTTACCGCCGGGCAGCTGACTCCGGGGGGCGCGTCGATGATCGCGTCCCGGCCGCTTGCCTCGATAATGTTTTTCATCCTGGATTTGACCTGGCGCATCAGGGGCGGGCTCATGGCCTCGCCTATCCTCAGGCAGCCCATCAGAAACTCCGTGTTTCCCGCATACCCCCGGCTGATTTCCCCCAGCTCCCGCTTGCCCGCTGAAATCGCCTTTTCCGGGCATATGGCTATACAGCCTCCGCACCCGTGGCACATTTCCGAAAAGGCCAGCACCACCGAGCCCATCACGCTGATCGCCTTGAACTGGCAAAGAGCGGAGCAGGCCAGACAATGGGTGCACTTTGATTCGTCGACCACCGGCGTTTCGATCCACGCCGGCCCGCTTTCCTCGATCTCCGGTCGCAGGAACAGGTGCAGGTTCGGGGCTTCCACGTCGAGATCCACGGCAACCAGGGGACGTTCCCAAACGCGTGTCAGGGAAGCGGCTACCGTGGTCTTGCCCGTGCCCCCCTTGCCGCTGGCGATTGCAACGATCATCGACCCGCTCCCCTGTTGGGGCCTTCGGCGTATTGCAAGACGCCTGCCTTGAATTTATCCACCGCCTGGCGCACCGTCATACCCTCGTCGAGGTTTTGCACTACTTTTATCTTCACGGCGGAAAGCGCCTGGAATGCTTTCGGGCCCACAAAACCGGAAAGAACGCAATCGACCTTTGCTCCGGCCACCAGTTGCGCGGCCTGTATGCCGGCCCCCTGGGCCAACACCTGTGTTTGCCCGTTATCGATGTAGCTGCTGCTCATGTCTTCCAGATCGACGATCACAAATCCGGCAGCCCTGCCAAACCGGGGATCCACAAGGTCGTCCAGTTCCGGTCCTTCGCTTGTTATGGCAATTTTACTCATAGTAACCCCCTTTCGAGTTTGTGGAAAGGAACAGATCAAGATCCGGGCCATTTCCCCAAAACAGCCTCCGGACCGCGCTCCGGTTTGCCACGCTTCGAAAGGCGATCCGGGAAAGGGTGCCTATCGTCCCCTGTTCGCCAAGGTAGGGATGCAGATTGTTTCCTATTCTGACGTAAGATTGACCGGATGAAAAGGGACGGCACTTTTCCCGGATCGCACCTATCGTTACCCGGGCCCGGTACTATCAAGATGACTTTAGCCTGTAGTATTTGACTCCGGAGATGGTGACAAGAATTTCTTTCAAGTTTCCTACTCCTTTTCCGACTCACTGAGAGTGAATGAAGCTGCTTCAACCGCTATAATGTTGACGCTCTAAGCAGCGCGGAAATGTTAGGATTGGCCTACACATCGCCCCGGGCTATTATGGGCGGCAAGTTTTCGGTGGGTGTGGTTGTTCACTGCAATCGAATGGCAACTACGTATGGTTTAAGGCAGCAGTAACTTTCTGGAGGCGGACAAGGAGGACCACCTCCTCCGCCTGCCGATATGGCGCCATACCATGCGCATGTGCCGTCCCCTGTGCGGGGTCATGGATTGAAAAAGCCAAAAGAGCCTCGGTCCGCCTCGATCGGCCTGATAGATATGGGCCACACGCCGGACATGGTCATGCGCATAGTAGCGGCGAACCTCCAGACGATGTTTGAAGTCCAGGCCGATATACTGGTCCCCATGGCGATCCCTGAAGACGCGCTTCAGCTCCATCGGGGCCAGTATGACGCAGGTCTGGTCCTGAAACACCTTTCCGGGCTTTCCTTTCCCCACCATCCGCGCATACTGGCAATCACGGACGTCGATCTCTGCTCGCCTGTTCTGACCTATGTTTTCGGCGAGGCGCAAATGGGGGCGAAATCGGCCATTGTTTCCGATTTTCGCCTGAAGCATAACGCCGACGGCGCCCCGGCGCCGTCGGCCGTCTACTACGAACGCATCGTAAAAGTCGCTTTGCACGAAATCGCCCACACACTGTCCCTCTATCACTGCGATACTCCGGGATGCCTCATGCAAATGAGCCCCCGAATCGACGACCTGGATAAACTGAGCATCCATTTCTGCGACCGGTGCGGTTTCGTGCTCCACAGGAACATGAAAGAGTTTCGAAGCAAACAGCATTCATGTAAGTAGAAACTGGTGAACAAGCTCTTCCCACTTGAGATTGTGCAGGTTCCCGAAAATGTCGTCCACTATTTCACCGCCGGTTGCCGCCACAGGATGCCCGTAAGCCGCCGTCGATATATCTTCGAGTTTTTTTACCTCGCCTTTCAGCCACGACACGGCACTCCGTTCGAACAACAGGTCCTTTACAACCTTTTTCATAACGGTCCGGGGGTGAACCACAACCAGCCACCCCTGGTTATAAGGGTCTTTATTGGCCACGCCGGGAGTTCTTACAGCATTCTGATTGGTCGCAAGCACCATCCCGCTGACCGGAGAAAGCACGTCGGCGCTCATTTCCCCCCTGTGAATCGTCCATCCCTTCTCACCCTGGACCAGGCGAGAGCCAATTGGGGGCAGACAGATTTCAGTCGGCCCGCCAAGCAGCCTGGATGCGAAATCGTCCAGGCCGACGCGCAGGAATCCTCCATGCTCGATGCGCGCCCAGCTGTGCCCTTTATGATAGTAATAACCGTCCGCGACAGCGAACCCTTCAACTTTTCGAACACCTGTGGCGGGCGGCGGGGCGGACAAATCTTCCTCATCCAGAAGCTGGTCGTATTCGCAGGTCCTGCATTCATAGTTCTGGCCGCAGAACTTTATCTGGATACGGCCCGTCAGCATATGTCTGCATTCCCTCTGGAAATAGGGTTTACCACGCTTCACTTCTCTCCACGTTACAAGGGCTGTGGGCTTTGCGGCCGATTCCCGGCTCATCGCCTTGTCAAATGGGCACGTCATGCAGTCGTATGCGTTTTCGCACAGTTTGAAATTTACAACGCCCGCCTTCATCCAGATGCACTGGTTTTCAGCCGCGGAGAAAACGCTCACACTACGGTCTTTGTCGCCTCTTTCGGTTTTCATGGCCGGCCTCCTCATTTTTGGATTTTCCGAACGGAAGCCCGAGGTAAGCCGTCCTTGATGGATGTCCCGTCCTCGAAGCCCCTGCAACCGACAAGTAAGTCAAGATGCGTGCCAGGAGCGAAAAACCCTGGTGGGACAAGGTTTCGCCGACCTAACCGCACAGGCGTGGCGTTTTGCTGCGATGCGCCTCCTGTTAAGCTTCTTTACACCTCTTCGTCCTTGCCCGATGTAGTGGCTTGCGGGCGCTCATCCGTCCAGGTGTTAAGTTTTTAACCATCGGTGTTAAGATCTTGTGCACCAGGCAACGCTCAAACCCTTGCGTCGCAAAAGCACTTGGCCGTCTAGCGGGGAGAACCCGGCAAAGGCAACTGTCGGCATCGATTTTGCTTAGACTAAAAGACGGCAAGGGCGCGCCAATCCATTATCCCGCAGCATGCATGAACAACCGTACGGGAGGCGGTCGATGACTGGACAGATGAAAGTGCTGGTGGTCGATGACGAAACGATCGTAAGGGAATCTCTCGTGGAGTGGTTCCGGAAATCGGGCTATGAAGTCGAGGGGGCGAGCGGCGGAAAAGTCGCGATGGAGATGGTGGACGGCAAAGACTACGATTTCATCTTTCTAGACATCAGAATGCCCGACGTGGACGGTTTCCAGGTGCTCGACCATGTCAAGGCCAACTGTCCGTACACCATGGTGGTTATGATCACCGCCTACGGATCGGTGGGAACGGCGGTCGAGGCCATGAAGCGCGGGGCCTGCGATTATCTCACGAAGCCCTTTGAACCCTCGGAACTGGTCTGCCAACTCGAAAGACTTCTCCAGCAAAAGAAAGTCCTCGATGAAAACGTGGTCCTAAGGGAACAGGCGGCATGCCGCGTGCGTTGCGACGAGTTGATAGGGGTCTCAGGCTGCATGCGGCAACTTTTCGCGCTGATCGAACAGGTGGCATCGGTTGACTCCCCCGTGTTGCTTCGCGGGCAGACCGGGACCGGAAAGGAACTGGTGGCCAGAGCCATCCACGCCATGAGCGACCGAAGCGGGGGCCCTTTCATTCCCATAAACTGCGGGGCCTTCACCGATACGCTTTTGGAAAGCGAGTTGTTCGGACACGAGAGCGGGGCCTTTACCGGGGCGAGAAAGGCGAAAAAAGGACGGCTGGAAATGGCGCAGGGGGGAACACTGTTCCTCGATGAAGTGGGTGAAATTCCTTTAAAGATGCAAATCGATCTTCTTCGCGTTCTCCAGGAAAAAAGCCTTAACCGCGTTGGCGGGACCGCAGACATCCCGGTCGACTTTCGCCTCATCTGCGCCACCCACAGGGACCTGGCAAAGGAGATCGAGCGCGGCGCCTTCCGGCAGGACTTTTACTACAGGCTAAACGTGATTGAGGTGGAAATTCCGCCCCTTCAGGCCCGAATCGACGATATCGCCGAATTGGCCAATCATTTTCTGGACCGCATCCGCAAAGAGACGAACAAGCCGGTTGCCGGGATTCAGCAGCAGGCACTGGAGGCCCTCAAGACCTATCCGTGGCCGGGAAACGTGCGGGAATTGGAAAACGCCGTGGAGCGCGCCGTCGTTCTTTCCAAAGGACGCTACCTGACCAGGGACGATTTTGCCTTTCTTTTCAGATCTCAGGTTCAGGACATGCCCTTATCTCTACGGGATAGCGAAAAGCAGCACATAGAGCGCGTCCTCAACCTGCACGGCTGGAACATCTCGAGGGCCGCATCGGCCCTTGAGATCAGCAGAGTCACCTTGCACCACAAGATCAAAATTTACGGGCTGATCTCTCCCGATGGCAAAAACGGCTCCATGCCGATTCGAACCCCATGAAATCTTCGAGGACCCGCATGGCGAATAAAAGAGCGAAACCCTGCGCCGGAAACGATTGGAAAATAAGGCTCTTCGACTACCTGTCCGCCCCAACGATAATCCTTAGCCCGGACAGGATCATCGTCGATGTCAACGCCAGTTTCCTGGAAAACTTCCTTACGGACAAAAGCCATGTCGTGGGAAGAACCTGCCACGACTTTTTCTTCGGCTCGCCTCAGCCCTGCCCCACGGAGATTTGCGGTCTGGCCAAGGTGCTGGCCGACCGGCGGGGACATTCCGCCCTCAAATCCACGGCAGCCCCGGGGGACATCGAAACATGGGACAATCATGTTTTTTCCCCTGTCCTGGATGAAGCCGGCGAGGTCACTCATGTGGTGACAAGTATCCATGACGTCACCCCTATCAAGCAATTGGAGCGCAGGCTCGCGGGCGCCAGGGACTTTACCGAGAAACTCATCCAGAGTTCCACCACGGCCATATTTGCGGCGGATATGAAAGGCAGAATACTGACAATGAACCCCGCCGCCGAAGAACTGGTGGGGTATACGCTCGAAGAGGCGCAGAAAAAAATAACCGCGGAGGACCTCTACCCCGCAGGCAGGGCAAAGGAGGTAATGAAAATCTTGCGCGATGAGCGCATGGGGGGAAAGGGCAAACTGCACCTCACCAGGTTTACCCTCATCAATGCCGCAGGCGAAGAGATCCCTGTGGACCTGACTGGAGCAATTATCTACGAAGGTGACACGGAAGTTGCGACCGTAGGGTTGTTTAACGACCTCAGAGAGAAGCTGCAACAAGAACAAAGGGACAGGGAAATGGCGGCGCTTAACGCACGGATGGAAAAAATGGCTTCCCTTGGCCAGTTGGCCGCCGGGGTAGCTCACGAGATCAACAATCCTCTTACCGGGATACTTTTCTACGCCACCCTTTTACTCGAATCCCTCGCAGAAGACGATCCCCGGCGAAAAAGCCTGACCCAAATTTACGAAGATGCCCGGCGGTGCGGCAGGATTATCAAAAACCTGCTCGCCTACTCCAGGCAGGAACCTCCCCGCAAAGAAATCCTGAACCTCAACGCCGTCCTGGAGAAAAGCCTCGCCCTCATCCGGGATAGAGAGTTCTACGTGGACCTGAGAGTTATTAGAGAACTCTCAGGGGAAATGATATTGATCGAGGCGGATGGCGACCAACTCGGCCAGGTATTCGTCAATCTCGTCCTCAACGGTGTCGACGCCATGGAACAGAAAGGAACGCTGACGCTTCGCACCTATCCTGACAAATCGGGGCGTAACGCATGCATCGAAATTTCAGACACGGGCTGCGGCATCGCGCAGGAAAACCTCACCCGGCTCTTCGATCCGTTCTTTACTACCAAGGCCCCCGGAAAAGGCACCGGACTGGGACTCAGCACCGCCTACGGAATAGTCAGGGAAAACGGCGGCAACTTGTGGGTCAAGGAAACCGGCGAGCACGGGACGACGTTCGTAGTGGAACTGCCCCTTTATAAGAACTGAACCTCTCAAGCACAAAAGGTATAAGCTACCTTTCGCAGAAGACAACGATCTTCCTCACGCATAAACTGGCCGTGAGCCGCGTGGGCCCTGCCCATGCAGCCACCGCCGCAGTGCGGAAGCCCCGGACAGCGCCGGCATCTTTTCAGTTCCAAGGCCCGCCGACGGCTGGTTTCCGGCAGTTTGGACCAAAGAGGCAACGATTCGCATAAGACCTCGGCCAAAGACCGTCCGTAGACATTGACCGCCGCACACTCGTCGGCCTGCAGTAAAGCACAAGGGTACATCCTGCCGTCTGCCGTAACATAGGGGCTTTCAATGCACCGGCAAACACCGCCCAGTCCGTGCGCCCGCCCCTTATACCATTCGATCACCGAAATATTGGCTATCCTTTCATAGGCGAGCCGAAAACCGGGGTCCAGGTGGTAGCGCTCCAGCAGCTTGCGGTATTGGGATGGCGTGGGCAAGGCAAGCCTGTGGCTCGCGGCCGCGCGACCCTTTCGGACCAGGGCGCCGGTCACGAGTCCGCCAACTCCCATCTCGGAAAGAATATCGAGCAGGGAAGGAATTTCATCGAAGTTGTGCCGCATCTCGGTAAACGCCACCCGGGTCACACTGCCCAGGCCGCCTTGCACCAGCTCCCGCAGCCCGCAAAGCGCCCGTTCAAAGCTTCCTTTGCCGCGCACATAATCGTGAGTTTTTTCCGTGGCGCCATCCAGGCTGACCTGAACGGACAAACCCGCGCGCCCCAAAGCGACCAGTCCGTTCACCGCGACTTCGGAGAGCAAAGTACCGTTTGTCTGCAGGCAGACGGAACGGATGTCGGGCTGTTGGCAGCACCAGGCCAGGATTGCGAGCCAGTCCGGATGGGTCAGCGGCTCTCCTCCTGTAACGACCACCTCCTCCAGCCCGAACCGCACAAATTCAGTTATAAGGTTCTCGACGGCCTGCGCCGGAACCGGAGACTCCGTCAACTCATGCCGACTTTGCGGCCAGCAGTGCGCGCACCCGAGATTGCAGCCATTGGTTATCGATACGGTCAGTGTTTTGGGCGGCTTCAAACCGGCATTGAGCAGTAAGTGGAGAGCCGAATTTCCGTGGTCCATGAATTCCTATCAGCCCGCTTCTTCGCGCACGATGTTGAGCCTTTTGATCTTACGCCGCAGGGTATTTTTGTCTATCCCCAGTTCGCGCGCCGTGGCCATTCGCCGCCAACCGTTTCGGTCCAGGGCGTTAAGAATCGTGTTGCGCTCGAAATCCACCAGGGTGAGACCTTCGGTGTGTACAGGCGGGCAAGATGGACCGTGCAGA
>JARLHP010000228.1 GCA_031292195.1 Syntrophobacteraceae bacterium
CAGCAGGCCCCGCAAATAGGCGTGGATCCCGGCTGCGGCCCTCTTGCCCGATGCTATTGCCTGGATGACGGTGGCCGGTCCGGTCACGGCGTCGCCCCCGGCAAAGACATCCTCCACCGCCGTCTGCTGGGTGTAGGGACGGATCCGGATATTGCCCCATTTGGAGAGTTCCAGGTCCCCCAGGCCGGGGTATTTACCGACTGCGGTTCTTTGCCCGATTGCTTCCACCACCGCGCCAACCGGCATTCGGTATTCGGAATTGGGAATCGGGACGGGCCTGCGCCGGCCGGAGTCATCCGGTTCGCCTAGAGATGCCATGGCGCATTCCAGGTAGTCCACCTTGCCGTAGGCGCCGCCGATCCTAAGAGGGATGGTCAGCTGGTGGACGTGGATTCCTTCTTCGGCCGCCTGAATGACCTCCTCGAAATGGGCCGGCATTTCGGAGCGAGTCCTGCGGTACACTATGCTGACCGATTCGGCGCCAAGCCGGACCAGTGTCCGGGCAGCGTCGATGGCGGCGTTGCCGCCGCCAATCACGGCCACCTTGTTGGCCGGCTTGATTTTCAAGCCGAAGGAGACATCTTTCAAAAAATCCAGCACGCTGATAACCTGGGGGAATTCTTCCTCACCCGCGATTCCCAGGCGGATGCTGTCCCAGGCGCCCATGCCCAGGAAAAAAGCCTTGTAGCCCTCCTTTCGCAGTCCGTCGAGGGTGATATCGGTCCCCACCGGCGTGTTGACCATGATTTCCACACCCATCTCCTTGATGGCCTCAATCTCCCGGCGCACAATGTCGCGCGGCAGACGGTACTCGGGAATTCCGGTTACCAGCAACCCCCCGGCTTCCTGCATGGCCTCGAAAACAGTAACTCTGTAGCCTTCCCGGGCCAGAAAAAAAGCAGCGGAAAGACCCGCGGGGCCGGCGCCCACTACGGCCACTTTCTCGGTATACTCATTTTTGGGTTGAAGGGCGCAGTAGCCGCCCCGGTTTTCAAAGGCCATCCGCGCCGCGAGCCCCTTAAGGTCTTTTATGGCCAGCGGCTTATCCAGGTGGCGCCGCTGACACCATGATTCGCAGGGGTTTGGACAGATCAAACCGCATACCCAGGGAAACGGGTTGTCCCGCCTTATGACCTCGATCGCCTCGTCGTAGCGCCCAAGGCCTACCAGAGCCACGTACGAAGGAATGTCAATGCCGGCGGGACAGTGCAACTGGCACGGCGCGGAGGATTCCCTCTTCAAGCCGTCCGGGCCGTATATTTTCCGATTCTTGTCCGCACCCGGCCCGGGAGAAAATAGAGGCCTGACGGTCATGCTCACCTCCCAACGCGCCGGCAACCCCGGCCGGCGCCTGCATGGAAAAAATATCAGCAGGAAGGTTCCAGGCTAGAGCCCGAACCTCTCTTCGACTATTGCCTTTGCGGATGCGCCCCGCTTCAAACGGGATGATTCGTCCGCCGATATCAGCCGGAGGGCCCCGGTGGTGCAGCCGGTCACACAGGCTGGCTGCAGGCCGTTGTCCAGCCTGTCCTTGCAGAGGTTGCACTTTATGACGCGCCCCGCGGTCCCGTCCCATTGAGGAGCCCCCCAGGGACAGGCGGTAACGCAGGCCTTGCAACCGATGCACTCGGCGGCTTCCACAAACACCACCCCGTCTTCGGGGCGCTTGCGCATCGCCCCGGTCGGGCAGGCCGAAACGCACCAGGGAACTTCGCAATGAAAGCAGGGCATGAACATGAAATTGATCCTCGGTATGCCCTTTTCCACTCGCGGCCCGACACCGACGATCTTGCACAGGCTCGGGCCCACGGGCACCTCATTTTCGGTCTTGCAGTGGACTTCGCAGGCCCGGCACCCGATGCATCTATTCTGATCCTGGAAAATGTAGTAGCTGCTCATGAAGTTCAATCCTTCGCCTTTTCTTGCGTGGAAGCCTTCCGTACCTTTACGAAACAATCTCCGATCGGACAGTTTCCGCCGACGGCCACCTTCAAAAGCCCTGTCATGAGAGAGTTGTCGCGCATGCCCTTCTTGTAGGCCCGCGTTTGCAAGGGAACCTGTCGGCCGAATCCGTGCAGCGTGTATACCACCTGGGGATGAATTAACTCGGTGAGGGCCAGCTTGCCTCGTTCCACCACGTCTCCATGGGAGACTTCCACCACGTCGCCGGACTTAAGGCCAAGCTTTTCCGCCTCCTTGTCGTTGATCCACAGCCGGTTTTCCGACAGGAGTTCGTTCAGGTAGATATTGTTGAGGTTAGTCCCCTGCGTATGTATGGCGATCTTTCCGGTAATGAGCCTGTAGTGGCCTTCGGGGGGCGACTGCGGGCTTTGATAGGGCGGAAACGAGGGTATTCCGTTATCCTCCAGCATGCTGGAGACCATTTCGAATTTTTTGGAAGGCGTTTTGAAGGGAAGCCCTTGTTTTCGATCGAAAATGATCTGCTCTTTGCTCAAGGCCACATAGCCTTTTTCATCGAAATCCGACAGCGAAAGCCCCATGTCCCTGAGCTGCCAGGCTATCATTTCTTCGGCCGTCTCATAAGGGAAATACTGGCCTACACCCATCCTCTCGGCCAGTTGTTTCAGGATCCACCACCGGGGTTTGCTGTCGTACCTGGGCGGAACCGCCTGGCGGCGCAGCCACAGGGCCGGCTTGGGGCCGCCCTTGACGATTACCGGGTCCGTTCTTTCCAAAAACATCGCTTCGGGAAGGATGACGTCCGAAATCCAGGCGGTGTGACTGTAGTTGATATCCACCGACACCAGCAGGTCGAGTTTCATCAGGCCGGCTTTAAAGGCCTCGGGGTCGGGGAAGGCGCAAAGGGGGTCGAACCGGTAGCAGAGGAATGCCTTTACCGGGTAGGGGTCCTCGTTGAGTATGGCGTACGGCAGCATCTGCGCCAGGCCGTAGTCGGCCGAAAGATGCCTGTATTTCCAGCCGACGCCGTCGAAGCGCTTCTTGTCCACCTTGGGGGGAAGATCGGCGAACTTCCTCAAGGGCTTGTAGCCGCAGTGGGTTTCATTCTTGTTGAAAAGAATACCGCCTTTGGACTCGTAGACGCCAAGCAGAGCGTTGAGGATATAAATCGAGCGCCGGAAGTAATAGTCGTCATCGTTTCGGGCGGTCATCCAACCCTGGTTCACCGCGACCGCGGGCGCCGCCTCGGCCAGTTCCAAGGCCACCTGCCTGATTTTCCCCGCCGGGACGCCGGTTTCGGCCTCCGCCCATTCGGGAGTGTAAGGCTCGATGAAGGCGGTCAATTCCTCCATTCCCAGCACCCAGTCGTTTACAAACTCCCGATCGTAGAGCTTTTCCTTCACGACAACATTTATAAGCGCCAAATTGAAGGCGTAATCCGTCCCGGGCCGCAGTATGAAGAAGTGGTCCGCCTTGGCCGCCGTATAGCTCCATCGGGTATCGGTATAGACGACCTTCATGCCGTTTTCACGGGCGTCGATAAAGTCCTTGGCCTCCTTGGTGCCTAACGATTCCACGATGTTGCGGGCATAGAGAATGCAATACTTGCAGTTTTTCCAATCATAGCTGACCGTGTTTCTGCGCTGTCCGGCAATAGCGTTGTGGGCATTGTGGACGCTGCTGGAACACGAGGCGTGATGGTTGAAATAGTTGGGGGAGCCCAGCGCCTTGATGAAGGCCTTGTGCAAGTCGGTAAAGGGCCCGCCCCGGTCGCCGAAAACAACGCTTTCCCCGCCGTATTTTTCAATTATGACTTTGAGTTTGTCCGCAACATAGTCCAGCGCTTCATTCCAACCGGCTTTTCTCCATTTCCCGGAACCGCGCTCGCCGTCGCGTATCATGGGATATTGGACCCGCTCGGTATCAATATAGGTCGCCTTTTGGGCCGCTCCCCTGGCGCACAAATGCCGGCCCCCCAGAAGATGGGGGTTGCCCCAGATATGCCTGATCGCTCCATTTTGAACTTCAACCTCGATCGGGCAGCGCACGGTGCAACCGGAACAAACACTGAAAACTTTCTTTATCGACGAATCAGCCATCACCTCTCCCTTCGGAGCCAAACAAACTTACCATCCAATGTAAACCATTCGAATTCACCCATCCGCGGGCGGCTTCACCAAAGCTCTGTTCACCAGTTCCTCCAGGTCGGCTATTTCAAGAGGCTTGGATAAAAAATCCTCCACACCCATCTTCATGGCTCGCTCCACCGCTTCCTCGGTGAGGCAACCGGAGATCATGATGACTTTGGTCGAAAACAGCTGCTGGATGGACTCCAGCACGTTCAATCCATTCACTCCGCGGAGTTTGATATCTATTACCGCCAAGTCGGGTCGGTTGCCTCGCAGCCACTCCAGAGCGTCGTGGTGGTCCGTGAAACCATGGACTTCGTGGCCCATCGCACTGATTACGCGCTGCATCAGGCGGCATGCGTCGAGTTCGTCGTCGAGCACCACTACCAGTCCCATTTGGCTTCCTCTGCTCTGAAATGATTTCGAGTGGCTATAAGCAATATCCGTACCATGTTTCGGTGGCCAGAGAGAGTGGGCGCCCCGGGGATTTGGCCACACGCGCTACGCAAGCGTGGCCGAGCGCTCTCCGTTTTCGGCGCCCGGCCGCCGCCGTACAAAGGCAGATACGGACATTTGGGGAAAAGGTTCGGGGCGCGGTTATTTCTGCTTCTTTTCAGAGATCCGCTGGTCGGGCTAAGCGCGTAGGTTGGTGCTAAGCGCAGCGCAGCCCAACAAGAACTTTTCAGCCCGCTGCGCGGAACGTGCGCCTCCCGCCAGACCAGCCCTTTTGACGCGAACGAGTGCAATAGATAAATTGCAGCGCAATAATGCGTTGCCATCAGGAAGAGGCGGAGTCGTCCATATTTTCCCGGTACTTCTCCGCCTGGATGCCGTAGCGGCGCATGACCTGCTGAAGGCCCTGCCGTTCCAGGCCGCACAGACGGGCCGCATGGGTCACGTTGCCTTGAGTGGCTGAGAGGACCTTTTCGAGGTAGTTTTCATGAAACTTTCTTAGAACCTCCTCCTTTGCCTCCCGGTACTCGATGAGTTCCGCACTCTCTTCGACCAGGCAGGGCCTCTCGCGGAGTTCTTCCTTCAGGCCCACGTGCTCCACATCGATCTCCTGTGCGGGGGCCAGCAGCACTCCGCGCATGATGATGTTTTCCAGTTCGCGCACGTTTCCCTCCCAGGGCCAGCGAAAGAAAAGCTCCATCAGCCTGGAGGAAACCTTCTTGAGGGGGCGTTTAAACGCGCGGCAGTGTTTTTCGAGGAAGTGGTGGACCAGAAGAAAGATATCCTCGCGTCTTTCCCGCAGCGGGGGCAGTTCGATGGGGAGAACATTGAGCCGGTAGAAAAGGTCCTCCCGGAACTCCCCCCTTTTGATCTTCTCCGGAAGGTTCCGGTTGGTGGAGGCGACCAGGCGGAAGTCCACGCGGATGGATTTGGTATCTCCCAGGGGCTTGAACTCTTTGGTTTGCAGGACTCGCAGCAGCTTGGTCTGGATGGTGGTGCTGATGTCGCCCACTTCGTCGAGGAAAAGGGTCCCGCAGTGGGCCTCCTGGAATAAGCCGATCCTGTTTTGAACCGCGTGGGTGAAGGCGCCCTTTCTGTAACCGAAAAGCTCGCTTTCCAGGATATTTTCCGGAACGGCCGGGCAGTTGACCGCCACGAACGGTTCGGCCTGCCGGTCGCTCAAATCATGGATGGCCCTGGCCAGAAGGTCCTTGCCCGTGCCCGACTCCCCGGTGATGAGCACCGTCACGTCCGTTTTGGCCACCATTTGCACGGCTTCGAAAACCCGCTGCATCTTGGCGCTTTTGCCCACTATGTTTCGGAAAGCCTGCGACTGATGGACTCGCCGATGGAGCACCCTGTTTTCGCGCAGCAGCCGGCTTCTTTCCAGCGCCTTGGTGAGATGCCAGAGCAGGGCTTCATGGTCGAAAGGCTTGGTGATAAAATCGTAGGCGCCCGTCTTGATGGCCTGCACCGCGAGTGAGATCGTGCCGTGAGCCGTCATCATGACCACTGTGAGCCAGGGGTGATCGCGGCGAATGCGCTCCAGGACCTCCAAACCGTCCATTCCGGGCATTTTGACATCCAAAAGCACGAGGCCCACCGGGTCTTTTTCCAAAATAGCCAGGGCCGCTTCCCCGGAAAGAGCGGTTCGTACTTCACAGCCGAGATCCGGCTCCAGGACGCGTTTTAGAAGCCGCACCATGTCTTGCTCGTCATCTACGATCAGGAGGGTATCGATCACCCGCTCCGGCGCCCCGTTTTCAGCTTCCACTCTGTGACTTTCTTTGTGCGCCGTCTTCCGCGGGCACGCTTATAGTTTGTTCCAGCACGGGAAGTGTGACGGTAAATGTGGCGCCCTTGCCCACCTCGCTTTCGACCAGGATCTCGCCGCCGTGGTCCTTGACTATGCCGTAGCTAACCGAAAGACCGAGTCCGGTGCCCTCGCCGGTGGGTTTGGTGGTGAAAAAGGGGTCGAAAATGCGCGTCATGTGCCGGGGCTCGATCCCCGTCCCCTCATCGCGCACCCGCACCACGGCCTTGTGGCCGGGTTCATCGTAGCGGGTCTCGATCCGCACGGTCCCGCATTTCATGGCCTGTCTGGCGTTCATGATGAGATTCATGAACACTTGTTTCATTTTCGCCTCATCTACGGCTATGACTGGAATGCGGGGGTCGAATTCCTTTTCGATCCCGATCTTCTCCAGTTCGAAATGATGCCGTACGACGCTTATCACTTCGTCCATGACGTCGTTTATCCGGCTTACGGCCTTCTTGGTCTGGCTTCTGCGCGAGAAGCTCAGAAGGTTCTCCACGATGGTCTTGCAGGAGCGGGTGTGTTTTTCGATAATCCGGAGATCCTCGCTATTCTGGGAGTTCTCCTTTTCGGAGCGAATCAGCAGTTGGGTGTAGCCCAGGATAATGCCCAGCGGGTTGTTGATTTCGTGGGCGATGCCGGCGGCCAGCTGCCCTATGGAGGCCAGCTTGTCCGCCTGAAGGATCTGTTGCTCCATCGCTTTCCGGTAAGAAATGTCCTTTACCAGAAAATGGTGGCTTCCGGGGTTTTCGCCGGGCTGATCCTGGACGCCTCCGCTGATGAGACCGCTAAAACAGGAGTTGTCGGCGCGTTTCATGGAGATCTCGGTATCGGCCACATACCCCATCTGTTCCAGCGTCTGCTTCAGGAAATTCCAATCGTCGGTTGTTTCGAAAAAATCCTGGAACAGGCGGCGCCCTGAAGAAATGTCGTCGCTTGAAAGACCCAGCATCTCGATGCCCGAGGGATTCAGGGTCATGAGGGTCCCATCGTCTCGCACCACCGCCAGCATATCGCGGGAAACTTCAAATATGCGCCTGTATTTGCGCTCCGATAAGGCAAGTTCCCGGGTGCGTTCCGCCACCAGGTTCTCCAGATTGCGATTCATGAAAATGAGCTGCTGGTGAGTCTCCTGAATGGCCTGCTTATCCTGCAGAATCTGCTGATAGATCTTCCATACCCGTCCGAAAAAAAGGGTTACCGAGGCCACGAAAATGAAGGTGACCGTGTTGATGGCGCCGCTGTAAGGGCGCACCAGGGTCCAGGCGTTCTCGTAGTCAAGAGTGATCAGTATGCGTTTGACAATGTGGCCAACCGAGCGTGAAACGGCGAAGGCCGCCAGCACGTAACAGACCGAGAGCAGATAGAGCCACACCACGTTGGTGCGGTCCTGGTCCCTGAGCTTTCCGGCAAGCCGAACGCACAGGAAGGAAAAAAGAATCATGAGAGCCGAACCCGCAAGATCGGAGATCCATATGGGATAAACCGGGAAGCTCATGATGACTGCTGAACCTGTTGCAAGAGTCTACGAAGCCCGGCGTACAAAAACACTATCCCCGGCACACAGAACAGGTGATCGAGTTTGGCGAAATAGTAGAGCAGCACCACCTTTGTGGAGTTATCGACAAAATGGACCCGGGCATTCCATGAGCCGCCATCGATGAGTTGAAAAAGGTCGCTGCGATCATCCAGATGATGAGCCAGAACGGCATCCAGATTCCAGAGGAGCAAAAAGAAAGCTCCATATTGGACGAAGCGCCACCCACTATTCTCGATCAGGGAATGTTCTCTTAGCCAGTAAATCAAAACGCCCAGGGAAAAGGCGAAAAGAATATGAGCTATCTGGTGGGCGTAGAGTCCCTCCGGGCTACCATGGCCCTGGGTGGCCATCGCCGCCTGAGCGAACCCGAGCAGATAGCCCAGGCTTATGATTGGAACCGCGAGGGGGCCAGGCGCCCTTCTCCAGAAATGTTTCATGATCGGAATTGCCCGCTCTTTCACCCGCGCCCTAAAGCAGCGTCCAAAGGCCCGATACGGGTGCACTGAATCTTTTGCACTGCAACGAAATCGCTTCCGCGAGTCGACATGCCGATAATATACCCAATTAACAGATAAACTCCCCGCAGTGCAAGTTTTTTCTTGCAGTACCTGCCCCTTGGCATTCCCGGCCTGCTTTGAGGGTTTCTTAGCCTCTGTGGGCTCTACCGTCTCTGCGGTGGATTTCTTTTGTTTCTAGCGAGAGAACAAATTGACCGTGCGCGCTCTCCCCCCCCGAAAGCACGAAAAGTCCGTGGTTTGGGCCCGGCAGCCCCGGCCGCGGGCGGAACGCCGCCCGCCCGAACGCCTGGCATGGTGCTTGCTCTGCATCGCTGCGATCTGTGAAGTCATTATAAACATCTTAGCGGGAGGAATTGATGAATAAAAAAATTGCACTGTTTGGAGCTGCGTTGGGCATCAGTGCGTGGATGCTCTTGTCAGGCGTTTTGTTTGCCGCTCAGCCTGCCGGCGCTCAGGCCGAAGCCGTAAAGGGCGCGCCTGCGCAAAGCGGTGGCCAGGCTGCCCCGGGCGCCGCCACGTCGGTGCGGATCAGCCTGGATAAGACTTCTCTACAAAACCACGGGGTAGTCAATTTGAGCGGCACGGCGCCTGCGGGGGAACCCGTCTTCCTCGAGGTCTGGAGCACTCGGAGGGTTCGCTGCGACCTTTTCGACAACAAGGTGGACAAAAAGACCGGAAAAATACCCTACATTCTCTACATGACCGAGGAGATGCCCGCCTTCTACAAGGTGCTGGTTCCGGGGGACAGGAAGGCCATTTTGGAGGCTGCAAAGGCCCAGGGTAAGAGCTGGCGCTTTTCGGACACGCTCAAAAAGTGCGGAGCGCTTGTCGCCTTCCAGGCGCCGGCCGCCATCCGTATCAATAGATATCATGTCAGCCTGCTCGGCAGCGTTGTCGGCTCGCGCGGGACTGAGCTTGCCCCTATGAGCGCCAAAGAAAATGGTGCGCGGGCAATGAAACTGGTAAAGGTGAGGTTCGGAAAGCCCTACGCCATTTTCGCCCCCGTTGTGGTGACCAAGCCAGACGGGACCTTCACGGCGACGATAGCTGTGCCCGAAGGCTCCCCCGGCGGGACATTCCACGTGCGGGCCGTCGCGGGCAAAAGCGGCGCTGCAAGCCAGACCCTGTCGTTTGAAAACCATGTAGCCTTCCCTTACGTTTATCTCAGCAACGCCGGAACCACCATGAACCTTTTGTGGCCCTTCCTACTTTCCTTCGCCGTTTGTACCTTCGGCGTACTGATGGGGGCGGGAGGCGGTTTCATTCTCAATCCGCTGCTTGTCCTGATATGGCCTCTTCCGGCGGCGGTCGTGGCCGGTACCGTCATGCCCACCGTGCTTTTCTCTCAGGCGAGCGGTATCTACAATTATTCCAAAATCAAGTTCATAAGCTGGAAGCTGGGCATTGCGATCGGCCTGGCGATGCTTCTGGGCGGGTTCATCGGCCCGCAACTCACAGAACTTATCACCCTGTCGCAGTTTAAATTCGTTTTCGGGATAATACTGATCTTCCTGGCCGGCCTGATGGCCTGGCAGACCACCCCCGGGTATGTGGCCAGAAACAAGAAAGAAAAGGCCATATTGGATCAGTTCCAGAAGAAGGCCAGGGAGACCGCGGCCAAAAGAGCGCAGGCCAAAGTCCAGGCCGCTTGATTTTTTAACAGGTCTTTTGCCTTATCCTAAGGAGATCGATATGGAAGTTTCATTTTGGGGCGAGTCGTTCAAGGTCAATTTGATTGTGGGATGTCTGGGCGGGTTCCTGATCGCGGTCCTGGGATCGATGTTCGGGTTTGGAGGCGGCCCGTTCATGGTGCCCCTTCTAACGGTCGGGCTGGGGCTCCCGATGTACCTGGTGGTCGGCAGTTCCCTTCTCGCCATCTTTTTCAACACGGTGATGGGAACCGTTCGCCACTTTCAGTTCGGACATTTCGACCTGATTCTTTTTTGCGCCATGTTTCCCGGAGCGATCCTGGCCGGCTTCGTTGGACCAAAGATCGCCAAGGGATTGAGCCCTCTGATGGTTAAGAGGATCGCGGTTGTGGGGTTGCTGATCCTGGGCGTACGTCTGCTCCTCTAGAACCGAAAACAAATCCACCACAGAGGCACGGAGGCACAGAGGGATATCTTTTTTGCCCGGCCGGGAGACGGCGGCCGGGCAAAAGGAGTGTGCCTTCGGGGGCGAATCCTCCAGGCTCTGCGGTCGTATGAGCCGGGATGGCTCATAAATGAACGATATTACACCAAGATCACGGCAGAACAGGATCCCCCGGGGAGCGCGGAGCGGAGGTTGACAGCAGTTCTATCGATTTGTTAGAATCCAACGCTTATTAACTCTACTCATTCCACCTACTCGAGGTAACGAAATTGCCAATTTACGAATTCCGGTGCGCAAAATGCGGAAAAATTGAAGAATTCATCCTTTCGGGAAACCAGGAAATCGAGATGAAGTGCTCCGCCTGCGGCGGCGAGGAACTGGAGAGGATTATCAGCAGAACCAATTTCGTCATGGGTTCGTCATCGGCTTCCGGAGCACCCGGCGGGGGTGGTCCTTCGGCTACCACGCGCACCTGCGGTCCCGGACAGTCGTGCACTTCCATAGAGCTGCCGGGCCACACCAAATAAAAAGGCGCAAGACAAAGATGAAAAGGCCACGGTCGCCGGGTCAGGGGGGGCTCCCGGCTCAATCCGGCGTTTCCTTTTTGCCCATCTTGTCCACCACCTTGTCGTAGTAGACCTGGTTTTTCTCCAGTGAAAGCGAAGTGGGGCGGGACATGTTGAGCTTCATGACCAAATAGTTGAGCTTTTTTATCTGCCTGTATTTTGCCTTGGCATCCTTTTCCCCGTCGAGCATCTCTTCGATAGTCAGGATTTCTTTTCTGATTTCCAGTTCCGGGGGCAGGCAGTCGGCGTTTTTTAAAATTTTGTGCGCCAGCCTGATGTCCACCGGAAGATGCCGGTCGTCCTCGATTTCCAGCGGTTTGCCTTTGCCCGGCAAATCGTCGAATTCGCCGTTTTCCATCGCTTCCCGGATTTTTTGCTCGGCGATTTTTTCGAATGCTTCGAATATATTGCTCATAATTCCATCCAATTCGTATTCATTACTCTGGTTACTATAACTCAGGGGCAAGGCAAACAAAAGATGACAGACAACCGCAATTCAGCCGCGCATTTTTTCCCCGACATTTTCCCGCCCCGGCGCATACGGGTGCTTGGCGCCGGCCGCTTTGGAAATCTGGCCGTCCAAAGGATCAAACCCCGTTTTCCGGATGCCCTCCTGACGGTCTGCGACCGCGATCCGGTGAGGGTAGCTCAAATCAGCGGGGAATTGGGGGTGGCGGCCGAGGTGGGGGAGTGCATTTCGAGCATCGGAAAAGCCGAACCGGACGATGATTTGTGGTTTATTCCCTCCGTTCCGGTGCACGTGGGGTTCGAGTGGGTGTTGAGCGAGCTTGAGCGCCGTGGAAGTGTCCACAGGCTGGCGGTCCCCGAAGGAGTCGACCGGCAGGTTCCCAACGCGCTTCGGGTCGCCTCCGGGGCCGTTTACGCCAGCTTTGCCACCTTCCTGTGCCCGGACTGCTGCAACGAGCCCGAGGAAATCTGCACTCACACCGGAAAGAAACGGCCCGGAAATCTCTACGATGTGCTGGGCGGGGTGCGTGTGCCGGGCTTTGAGGCCCTGGTGCTGCGGAGCTGGCAGCTGGCGCCGGGGGTGGGCGGCTATCCGGGCCGCAGCCTGCGCCAACTGGCCGCCCGAATCGGGGCCGGGCCGGGCGCCTGGCTTGTGGCCACCAGCTGCCGCTGCCACGCGGTTATAAATGCTCTGGAATGGAGTGGGAGCTGACATACCTGGTAAGGGCCAGTTCCAGGTCCCAGCCGGCCCGCATCTGCTCGCCCACCCGCCGTTGGATGTCAAGGACCGTTTGCTCGCCCAGAATATTGATGAGATCGGGGCAGAAATAGTTCAGGCAGAAAGAGTGCCGGTACTTCAGCCTGCACCCCTTTTCGCTCACAAAGTAACAACTTGCGGGGAAATCGTAATGTGGGGGAAGTTCGGCCCCCAGCAGCAGGTTGGCAAAGAGTTGTATGGCGCCGAAGCTTTCGCCCATTTCCGGGAAACAGCAGCTCCCGGTGGACTCGGCGCACTTGCCGCAGACCGCCCAGACTCCGCAGCTTACCATCAGCGAGTCGGTCCTCTCGGCCAGGCGCCCCAGTTCCAGCAGGAGCCCCCGCAATTGCGGGTCCCCAAGGCAGCCCGCCCCCAGCCTGGCGTTTAGCACCGAGGCCCTTTCAATCTGTTTTTTCAAATTCCTGTAAGCTTCGCCCATAACTTGACCTGCCTTAGCGACCCGGGGAGTGGAAACCGCCTCGGGCCATAAACCTTTCGACAGAGAATACACATAAGCGGTGCGGGCGTCAATTAGCCGGCGCGGCGTGTAGGAGATGTGGGGGCGGACCTTCCCCCCGCGCACGCAAAAACAAAAGAAATCCACCGCAGAGGCCACAGAGGCTGAGAAATAACTCTATTATTTCGAGACGATTCACTCCGCGATTTCTAGCGTCTCTGTGCTGGCTTGGAAAGCGCGCAGGGGGATGAGGCCGCTAAAGACAGTGTCCATCGGGTCGGGAGCGGATCTGAAACGACCTTGCGACGAGACTGCGTTGGAACAGAATACCCCTGCATTTTGTCCCTTCCGGATTGACTTTTTGCCGGAAACATCATTAAATATGCCGCTTTGACTACCAGCTAATTCTTTCTATGGTAAGGAAAACAGAATCAAAATCTTGGGAGGAAACCGATGACTTTTATGGGAGTGGCGCATGCCACCGAGGCGTTTGCTCAGACAGCTACTGGAACCGCAAGCGGAGGGCTTCAGCAAATTCTGGGCAGTCCGATGATTCTTCTGGTTGCAATGCTTGCGATCTTTTATTTTCTTCTCATTCGTCCGCAGCAGAAACGGCAAAAAGAACACAACCGGATGCTTTCAAATCTTCAGAAGGGTGATACAATTTTCACGGTCGGCGGACTCCGTGGAAGAATAACCAACCTGGATGAAACCGTGGTCACAATGGAAGTTGCAGAAAAAATTCGTGTGAAAGTCAACCGGAGTTCCATCGGCGGGCTGGTTTCAAAGGGCGAGTCCTCCCCGGAAAAAGAATCGAACAAAGATTCGAATAAAGACTCTTGAGATATCGCAATGACCTCCCGGGCGGGAATTCTACCGGCCGGAGATTGTGGGTGGGGCTGCGGGATCTACGCAGTCCACGGCCAGTTGGAGGCTTAATTGAAAAGCATAGCAGTTCGTGCGCTTATAGTCGTGGTGGTCCTGATTGCCGGAGTTTTTTGTCTTCTTCCGACATTCGTGTCTTCCCCGCTGCCCGGGTTGTCGACTATCCTGCCCGGTAAGATCCATTTGGGCCTTGACCTCCAGGGCGGTATGCACCTGGTGCTGGAAGTGGAGACGAACAAGGCCATCGAAAATACGGCCGACAATCTGGCCGAGGAAATCAAAGACACTTTGCGCACCAAAAAGATCGGGTTCACCCAGGTGGCCAGGACCGGCAACTCGAGCATAGAAGCGGTCCTGCCGTCCAACGCGCAATTAAGTGATTTCAATGAGATGATGAGGCGCAGCTTCCCGATGCTGACCTCGACCAGCCAGCAGGCCTCTCGGGAGGGAACCAAGGTTCTTCTCACCATGAGCCCGCAGCAACGAGAAACCCTTAGTACCAGGGCGGTTCAGCAGGCAATTGAGACCATTCGCAACAGAATCGATCAGTTTGGGGTAAGAGAGCCCGACATTCGCCTTGCCGGAACCGACCGGATCATGATCGAGCTTCCGGGAGTAAAAGACTCCCAGCAGGCGATCAGCCTGATTGGGAAAACCGCGGTGCTGGAGTTCAAGCTGGAGGCCCAAAACGTCCCGCAGCGGCAGAGCGAGGACCACAATCTGCCCCCTGGAGTAAAACTCTATCCCATGCGGTCCTCCGACAGCACCGCGCCTGAAACCATGGTCCCTCTGGAAGACAAGACCGTGCTGACCGGGCAAAATATAACGGACGCCAGGGTTGAGATCGGCGGAGGGTCCAGTTCTTACGGACAGGCGACGATCGCGCTCAATTTCGATCGGCAGGGCGCCCGGATGTTCGAGCGGATTACCGGCGACAATGTGGGGCGCAAGCTGGCAATTGTGCTCGACGGGGTCGTTTATTCCGATCCGGTGATAAAGGAGCGCATTCCGGATGGAAGGGCGGTGATCTCGGGATCCTACTCGGACGAGGAAGCCAGGGTGCTTGCCATCGCGCTGCGCACCGGCAGGCTGCCGGCGCCGGTCAAAATTCTGGAACAAAGCACGGTGGGCCCCTCGCTTGGGCATGACTCCATCCAGGCCGGCGTTCTGGCATCGGCTATCGGCGGGCTTGGCATCGTTTTGTTCATGCTCGTCTACTACAGAGTCTCGGGGGCTGTGGCCGATATGGCTCTGGTCATGAACCTGATAGTCATCCTGGCGCTCATGGCGGGGGTCGGGGCCACTCTTACGCTTCCCGGCATAGCGGGTATCGCCCTTACCATCGGGATAGCGGTGGACGCAAACGTTCTGATCTATGAGCGCATACGGGAGGAGCTGCGTCTGGGCAAAACTCCCCGCGCGGCCATAGATACCGGATACGAACGCGCCACCATTACCATCATGGACGCAAACGTGACCAGCGCCATCGCCGCCCTGGTTCTCTACGAGTTCGGGACGGGCGCGGTAAAAGGATTTGCGGTAACCCTCTTTTTCGGCTTGGCGGCCAATATGTTTACCGCGATCTTCGTTACCAGGGTGATTTTTGACTATCTTCTCAACGAGCGGCGTGTAAAAGAGCTGAGCATTTAGTTCTGGACCATATAAGGAAAGCGAATGCAACTTATAAAACCGGATATCAATGTCAACTTCGTTGGATGGCGCAACAAAGCTTTCTTGCTTTCCGGCACGATCATACTGGTCGGGTTGATCACGCTGTTTGCGCGGGGCGGACTCAGAATGGGGGTCGATTTTGCCGGAGGCATGCTGATCCAGGTCAAACTGGACAAGGCCCCCCAATCCCCGGAGCTTCGTCAGGCGCTGAGCGGAATAGTGTCTAACGCGTTCATCCAGCAGATAGGCTCGGAAAGCAATCATGAATACCTGATCCGCACCGACACGAGCCATGAAGAGCTAAAGAGTCTTTACGCCGAGATAGGCGATGCGCTGACCAAGGCATACGGCCCCGGCCAGCGCGTGCTGCGCGTCGAGATGGTGGGCCCCAAAGTGGGGCACGACCTCCGGCAGAAGGCGCTGCAGGCCATCTTCTATGCTTTTCTGTTCATTGCCCTCTATATATCGTGGCGGTTCGAACCCAAGGTCTCCTCCGGGCTCACCATGCTGCTGATCGTGGGAATCGGAATTTATGCCCTGAACGGCCTTGACCTCAATGCGGAGTATCTGATAGGCGGGGCGCTTTTTATCACTCTTGCCCTGTGCTGGTTTTTGCGGCTGCCGTATGCACTCGGGGCGTTGCTCTCCCTTGTCCACGACATCCTGATCACGGTCGGGATCTTTGCTCTTTTCAACAAGGAATTCACGCTGGAGGTTTTTGCGGCCCTGCTGACTCTATCGGGCTATTCTCTTAACGATACCATCATCGTCTACGATAGAATCCGGGAAAACCGCAACAAGGATAAAAAAGTCAACTTCGGCGATATGGTCAACGGCGCCATAAACCAGACGCTCAGCCGGACGGTTCTAACTTCGATGACCGTGTTTTTTGTCATTCTGATGCTTTTCCTCTTAGGCGGCACGGTGATCCATGATTTCTGCTTCGCCATGCTGATCGGGGTAATCACCGGGAGTTATTCGTCGGTGTTCGTGGCCAGCCCGATTCTCATCGCCTACGAAGACCTGAGGAAAAAGAAAGTGGTCGCTCCCGGCGCAAGGCGCGCGGAAACGGGTTCGGGCTCGCTTAAGAGCGGAGCGACGACGAAGCGCTTAGGGGTAAAGGAGCGGGAGAGCCAACCGGGCCGTCCAGCTGCCGGGCAGGCCAACCCTGCTGAAAACGCTTCCGAGCAGATGGGCGCCGAGGAGTCTTCGGGAGATACGGCGGTGAAAAAGCCCGAGGTCAAGGCGGTCCGGAAGTCCCCAAAACTCAAAAGGCAATCTTCCCGGCCGGTCGGCGCCAGGAAGAGCGGGGCGTAGAATATCGTTTTCTTTTCTGACAGCTGTTCATGCGGCCCGGGCACGGTGTGTCCGGGCCGCGAAGGCTAGTGGGTGGGCAAAAGCGTAGCTTTGCCCACCAAATATTTTCCAAAGCAGTTTTGCACGTTCTTTCGAAACACCGGAAACCTCAAAAAGCCGCAGGGGACAGCGGGGTAGCCGGGTCTTACGTAGTTGCGATCAAGACGCGTCAAACAGATGGGTTTCACCCATCCTACAGTGGCTCTCGACGGGCCGGCGTAGGATGGGTGGAGCGAAGCGCAACCCATCAGGCAAATGTTGAACGCAACCCGGTATCACAGTGTCCGGGGCGCGAAGCGCCGGGAAGGGCCGACAGAAGCTTTTCAAGGCAGTTTCTCATGTTGTCCCGGGATACCCGGAAACCGCGAAAAGTCCGTGGTTTGGGCTTGGCAATCCTGGCTGGCGGTCCCACCGCCCCGCCTCATGCTTCCCAGACCGCCATGTTCTGGAACTCGGTGGTGATTTTTGTGGTCGCCGAAGTCTTGAGAACTCCGAGGATGCCTTCCGTGCGGGAACGCCCGAGCCCTATGATTCCTATTCCATTTGCGGCGCACCAGGAAAGGATTTCCGTGACGGGATCTCCCCTGTCCGGAATGAGGGTCAGTCGAATTCGGTCCTCGGCGATTCCGTTATCCACCAGTATCTCGGAGGCCCTCAGGAGGTTTGAGATCTTGTGCGCGTCGGCGTAGCCCTCCAGCCTGCGAGTGGCTTGCGAGGGGCTGCACGAAATGGGCAGTGTGGTTTTCGCCGCGGGGCGGAGCAGTTCGATGATGGCGTCCGTGCTGGAAAGCATGTAGCCGGCGTGGTCTGCGATGCGCATGGAGGCGTGTTCATCGTTAATGTATATTGCGGCCTTTTTTGGGTCGATGTCGCCGTGGGTCAGCCAGATGGGACACTGCAGGCACTGCTGGGCAAGAGCGGAGGCGGGGTTTGAGTGCATAAAATCCTCGAGGCTGGTTTTGACCTGCCTGGGGACGACGATGGCATCCAC
>JARLHP010000229.1 GCA_031292195.1 Syntrophobacteraceae bacterium
GTAAAAAAATAAAAAGTTCCCACCAGCGCGGGGCCTTGGTGGGTGGCCTATATTGTTTGCGGGTAGTTGGGTTGGTTTGTGGGGGGGGTCCCCGCCGCGACTGGGTTGGGGGGGGTGCACGCCGCTCCTACAAACAACCCCGGACAGCCTCCTAGGCCATCGGGCAGGCATGTTTTCGATAGAAATCATGGGCCGAGCGGTTGAGAAAATCCCGGCATTCGACATGCAAGGCATGTCCGGCGCCAGGGATTTGGATCAACTCCGCGTTGGGAAGGTGTTGCGCCAGATAGGTGGCATTGGCCGCCGGAATCAGGACGTCCTGGTCGCCGGTAACGACCAGCGCCGGGGTAGTAATGTCCCCCAGTGCGTCGGTGCAATCAAAGGCGGGAATGGCCCGCAATTGGGCCTCAAAGGCATAGCCGGGCTGGACCGGCGCCAGAAGCTGCATTCGGTGTTGATCTTTTATGGCCTTGGCATTTTCCCCCTGGAATCTTTTGCTGTAAAAAAGGGGTGTCTGCTTCCACAGGAGTTCCTCGCGGCCCCCCCGTTCCATAAGCAGCGAGACCGCTTCGGGCGAAGGGGGAACATGGACGCTGCCGCCCGCATGCGTACAGCCCAGCAGCATGGCGCAGAGCCTGCGGGAGGCCATCCGGGCAAGCTCCAGGGCGATCATCCCTCCCATGGAGAGGGAGAAAACAAAGGCCTTTTCGACCTTGAGGCCGTCCAGCAGCCAGAGCGCATCCTCGGCCATCCCCGCTATGGTGTAAGGCCCGGGGGGTTTTGCCGACAGCCCCGCTCCCCTGTTATCGAAGAGTATGCAGCGGTAATGATTTTGAAAAAAAGGGACCTGTCCGCTCCACCCCCAGGTGGAGCCCCCCAGGCCGCTTATGAAAAGAAGCGGAAACCCCTCGCCGTGGATTTCATAATAGAAATCCATATTGCTGATTTTCATGATCGGCATATCTGTCCCGTATCCGCGGCTAAAGCATCACATGAGATCAGGGTTCGCCCGGTCTAGCGCCGGTTCCGATTTGGAGCGCAGTCTTATCCGCAGCCCCCTTTTCTCGAAACCCTCCGCCAAAAGCCCGGTGATCACCACCCCCAGGTATGCCCCGAACAATACGTCGCTCGGAAAATGAGCGCCCACCACCACCCGGCTGGTCATTACGGCCAGGGCTACAAGCAGGAGCAGGTACTTGAAGCGGTCCACGACCAGATACAGCCCATCGCAAAGAGAGGCTATGGTGTTGGCGTGGCCCGAGGGGAAAGAGGTGTAAATATATTTGCCCGTAAAGGGTTTGAAGCCGTAAAAGCCTTTGGCGAGCAGGAGGATGGGCCTGCTCCTGCCGACCAGCTTGATCAGGTCGTTGGCAAGTCCCGACAGGGCGACGGCAAGAAACAGGAAAGCGGCGAGGTTGGCCAGGCCCTTGTTTTTGCCGATGAATCTAAAATAGACAAACCCCGCGGCCGCGGCCACCAGATAAGGCGTGGAGATCCCAAAGCGAGTCAGGAAGCCGAATATTTCTTTTGTTCGGGGCCCCAGGGCGGCGCAAAAAAAAGCCGCGCGCACGTCGAAAACTTCATAGCTTGTTATGCAGGCTGCAACGACAGCAAAGAAAAATAGTGCAGCCCGCCATTTTCTCATTTCCGCACTCAGTTTTGATTTTCCTCTTCCTTCTGCACGTAAGAAACACATTCCCTGCAGGTAAAACCACTCCACATCCCCTTGGCGGCTTTATCCAGGCAATCGTCATAATGCGGACAGGCAAAATTGCGCACGCCTTTGCCTTCCTTACACATGGAGGGATAAGGGCCTTCTTTATTTACTTTCTCGGGTTGAACACACTGCCCTCGAGAACTTTTCTCCTTCGCCATGAATGCAGACTCCTGCTCAATGCTCGCCGGCCAGGCAGGCCAGGCGCATTCGAAAACCAAAAATTATCAAATTGGCATTGCCGGCTGATACCAAGTTGCGTTCAAGATTTGCCTGATGGGTTGCACTTCGCTCCACCCATCCTACACCAGCGCGTCGAGAGCCGCTGCAAGATGGGTGAGACGCAGTGAAAACCATCTGTTTGAGGCGTCTTGAACGTAACTTCGGCTTTTGAGCCTGTGGCCTCGGTCGGCAACACCGCATAAAGCAATGATTTCGAACTAAGTATAATCTTTTGTGTTGGAAATTTGACCAGGTCGGAGAGCTTTTAATAAAAAAATCGATCCATTTTCTTTTCGATTGCGATCTCCAGGCGAGGTCCGGTAAAGCGGACAGCTATATAGTTGAAAAATCTTGGCTGTCAAGCAGAAAACAACAGGTTTCCCAAACACTTTGTACCATCCTCGGGCCGGGCCATGACAATTCCTACCGCAGCAGCCCCCACAACAGGTCGGCCTCGCGCCAGATTTGCTCCAGGCTCTGCTGATAACCGCTCCATTCCTCCTCGGAGATAAAAAGCCTCCTGCACCGGGAAAGCGTGATGTCTTCGTTTACCGCTTCCGGATTCTCCCGGGAATGCGCGAGCACGTCCACCAGGCAAATCAGGGTGACTTCGGTCTGGAATGAATCGGATCTTTCCGGAAAATGATGAAATGCGGCGACGGCTTTGAATGATTCCGGAAAAGCACGTTTCACGGCCAGATACCGGCCTATCTCCGCGTGTGAAAGCCCGTAGCAGACCTCGATCCACCAGGCGGGCACGCCTTTTCTCTCAGCAGTTTCAAAAATGGCCTCGAACTGCTCATTGAAGCGCAATGCCATTATCTGCCAGCCAATGTCATAAATCAGACCGAGCAGAAACGCTTCCTCCACATTCACCCAGGGACGTTTTCGGGCTATTTCGACAGCGACCTTCGCAGCCACGAAGGAACGTTTCCACAGCATCTCCCGGCGAGCCTGGCTGATTACACGCTCCGTGCCCAGCCAACTCATCATCAGGCTGACAAGGCACATCCATTTTGCCCGGCCCAGGCCCAGGACCCCCAGTATTCTTGAAAGCGTGCCGACCTGACCGCGCAGTCCATAACAGCTTTTATTGCTGGTCATCAACAGGTTGGCCGCAAGCGAGGAATCGTAACTGATAAAGCTTTCGAGTTCCGTCAGGCTAGTCGTTTGGGCGTGAATTAATTCCAGCATCCGCCGGGTATCGACCAAGGGGGGAAGTATCCGCACCTGCGAAACCGAGTTGTACATCTCTTTGTCAAAGGCCATTGTAGACATGGGCGATATCATACCCCAAGCTCAGCGCTTCCCCCTGCAACCGAGAAGCCTGCGCACAAGAACGATCCAGTCACTTTTGGTTCAACCCGGTATTATACACTCTTCCGCTCCGCTTTGCCAGTCCTTTGCCCCAGTCCGGCATAACGGCCTCTGATCTCGTTAGACGTGGAGATAAGGGGCAAAAACCGCACCGGGACAGATTAAATTTGGGCAAGCAGGGTTCTCAATCGATTGCAAATGCATCTCAAGAGTTCTTCTCTTTTTTCCGATCTACCGGGAAGCTGCTGCATGTCCGGCAAAAGAGCACTATTGATCCTGAACGCATTTGAACGCTTTGACAGGCTGAGAAAGGCTGATTTGAGCAATGACCAATCTGGAGACGAAGACCACGGATCACGATCTGAGGAATACCTGCCTCCCGGCCGAAGTACAGTCCACAGAAACGATGACCGCAACGGGTAAAATAATCACCGACACCGGAGAAGAGTTCCGGGTGCTTTTTGAGAACAGCCAGGTCGGCATGCTCCTGTTGAAGGGATACAGGTTCATTTACAAAGCAAACCAAAGGATTGCCGATATCCTGGGCTATGACTCGCCCGAAGAGATCGGCGGCGTGATGGCGCTCAAAATTCACCTTTCGGAGGAGCATTTCCGGGATTTTGGAGAAAGGTATTACGACTCCCTGACCCAGGGAGAACAGCGGCATATTGAATACCAGCTCAGGAGAAAGGACGGGGCGCCGGTATGGTGCAGTTTGTCGGGCAAGGCGATGGACACCGCCAGGCCCCCCGATTTGAATAAAGGGGTGCTTTGGTGCATTGACGACATTTCCCTACGCAAAGCGGCCGAAGAGCAGCTTCATCAGTCACTGGAAGTCATCGACACGCTGATCAAGTCCATGCCGTTCGGCTTTATGATCATAGGAAAAGACAAGAAGATCATCGATGTCAACCAGGCGGCTCTCACTATAATGGGCAGGACATCGGCCAAAGAGCTTGAAGGCAAGCATTGCTATGAGTTCGTGTGCCCTGCGGGAAAAGACCTTTGCCCGGTGCTCGATCTGAAGAAGACGGTCAACCGGTCGGAAAGGAGCGTCATTCACGCCGATGGACGTCACATCCCGGTCTACAAGACAGTTCTGCCGATCACTTTGCGAAATCAGGAAGTCCTTCTGGAGACCTTCGTCGATATCAGCAAACAAAAGAAAACACAGGAACAACTGCGCAGGGCCAGCATCGAAGCCCAGGCGGCCAACCGGGCCAAAAGCGAGTTTTTGGCCCAGATGAGCCATGAAATTCGCACCCCCATGAACGGGGTGATCGGTATGACAGGCCTGCTACTGGATACCGAACTCAGCGGAGAACAACGCAAATATACGGAATTGGTCCGCTCCAGCGGAGAAGCACTGCTTTGCCTCATCAACAATATTCTCGATTTTTCCAAGATCGAAGCCAAAAAGCTCGACATGGAGAGCCATGATTTCGATCTTCGCTCCATCGTGGAAGACACCGCGGACATGATGGCGGTAAAGGCGCATGAAAAGAACCTGGAACTGACCTACATGTATGATTCACGGATACCTGGACTTCTGCGGGGCGACCCGGGGCGACTGCGCCAGATTATCGTCAACCTGGCCGGCAACGCCATCAAGTTCACCGACCAGGGCGAGGTGTCCATCCGGATCGAGTTGGAAAGCGAGGATGTGCGGTCTGTCGCACTGAGGTTCAGCATCTGGGACTCAGGGATCGGAATACCCGCCGAAAGGCGCGATGCCATCTTCGAACCCTTCGTCCAGGTCGACAGTTCGACCACCCGCAAGTATGGCGGGACGGGGCTTGGCCTGGCCATTTCCAGGCAACTGGTGGAGATGATGGGCGGAAAGATGACCATCGAGAGTCAGATGGGCAAAGGCTCCATTTTTTCCTTTATCGCCATTTTCGAAATAGCGGAGACGGTGGTGGAAAGGGTCGGGCCTCAACTGGACCTTCAGGGGACAAAAGTCCTGATCGTCGACGACAACGAGACCAACCGGCTGCTGCTGACCACCCTGCTTCATTCCTGGGGATGCGTATCGGCCGAGGCCGAGGGCGGCGACACCGCCATCCGCGCTCTCCGTGAGGCCGTCCAGGAGGGCTCCCCCTACCGGGTGGCCCTCCTGGACATGCAGATGCCCGGCATGGACGGCCAGACCCTGGGAAGTATGATAAAATCGGACTCGGCTCTCAGCGACACAGTCCTTGTCATGTTGACCTCTCTGGGGCAACTGACGGACGGCCGCAGGCTCCAACAGATTGGTTTTGCGGACAGCCTTCCCAAGCCGATTCGCAAGAACCAGCTCTACGACTGCCTGGCACAGGCCCTTGGCCTGATAGAGAAATGGAGCGCCCCCAAACGCATAAATTCAACGGCCGCCCACGCCGTAAGCCAATCACGCCGCAATCGAGCCCGCATCCTGGTAGTGGACGACAATCACATCAACCAGACCGTGGCGCTTACCATCCTCAAAAAACTGGGCTACAGAGCCGCCGCCGTGGCCAATGGCCGCGAAGCCATCACGGCGCTCAGAGAAGTCCCTTACGACATGGTTTTCATGGATTGCCAGATGCCGGAGATGGACGGTTACGAAGCCACCAGGAGGATAAGGGAAGGCAAATCCGGGCAGAGCAATCTTGATGTTCCGATAGTGGCCATGACCGCCAACGCGTTGAAGGGCGACCGGGAAAAATGTCTGGCCGCCGGGATGAACGGTTACGTCACCAAGCCCGTTTCCCCGCTTGCGGTGTTGGAGGCTTTGGAAGAATGGCTGCCGTCCCCCCCGGAGATGGAGGAGGCGGTTAACGAGGCCCGGGGGGAAAGCTGCTTCGGTGAAAGTCCGCAAGCCCCTGTCAGGGCGCAAGCCAGTGGCGGCGAGGAGGCTGAACCCGAGGAGGACGCGGTGATCTTCGATAGGGCCGCTCTTATCGACAGGCTGATGGGAGACGAAGAGACGACCGCAATGGTCATAGAGGGCTTTCTGGCCGATATGCCGGAGCAGTTGGCGGAACTGGAGACAGCCATAAGCAAGGGAGATTTTGCTCTTGCCGAAAAGCATGCCCACCGTATAAAGGGAGAGGCTGCGAACCTGGGGTGCATGGCTTTCCATCGGACCGCGCACGTCATGGAGATGGCGGGTAAGGGTGCGGGGATCGAGGAGTTGAAAAGGCTTGCCCCCGAGCTGGCCAAACGGTTTCATGAGGTCAAAGCCGCCACCCTTGTATCTTAAAAGAATAGAGTTGAGGCATTAGGACATATAGGACATATAGGACATATACAAAGCGGGGCGGAGCGAACCGGCCCTACAGCTCCTTTTCATGGTTTCGGGTGTTCCAGGGCGACAAAGCAGGCGCCTAAAATCCATGAGCCCCGGGTTGAAAATTGCCGGGGGTGACGAACTTAGGTGAGGCAGCTATTGGTTTCATCTCGTTCAAACCGCGTCCGAGGACGCAGCAGCGAGGCTTGAACGTAATTTGGTATAAAGCCAAAGATTAAGGACATCTTATGAGAATCCTGGTTGCCGACGACAGTCGCACCTCGAGAATGATCCTGTCGGCAGTACTGAAAAACTGGGGTTTCGACCCTGTGCTGGCCGAGGACGGCAAATGCGCCTGGGAAACCCTCCAACAGCCCGACGCCCCCGGGCTGGCCATTTTGGACTGGAGCATGCCGGGCCTGAGCGGCCTGGAAGTGTGCCGACTGGTCAGACGCATGAACATAACGGATCCGCCCTATATAATCATGCTGACTTCCAAGGGAGAAAAAGAGGACATCGTCTTCGGGCTGGAGGCCGGCGCCAACGATTACGTAGCCAAACCCTACGACAACGCCGAACTGCACGCCCGGATCAAGGTGGGGCAACGCATGGTGGAAATGCAGGCGGAGATGAACAGGGTAAAGAGCGCTCTGAGCTACGAGGCCAGTCACGACCCGCTGACCGCCACCATGAACCGGCGGGCTGTTTTGAATGTGCTCGAAAAAGAGTTTATCCGCTCGGAAAGAGAGTCCACGCAGTTGACCATAGGACTTTTGGATATAGATCACTTCAAGAAAATCAATGACACCTTCGGCCATCGGGTGGGCGACGAGGTGCTCTGCGGCCTGGTCCGGGTCATCGAGGAAAGCATACGCGTCTATGACTGCGTGGGCCGCTACGGCGGGGAAGAATTCCTGGTGATTACACCCAGTAAAGACAATGTAATCAAAGAGGAGGTGTATGAGCGGTTGAGCAAGGCGGTCAGCAGCGCTCAAATGCAAACGGCGGCCGGACCGGTTTGCATCACGCTCAGTGCCGGTGTGGCCTGCCGGAAGGAAAACGATACGGTCGACAGCCTGCTGGATGCGGCCGACGCGGCGCTCTACAGGGCCAAGGCCCAGGGCCGCAACCGGACTGTTTATGCCCAGTAGCCTAGAAACCCTCTTGGCCTTCGGCACGGGCAATGCTTGCCCGTGTCACCCGCGCGATCTTGATTGATGGTTCTGGTCTGCGACCCCTCACGGGGTCGTCTTTTTGTTTTTCGTTCCTTTCCGGGGGTATCGGCCTTACGGCCTCCCCCCCCCGGCTAATGGCTTTGATCCCCCCGGGATCACGATCGTCGCTCTAAAAGAGCAGCACCGATTCCAGTCGAGTCGCTTAACTATAAAACATTGCCCCCCGCACCTCCGGGATTTGGCCGCACGCCTTGCGCGCGTGCGGTCGAGCTCGTCCAGGGGGCGGTGAAGACCGCTCTACCGCTTCTCCCGGGCGCTTTGCAGAGCCTCCTCCAGATGGGCCCGGGCAGAAGCCATTTCGTCCTCGATCCTTTGGAGCACATGAGAGGGCAACTCAGCGCCCGCGCCGGCCAAAATAGTCCTGAGCGCCTCGGCTTTTTGTGAAAGCTCCGAGAGGTAATCCCCCAAAAGGGGTGCTTGGGTTATAATCTCTGCGGGCTTTCCGACGCGCTCCATCACCCCTTGATCGGTTATCCGGTCCCCGAGGGAGGGTACATGGGCTTCAAAGCCGAATCTGCGACTCACAATACCGGCGAATTCATCACTCACATTGGATTCTCCGTGTATTACATAGACGCGCAGGGCGGGATTTTTGAAGTGGCCCAGCCACTCCAGAAGTCCATTTTGATCGGCGTGAGCCGACAGGCCGCCGATGGTGAAAATCTTTGCCCGCACCACCACCCTTTCGCCCAGGATTTTGACCATCCGGGCCCCTTCGACCAGGGTTCTGCCTAGTGTGCCGGCGGCCTGGAATCCGGCTATCACCAGCGAACACCCCGTCCGCCAGAGGTTGTGCTTGAGATGATGGCGGATTCTTCCGGCCGAGCACATGCCGTTTCCGGCGATCACGATGGCCGGACCCGTCTGAGTGTTAATGTCCATGGACTCCTGGGCGGAGCGGGTGGACACCAGCTGTTCGAAGTTGAAGGGATCGTTTCCCGAGTCGAATAGGGCTTTGGTCTCGGCGTCAAAGTATGGCTGCATGTGGCGAAATATGGAGGTGGCCGAGATCGCCAGGGGACTGTCAAGATATACCGGCATGGGGGGTATGAGCTTCTGCCTGAAAAACTTGCCGATCATGAAGAGCAGTTCCTGCGTACGCTCGACGGCGAAAGCCGGAATGAGTACTTTTTCATTGTGCTCATGGCTGTAGCGGATGGCCTTCAGCAACTCTTTTTCGCTATCTTCCAGCGATTTGTGATTGCGGTTTCCATAAGTGGATTCGATGAAAAGGAGGTCGGCCTCCGTAAGGATTGCCGGGGGCCGGAGGATCATGTGCCCCTTGTATCCAAGGTCGCCGGTGAACACGGTCCGGCGTGAGCCCCCGGGCGGTCCGCTTACAATTTCCAAAATCGAAGAGCCCAGAATATGGCCGGCGTTGTGAAACGTAACGCTCAGCTCCGGCTCCAGGCGTAAGACTTCATCTTCCTTTACGGGCACGAAAAGCGGCAGGCACCTCTCGGCGTCTTCGATCCTGTAGAGAGGCTCGACCACCGAGTCTCCCCGGCGCTTATTCTTTCTGCCCTGCCATTCGGCTTCCATTTCCTGGATGTGGGCCGAATCCAGAAGCAGGATCTTGGCCAGTTCGGCAGTCGGGCCGCTGGCATAGATTTTACCTCTAAAGCCGTCTTTTACCAGCTTGGGGATCCTGCCGCTGTGATCGATATGCGTGTGGGTAAGCAAGAGCGCCTCGATCTCGGACGGATTGAAGCCCCAGGGGCTGTGGTTGAGCCTCTCCATCTGTGCGCCGCCCTGAAAAAGTCCGCAGTCAACCAGATATTTTCGCCCGTTATCGATCAGAAAACTGGAACCGGTCACACAGCGTGAGGCGCCAAGGCAGGTTATCCGCATAGGGGTCTTCCTTTCCCAAAGGTTACTATTCCTGTGAAAGTTCGTTTTATCGGCTACATATTAAGAATATGCAAGCAGATTTATGGAGCCGGTTTTGTTCTTGACAAATGACGGGAGGCAGTGAAGAAAGATTAGCTGGCGTGGAAGGGTCTTACCAAACAGATTTTTTCAAACATCACACGGATCGTTTCGGTTTTTGGCAGTGAAGGGACACAGATGGAAACAGGAAAAAAAGATAAAGGCAAACTGATAGTCTTCGGAATAATGTTCTGGTATCCCCTGGCCGGGGTGACCTACCAGTTTTTGCATTACCTCATGGGGCTGCGGCGACTGGGCTGGGACGTCTATTACGTGGAGGATTCGAGCAGATGGGTCTTCGACTTGAAAGACTTCGAGCTGACCCCGAACGCATCGGCCAACATCGACCTGGTGGCCCCGGTGTTGGAGAAATATGGATTTTCGGGAAAGTGGGTTTTCCGTGGATGCTACGAAGGGGGCCGATGCTACGGGATGAGTGAAGCCCAACTGGCCCAGCTCTACCGGGAAGCGGACGCCTTTCTTAACGTCACCGCCTCCCAGGAGCTTCGCGAAGAACACATGGCCATCCCCAGAAGGATCTATGTGGAATCCGATCCTTTCAATGTCCAGGTAAAGGTGCTGCAAGGTGATATGAAGACCCTGGACGCCCTTTCGGCCCACGACATTCATTTTTCGTTCGGCGAAAACCTGGGGCAGCCCGACTGCGACCTGCCCGTGGATCTGGTGTGCTGGCACCCCACCAGGCAACCGGTGCTCATGGACCTTTGGCAAAACCCCTTCCCTCCGGCGCACGACTCGGTCTATTCGACCATTACGACCTGGAAAAACAAGGGCAAGGACCTGACCTTCCGGGGCGAAACATACTATTGGACCAAAGACCGGGAGTTTCTGAAGATAATCGATCTACCCAAGCGCAGATCGGTCGGCTTTGAGCTTGCCACGCTGGTCGACGAGCAGACGCGCAACCTTCTTACGGAAAATGGATGGCGGACTTCGGAGGCGATGCAGGTCTCCAGGGACATCGACAGCTACCGGGAATACATCCAGAAATCCAGGGGC
This sequence comes from Syntrophobacteraceae bacterium, assembly GCA_031292195.1. Classification (GTDB taxonomy): domain Bacteria; phylum Desulfobacterota; class Syntrophobacteria; order Syntrophobacterales; family Syntrophobacteraceae; genus SbD1. The sequence goes on from JARLHP010000229.1 coordinate 10,688, forward strand.
GAGTTTACGGTTACCAAGGACCAGGTGGTTCGTCCCAAGACCGGATGGTTCAGCGACCGAAGCGCGTGCTTTCTGGCCGCGGGCCGGCCCGTAATCACCCAGGAAACCGGGTTCAGCAAGTTCTTGCCGACCGGAAAGGGGCTTTTCGGATTTTCGTCCATGGACGAAATTCTTGCCGCGGTCGATGTCATAGAAAGCGATTACGAGGGCAGTTGCCAAGCGGCAAAAGAGATCGCGCAGGAATTTTTCGCGGCGGAAAAGGTGCTGGCCAGGCTGATGGCGCAAGCCGGGTTGGGGTAGCGCAGGGGAAGACTAACGCGGGGGATGGCGCGGGAGGATGGCGCGCGGGGGATATCCGAGACTCCAGGGGTAAATTCAAAATCTACCACTGAGGCACGGAGGCACAGAGGGGACTTTTTTTTGCCCGGCCGGGAGACGGCGGCCGGGCAAAATCAGCTCCAGAAGGGCGGACCTGCCGTGGTTCTCACCATAACAAAACTTTTGCTTTTAAAAGTAAGGAATAAAACGCAAGGCCAATTGACCATGTGGCAGCCGAAGGCGCAGGCCTTTTGACCGGCCGCCGTCTCCCGGCCGGACAAAAATGAATTTCCTCTGTGCCTCCGTGCCTCTGTGGTGGATTTGTTGCTTTTAGACGGGGGGGCGAATCATGAAGGGAGCTGCCGGCAAGGCTGGTGGAGTACGATTTCAGTGGCTGGACAGCGTCAAGGGATTGGCCGTCCTGTGGATTGCGCTCTATCACTGCCTGCTGGCCTACGGCAGCGGACAGATCCCGTGGCCGATAACGATTGGATCCTTTGGCGATTATATGCGGCCCGCAGCTAAGCTTTCCACCCTCGTAAAGCTGGGCCATGCCGCGGCGGGAATTATGGCCGCCATCATTCAGCGAGGGCCGCAGGCCGTGGGCGTATTCATCCTGTTCAGCGGATTCGGCCTCACCTACGCGCTGGTAAAGCGGGGCCCATCCAGGGCCCCGTGGACCACCTGGTACAGGCGGCGGCTGACCAGGCTTTTCCCGGTCTACTGGGTCGCCCACATCATCTTCCTCGTTTCGCCATTTACCGTTATTCAAAACCACATCGACTACCGGTTCCTATTGAGCTTCCTGGGCGACAGGGTCTATCCCGTGGAAAAGATGTTTTTCTACCTGGTGCCGGCCTGGTGGTTCATGGGGCTGCTGATCGAACTCTATATCTTTTACCCCCTCCTTTATAAGCTCTTGGAGCGTATGGGTTGGACTAAATACCTGGTGCTGTGCATGGTGCTCAGCGCGGCCTCGCGATACATCCTGAACGACGTGCTGCAGGCGAACGGATATTACGAAATGGGTGGTTTTTTTGTCTGCAGGCTATGGGAATTCGCAGCCGGAATGGTCCTGGGAAAGCTGATGGCCGAGAGGGCTGACTGGACGCTCCAGCGCCTGCTATCCTGGAAAGCGCTCCTGGCCGGCATATTCATTTATTGGTTGGGCCTTTTCTTCTACCAGCCCAATTTCCTCTATTTTTTCTCCTACGGCCTTACCTCGCTGGGCTTGTCCGTGGTGATGATCCACCTGGCCTATCTTCTGGACCGGCTTCCCGGCCCTGGAAAGGCGCTTGCCAAAACCGGGGTTTATTCCTATAGTATCTACCTTTTGCATCAGCCATACGTTATGTACGCAGGCAGGATTATTCGCTCCGCAGGCATGGGAGCCTTCCTGGCGATCGCCTGCTCGGTGACGGTCTTGATCGTCCTGGGTTCAATCTCGATCGAGTACACGGTGAACCGTGCCGTAGATCGCTTTTCTTTCCCTGCTGCCGGGAAAGCATAAAAAAATAGAATTCTTTTTTTAAAAAAAGATTAAAGTTTTGTATAGCATACGCCGATAACAGATCAGGAGGCAGATATCCGCAAGCGGGCCGGCGGCCCCGAAGGGGGGCATTCGGTCTTCAGCCTTGCCCTTCCCGCGGGAGGGCCTTGCAGCTACGGTACTTTTGCAGCAAACAGCAAGGATTCATCCATGGTAAGAGAGTTGAGTGGACACGAGATTGACGCTCTTCATTATGAATTGCTGATCAAAGACATCATTGCCGCGGCCGAGAGGCTTCCGCCCTTTCCAGACGTTGCATGGAAAATCGTCTCCCTCGTTAAATCCATGGCCCCCGTAAGGGAGATCGAGGCACTAATCTCCTACGACCCGGCAATCGCGGCAAAAATCCTGAGGATGGCCAATTCGGTCTATTACGGCCGGCAATATGGAGTCCGCACCGTGCGGGAAGCAATCCTGCTTCTGGGCGACAGGCGGCTTCTCCAGGTGGTGATCGCGGCCTGCGCCACGCTCTACTACGGCCCCGGCAACTCCCAGGACGAACGGGAACTGTGGGAACATTCCGTAAACTCGGCGCTCCTCTCGGAAATAGTGGCGCGCCAGCTCCAGCACGCCCCGGTCCTCACACTCTATACCGCCTCCCTGCTGCACGATATCGGCATCACCATACTCAGTCTCTACGCCAAGATTTACCTTCACTCCAACCTGCGGGAAATACGGGGCGAGACCGACATCATCAGGACCGAGCGGCGGGCGCTGGGAATCGATCACCAGGAACTGGGCGCCATCATCTCCCGCAACTGGAAATTTCCCCCGGACATAGTGGCGGCCATCGAAAATCACCACAACCCGGAAAAAGCCGGGAAATACGAGGAGCTTGCCTCCCTGGTCTACATTGCCGACACTCTGGCGGCTACTTTTTCCAAACAAGACGACGGCCACCACACCAAGACCCTCAATCCGGAATCCGACCCCGTTTTCAAAAAATTCAACATCACCCGCAAAATGATCGATGATTCTCGAAACGAGCTCAAAACCGGCATGACGGATGTAGCGAAGGCGCTTGGCTCGGTGTGATCGCAGCAAGGCGGACCGACCACTTGATGGTCGATGCTAAACAATGGAAATCGCAGTGCAATCCATCGTAGCGCGCCCACTCGGTCTTTAGACGGTCACCCCGATGAGGAACTTCCGGGTGGGCAACGCTACGCTTTTGGCCACCCTGCTCGACTTTGAAAAGTTCTTGGTTTGTGTTGGGCTGCGCTTCGCTTAGCCCAACCTACAAGAGCTTCGCCCAACCAGCAAGATCAGGACGCGGTGGGGGCGGACCTATGCAACCAGCATAGGTTGGCGGGCCTGGACCCGGGACACTCCCACGTAATCTCCGGCATAGCGGCAATATAGCGGGTGGGGCTATTGCCCGGACCACCTTTTGAAGACGAGCGTCCCGTTGGTTCCCCCGAAGCCAAACGAGTTGGAAAGCGCGATGTCTATCGCAGCCTCGCGGGCCACGTTGGGAAC
>JARLHP010000230.1 GCA_031292195.1 Syntrophobacteraceae bacterium
AATGTTGTTGAGTTAAGCGACTCAACTGGAATCGGTGCTGCTCTTTTCGAGCCACGATCATGATCCCGGAGGGATCAAAGCCATAAGCCGGTGGTTGAGGCCGGAGGCCGATACCCCCGGAAAGGAACGAAAAGAAGGAGACGACCCCGTGAGGGGTCGCAGATCAAGTGGTGCTCAGACAGGCGGGAAAAGCTTGGAATTTCTTAACTCAACAGCATTGGCGCCCGCCCTCCCCCTCAAGGTCCCATCCCAATCAAAAGCTGTCGGCGTCACCAGGAATTTGGGAAAGGAGACATAAGATGGAATGGCGTGAAGTGATTGAACATCCAAGCCTCAAAGACCTGCCTTTCAAGATCGAAACCAACGAGTGGGGAAAGATTATGATGGCTCCGGCTTCGGACACTCATTCCCTGTACCAGGCGCTAATAACCAGGTGGTTTAATGGACATGTGACTCAAGGTATATCATCTACCGAATGCCCCATTCAAACCTCCCGGGGAACCAGGGTTGCCGATGTTGTCTGGCGCAGCCCCTTATTCATCAAAAAACATGGGGTGCGCAATGTTGTTCTCCCCGAATCCCCCGAAGTTGTGGTTGAAATAGAGTCTCTATCGAATACCGCGGCCGAACTGGAGGAGAAGAGATTTCTCTATTTCGAAACAGGCGCCAGGGAATTTTGGCTTTGCCGCCAGAATGGCAATATGCGTTTTTTCAATCCTCGCGGCGAATTGAATAGAAGCGATCTTTTCGGGGAATTCCCGGACCACATCGACATCGACGTTGTGTGAGCAACTAAAATACGCTGGAATGGCCGCTGGCGCGGCCTTTCCCAACATGGACCTGTCAATCCAGCCCAGCTAAATGTTACGTTTTGGCGACAAGTGTCTTTCCTATGACGAGTTCGTTTGATTCTCCTTCCATTTTCGCCTCGAAACAGTTTACATACCGCCAAGATCTCTAGTCTACCGCCCCTTTATTTTTGACCGACCGGCAAAGTACTGGCTTGCTCCGAACCTGCCCGGACGGGTTGCGGGGCAGGTCCTGGAGGGCATCGATGCGCAAAACCTATGTGATAGATACCAATGTCCTGCTCCATAATCCGAACGCTATTTTCACGTTCGAAGACAACAATGTGGTGATCCCTTTTGCCGTAATCGAGGAAATAGACAACCAGAAAAAACGGCAGGATGAGATCGGCAGAAATGCCCGGGTTGTTTCCAGGGAGTTGGACACGCTTCGGGAATCCAACCGGCTTTCCGAAGGCGTTGATCTGCCTGGTGGCGGACGGCTGACCATCGAACTCAATCATTCGAGCACGGAGGAGTTTCCGCAGGGTCTGGACCCGGGAAAATATGACAACCGGATTCTTGCCGTAGCTTACAATCTCAGCTTGTCCGGCAGTGACCCGGTCACTCTGGTAACCAAAGACCTCAATCTGAGGATCAAGGCCGACGTCCTGGGGATTCGGGCGGAGGATTTCTACAACGACAAGGTCGATTACGATCAGTTTTACTCCGGCGTGGGCGAAGCATATGTGTCGGCGCAGGAACTCGACGGCTTTTACAAAGACGGCGGGCTGAACCACCGTGAGTACAATGCTTCCGCCAATCAGTTCATGCTCCTTAAATCCAGCGAGAATCCTTCACAGTCGGCGCTTGCCCGCTATTTTCGGGGGGCTCTGCTGCCTCTTGCCCATGGCGAGGCCAGCTGCTGGGGAATCAAGGCCCTCAACAAAGAGCAAAAATTTGCCTTCGAGCTTCTTCTAAACGACCAGATTAAAGTCGTGACCCTGGTTGGCCGGGCCGGAACGGGCAAGACTCTGCTTGCCCTTGCGGTGGGACTCGAAAAGGTCCTGGAAGAAAATGCGTACAGCCGGCTTCTCATAACCCGTCCGGTCATTCCCATGGGAGGCGACCTGGGGTTTTTGCCCGGCACAAAAGAAGAAAAACTCCGGCCCTGGATGCAGCCCATTTATGACAACCTGGAATTTCTTTTCAGAAACTGCCCGGACCCTTTCGACGCCCTCCAGGACCTTGTCCGGAAAGGAATTCTCGATCTGGAGGCGCTCACCTACATACGGGGGCGAAGCATACCTCGGCAGTTTATAATCTGTGACGAAGCGCAGAACCTGTCTCCCCACATGATAAAGACGCTTATCACCCGAGTGGGGGAGGACACAAAAATTGTGCTCACCGGCGATCCGGAACAAATCGACAATCCTTACCTGGATGTCAGCAGCAATGGATTGACCTACCTGGTGGAAAGGATCAAAAACGAGGAGATCTCCGGCCACATCGTTTTGACAAAGGGGGAGCGGTCCCGGGTCGCGGAAATGGGCGGAAAGCTGCTCTGAAGTTGGTAAATCGGTGAATCGCCAAGTCGGCGAATGGAAGGGGCCCTTTCCATTCACCGATTCACCGATTCACCCGCTCTCCTATGATCGATTACGAATGTTTGCGAATAGATATTATTGAATGAAATCTCCCTTGCCAGTCTCGTTATGTCGGTAGGGTCGGCGCCCTCCGCCCTCTCGAAACCCCGCACGAGCTCGCCCTGGCCGGAAGACTCGCCGGCCCGGCTGGAGGAAGCAAAATGGTGCAGGGTCAGACCATCGAGTTCCGAAAGCATCTCTCCGGCCAGGTTCTGCTTATCGTTCGCTCCTTTGCTGGATACATACTTCTGGTAGGTGTACTCGATATCGAGCAGACGTTGGTCTGAGGCGATGAGGTAGAAGGTCTCCTTTCCCGTCCTTTTATCCAGCTGAAACCAGGCGTCCCCTTCCGGTACGTAGTAACTACGGTCTACCCGGCAGGCGGAATCGAACTGTCTGGGGCTGTACGGGAAAAGCATGGAGAAGTTTCCCTGTGAATCTTTGTGAATCAGATAGACAAAGCATTTGTCCCTGATCCGGATCATCATCTTGAGTTTATCGCCGGAGCGAAGGACCATCCCGGAGGTTACAGGCACGGCCCGAGGCTGCCGGGATGAGGCCTGCATGGCCCCGAAGGCCCAAAGTATCCTTGGATCGTTTCCGTTTTTCACATCGCCCCGTGCCGGCGGCGGAACCAAGAGGATGGCAAGGAACAGCGTTAGTAGCGCAGCCGGGACGATAGAGATTTTTTCACTAAATCGCATATGTTTCCCTTCCAGGTTCAGTGCAAATCGAGTGAACGGAATTTTACGCTTTCAGCAGGTGGGTGTCCATCCGGAATACAGTGTGTGAAGCCGCCGAAGCCCTCGCGAGGTTGCCCCTTTTGTCGGGGACGTATCAGGATGGCAAAAAGGCAGTTGACCAAAGTGCGGGTTTCGGGATACAACTTTTAGCGGGGCTGTTCCGAAGAGGGGCGAGATGATCATAGGCGACGGTGTCCTTGAGCAAACCTGCAAGGACATGATTGAAACAATTCTTCTGTGTTTGAGCAACGCGACCAAGGGAACAATCTACAGAATCGGCCCTATGCCCGAGTTGCGTACTGTTCGCGTCACCTCCGGCGCCCGTGACCAGGCCAGCGGCCAAATCCTGTGGGGCATCAACGAGTTCTCCGATTACAATCATCCCGGAAAGTGCTGGGAAGACTATAAAGACAAGCCGGGCCGCCTGCTGGAAGCTATGGCCTGGTGTGTCGAAAAAGGCAAGAGCTGGACTTCCGACGATCCTAACCAGGACGGCCGGAGCGTTCGAAAACAGCTTGCCAACGAAGCCGAAGATTACCATCACATGGAGCCGGTCCTCATTAACCGGACCTATCTTTACGGGGACCATGCCGCCGAGCTCCAATTCCCTGTCGACTATCGGGGACAGCCCATCTGGAAAGAGTGTCAAAACCTGGTGGTCGCGGTAATAAAAATTCACTTCAAAAAAGACTGCATAAAAAAAGGGGATAATTCCACAAAGGTCATCAAGAAACTGTCGCGAACCCTTGGCACTCAACTGCTTTCGCTCCACATCCGGGAGACTCTTTCCGAAGCCCAGCAGGAACTTGCCCGCCAGCGGCTGCAGAGTTGCAACGTTCTGGCGCACGAATTGCGGAACACGCTTATCAAGCTGGGGTTTGCTTTCTCCGCCATAAACGCGGAGCTCAGCTTTCTGCGGGAACAGTGGGAGTCGGAAATTTCTTTGGCTTGTCCGGAAATTGAAAACAAGATTGTCATCCTGGACCGGCTGAGCAAGCTGGTTGAAGCCAACTGTTCGGGTGAAAGATGTCCTGCCGGGCTGGCGGGGCTGTGCGAAAAGCTGATCGCCGAGCAGGCGGAGCTTTCCGACGCGGCGTTAATGCCTGCTATTGGCGAAAAATGGGTGGATAACAAGATCGCGCCCAAATGGCAGGAGTTGCTGCTTGAAAGCGATGCGTGGGAAGAGAGCCGCGAGGAGATAGGGTCGCTGCTCGAGCGGTTGAAAATTTCGCTATGGCTTGGCACAAACGAAAAACTTGCGCACAGGCTGGCGCATCTGCCCGATGACCTCAAAGCGGTGTGGCCAAAGCTCGCCTATATGGAATTTACCGTTGATAAGCTCACGGAGCTTGAACGGATAATCAAATTTTTGGATCATCCGGATCTGAAGATACCCCACAAACAGCAGACCAAAAAAATATTAACTTCTCTTAAAGCTCTTGTGGAAATCATCCCGGAAATGGAAGAAAAGACAAACCGCATAATCTTTTCCCTGAGGAATGGTTCCTTCGAAAAAAATTGACCCTCTGCGCTTAAAAGTCATAAAAAAGCTCTTCCCGGGTCAGGATCTCGCATCCGGTTTTGGTAACCCGAACCATGTTTTCCAGCCTCACTCCTCCCAGTCCCGGCAGGTAGATACCCGGTTCCACGGTAACTATCATGTTTTCTTCGAGCAGGGTGGGGTTAACTTTCCTCAGGCCCGGTTTTTCGTGAACCGCCAGGCCCACTCCGTGTCCCAGACCGTGGCCGAAACGGTCGCCGTATCCGGCTTGGGCGATTAAGTCGCGCGCCGCCGAATCGACCGTCACCGAATCGATTCCCTGCCGGATCTTATCCTGCGCGGCGAGCTGCGCGTCGCGGACCACCTTGTATATTTCCTTCAATCGTGGGGCGGGGGTGCCTGCCACCCACGTCCTGGTCATATCCGAGCAATAGCCCGCCAGTTTTGAGCCAAGGTCCAGGATTACCGCATCTCCGGGGGAGATTTTGCGCCCGGTGGGCACCGCGTGGGGCAGTGCACCGTTTGGACCGGCTGCCACAATGGGCGGAAACGAAACAGCCTGGCCCCCGGACTCCCGGATCGTTCTTTCGATCAGCCAGGCCATTTCTATTTCGGTCCTGCCGGTGGAAAGCGCGTTCCAGACAGTGTTCAGGGCCTTTTCCGTCAGCCTGATGGAGTTGCGGATTTTTTCGATTTCCTCGGCATCTTTTACGATCCGAAGCTTTTCGACCATGTCTTCCAAAGAGATAATCTCAGCCGATGGTCTGACACTGGCCAGTCCATCCTTCACGTCCCTGTATCTGCTGAGTGTCAGGAAATGTTCTTCGACTCCCAGCCTTTGGCATTTGAGTTGCGAAAAAAGGTCGGGCAAAATCTGCTTGAGTCCGGTGGAATAAATCTCAACTCTGAAATCGGGGGCTTCGGTCCTGGCTTCTTCTTCGTAGCGCGGGTCGGTCAGCAGGAACTGTTCGGTCCGGGTGATGAGGAGGCAACCGGAACTCTCGGTCAGAAGGAGATCCTCGGCTTCGAACCCACTCAGGTAACACCGGTTTTCGGGGACAGCAACCAGGAAAGCATCGAGTCCCTGCTCCTCCATGATTGCGCGAAAACGCTCGAGTCTTTTGGAAAATACATCTCTTGGCATTTTCAGGCCTTTCCTCCCCGGTCCAGAACGGACATAATGTGCTCCCGCACCTCATTTATCTGCTCGGTTGTCGCCTGGGGAGTCAAATAAAAGTTTTCGCAATCGAGCGCGTCAACCAAACCTTCCCGGTACATCTGAAACCAGAACGGCATGGTTGGGTGAAAGCCTGTCTCCGGGTCGGGGGAATTGGGGAATTCCAGAAAGATGGTTCCCCGGAAGGTTTCCCTGATCCACCGGAGAGCTTCCCTGCCGCTCCCGGCCCGTTTTTGACCGCACACTTCCAGGTGATAAAGGGTGATTTCCTTAGTTCCATCTTCGGTCAGGCAGAGGCTCAACTGTCCTTTGAAACGTCCGGAAACCTCGAAGCGAAGGACCTCCATGGGACCATAGCCCTTGAGGACAGTGAGCAGTTCCGGGATGGAGAGGCTACTGTAATACGCTTCCCATATAGCGCCTTTCCATTCGATATGTGCCATGTGAGCAGACTCCCGAGACGAAGGCCCCGACTTTTTACGGGGTAACTTTGAATGCGAAGCCGCCAACTCGCGTTTTGCTGCCGACACAGCGCGCCGGACCAGCGGTTCCCATTCGGGGTAAAAGGGGCGGGAATCACTCTCTTCGCCTTGAACAAGGAGGCAAGAGCTAAGGGGCGGATATAGTTTCAAGCAGTCCTTGCTTTTGAAAAGCAGGAGTCAGAATCTCCTGCCTTTCTGGAGTACGGCCGGGTATAGTCCCAATCTTTTTATCTCAGGATAGAGCTCATACAGACTGTGCTTGATTTCGTCATTTCGCTTCATGGGGGTTTCCAATCGAACATGATGCCTGACGGAAAACCACTGGCGCCGCGCCTTTCGCTGCGCCGGAACAAAACCGGCGCAAAGCGATTCTTCTCTTAGTTGTGTTTTAGTTGTCTCAAAGCTTCAAAAAGAGCAATCCCCACAGAGGTCGCAAGGTTTAGACTTCGAACCCTGGCCCTGTCAATGGGGATTTTTACCATATCTCCCGGGTAAGAGACAACCAGTTCACCGGGCAGGCCTCTGGTTTCAGGCCCGAAAACCAGACAATCTCCGGGCCTGAAGCAAAAATCATAATAGTGCTTCGCCGCATGGGCCGAGAAATAAACCAGACGCGAGTGGGTGATATCACGACGGGCTGTATCGAAATCGGAATATTGTTTCATTCGAACATATGGCCAGTAATCAAGGCCGGCCCGTTTGAGATACTTGTCGGCAATGTGAAAACCCAGCGGACCGACCAGATACAAGGGCGTGTGGGTGGCCGCGCAGGTCCTTGCGATGTTTCCGGTGTTCTGAGGAATTTCCGGCTGATAGAGAAGGACGGCAAGCGCATCACCCGCAACCCGGGCGGAACGGCGGTCGGTGGGATTGCGGCAAGTATTGCAACTTTCCGAAATCAAGCGGTATCCCGGGTGCGAACGGCTCGCACGAACAGGTTGGCGTAGTTTTCCTCCACCAGATACATATCGCCATAATAGAAATCGGCATAGCACGCTTCGTGCCGGTGGCCCTCATGCCTGCTCGACGACCAGCAGTTGCGCTGATTTTCAAATACCGGGTCGATGTAGAGGCCGCTCCTCCGATCTTCTTCGGGCAGGATCAGACTGGCCAGTTCGTCTTCAGTGGGATAGCGCCAATTGTTGTATCCGGCAAAACTATCCGCATTGAGCTTCTCGATGTACTCCAATCCATCTTTCCACACTGCTCTGGCGGTGGAGGCGCCTCGCTGCCACATGAGGCCGGTTTGACTGTCGAGTACAACACTCTCTTTTTCCAGAATAAACCTTTGTTCCATGATACCTCCCGGTGCAAATCAATCCGACTCGGAGCCGAGCCCTGGAGAAAGTCGCGCCTTGGTCAGGATGAGCAGACAACCGATAGCACGGCACAATCTATGAACTCTCCGATAGGCTCCCTGGGAGGCTGTCCGAGAATAGCCAATCGGGGGTTTTTTGTAGGAGCGGGGTG
>JARLHP010000004.1 GCA_031292195.1 Syntrophobacteraceae bacterium
AATGGATGAATGACAATCGAAAAATCGCAAGGCGCACTATCCTCAATTGGCTTTCCATCAAAGATGTCGATGATGTTTTCAAAAAGGTCAATGTCGTTATCGATGAGTTTCTTCAACGGCTTCTCGCATCTTTGGGCAAAGAGTCTCCCCCAGTCGGCCCCGCCGTCCAATTCCTTGAACAGGACCCACCTTCCTGCGATTTTTTTCCCGGCGCCATGAATTACGTAGTTGAGCAGAGGAACGGTCAACCATGGTGTCAAATGGCGGTCTGATCTGACATTGCCCCTCTGATCGATATGGAAATCTTTGCTGAGGCACCTCACCGTCAATGTGTTGCCGGAGTGAGAAACTCCCAGCCTTTCAGCGGCCTCGGCAAAATCGACGGCCTGAATCTGTGCTCGTAGTTGCCTGAGTGTTTTGTCCCACTCATCCTGAATGGCGGATTGAGGATGCGGTGTAACCTTGAGTTGCTCCAACACGCTGCCTTCGACATAAGGACATTGATCCAGTCCTTTTTCACCCCGCATGACCGCCGCCGCAAACGCAAGGCATGAAGGCATACCACATTTTCCGCAGTTCGATTTTCGCAGTAACCGATAAATTTCCAAATGACTTATCTGATGCATGATTTCCTGCTCCTCGGTTCGTTCGAATGGCGTGAGTGCCACACATTGCCGCCCAAAGATTCGCAGGCCGTGGATAACCCTCCAAGCGACCCTGGAAATATTTTCTTTCGATCTGCCCGAATCCCGCTGAGAAAGTTTGCATATGGTAGACGGTATGAAATCCCCCATTTGGGGGAGGGAGACTATTTTTCGATGCTTTTTTCAGGAGTGGCCGGGAAGAGGACGACGGCCATCAGATCAAGGAGTTCCTGGCTGCCCAGACGGAAGCTTCTGTCCTGTCATCTACTCCCAATTTGTTGAAGATCTGAATGACGTGGCTTTTGACGGTGTGATGGCTGATTTTGAGTAAATTCGAGATTTCGGTATTGGAGGCCCCTCGCGCCATGAGACTGAGCACTTGAATCTCCCGTTTGGTTAAGGGTGCGGGCAGGGAGCCGTTGGCGCTGTTTCCGGCGGGCTGGTCGATCCGTGTCAGCCGCACCAATTCATTTTCGAGCCTGGTGATATGTGCCTGCTTTTCCTTCAACGCCCTTCCAGCATCAACATCTATTGAAACGGTTCTGGCAAGATTTCCCTGAGCGTCATAGACGGGGAAGACTACATTCTGCTGAAGGGGAGGACCAAGCCCTGAACACTGGACGGGATAAGCCTCCTGTCTACTCAAAGCGGCGGCAAACGCCATACAGCCGGGGTAGCCGCACTCCATGCAGTTGCTGCCGGGAAGGAGCTTGAGAATCTCAAGTATGGGCGCATATCTGCGCCTCCCGGGATTCGGCCTGATCGAGTCCTTGCGCTGGTGGAGTTCATTTATGAAAGCAACGAGACGTCCAAGGAATTCACTGGCCTGGGCGTGATGTTCGAAAAGGCCAGCCGATCCATCGGTTGGATGAAGGCCACATAGGAAGCCGTCGAGATTGAACTTTATAAAGACGGGCTGCTCATAGAAAATCGCCCCTTCGGCAACAGCGTTGATATAAGGAAGCACGGCCGAGATATCGCCATCAAGGTTGAAGTGAGCAACCATCAGCGGATGAACGACCCTACACGTCCTGGACAGAGGACCGAGGACGCGAAGGGATAAGTCCGAATATCCTGTTATAAACCCGTTACCGTCCATCTATTTCGTCCGTAGCGTTAAAGAATCTTGAAGCTATACATCCTTTGATCCGATAAATAGTCGCTGGGTGGACGTTGAAGGTTTTGGCAATCTGCTTGGCTGATTTGCCTTCCTCAAAAAGCTGGGCGGCCAGCTCCTTTTGTTCAGGATTGAGCTTTAAGGGTCGGCCAAATCGAACGCCGCGTTTTTTTGCCGCGACCCGGCCGGTTGACGTCCGGTCCCGGATAAGATCCCGCTCAAACTCCGCAATGCCTGCAAAGATGGTGAGAACCATCTTCCCGGCATAACCGGTTGTATCCGCCCATGGTTCTGAAAGAGATTGGAGGCCGGCCCCGGCTCCCATGATCTCTTCAACGATATCAAGCAGGTCCCTGGTTGAGCGGGCCAGCCGGTCAAGCTTCCAGACCACCAAAACGTCGTTTTGCCGGAGCTGATCAAGTAACCGCTCCAGTTCGGGACGGTTACGGTTTTTGCCGGATAGCTTCTCTTGAAAAATGCGGCCGCAGCCTGCGGCTTGGAGAGCTTGAAATTGAATTTCCGTGTTTTGTTCCTCAGTGGATACCCGAGCATAACCTATCTTCATGCTGGTCCTTGTTACCTCAAAATCTTGTCGTATTCGGAATGGCCTCCAATCCAAAACCAAAGCAGGCCCTCCGGGACTTCCATAGCAAGCGCCCTGAAGTGAACGCCAACACGCACCTCCCGGTATTTGCCAATCTTCTTAAAGTGTAACGAAGGGTGAGAAGCGTCTAGGCCTCAAATTTCGCTCGTCTTTCCTGCTTTGTGATCCGCAAGGGCCTTTTGGGCCAGGCGGTCAAGTTTGCCGGTCAGGGCATCCTCTTCAATCTGGCTGTCCCATTGATCCGAATCGAAGTCTTCGAACCATTTGCGAAAAGCTGCAAGCTCGCTCGGAGCAAGTTTTCTGACTTCCTGTTCGAGTTCTTGCACTCTTGTCATGCGGCATCCCCTTATGCGATGTTGGTATTGCAAAAGATATAGCAAAAACAATCTAGTTTTGCAAATAACTTATGCGAAAGGTAAGTGCTTAAAAAGCCTAGCCCGGAATCTCGCGGGCAAGGCATCAGCAAAAGTTACAAGTTTTGCGAGAGGTCGTGGGAGAGCTTCTGGCGTTCAAAAACGCCAGGGGCGGATTCGTAAAGCGGCGAATGCGTAAAACGCTTTCGGGCTTTAGTAAAAGCTACCGCAGGCTTCGTGACGATCTGGCAATGGCATGTGTCTGGCTGGAGGAAGGGAATGAATCCCAATGAGCTCATCCGGGTGATTCTTCCCCGAAAGGGGGAGATTTTGCTTCTTCCCCGCGACCATCTGGCCACGGGTGGGGAAGGGGCGGTCTATTTAAAAGACGGTTTGGTGTTCAAACTCTACCTCGATTCGGCCGGTGCGCGGGCCAGGGGGATGGAGGAAAAAATCCGGCTTCTTTCCAAAATTCGCCATCCTTCTATCGTTGCCCCCATCGATATCGTGTGCGACAGGCAACACCGGATGGTCGGGTTTTGCATGGAGGCGGCCCCGGGCGTGCCGCTGGTAAAGACCTTCACCTTTCAGGCGGGGGGACATGGAAGCCAGAATGCGGGCCAACGCCTCCGTATTCGACAGCAGAGTGAAACTAAACGGAGCGGTGCGGGATTTTTCCGTGATTCCCAAACCTCTTGCGGCTTGGTATGAAGGGGTGTTTGAAAAAGGCGAGCGCTGCGCTCCACCCAGTGCGACGATTTCCGCGGTGCCGGCAGTCGCCCTGAGAACGTTTCGCGCCCTCGCCGCCGGTTCCGGTTTGCTCAAACATGAGCGAACCCTCACACTACCTGGCCGGATAAGGTATGTTACCCCCAATGGGGTGGCTCTTTTCGAAGGACCGGGAGGACTGAGCGCTTGCGATCTCCAACGGAGGCAACCGCTCCCCGGTCTGCCGCCGGATGCGCTGGGACGCCTTATCGATAATCAGGCCTGCCTGGTCAGGCACGGCGTCGGTTTTGTGCTGCTCGAACTTGCCGGCCAGGGGATAAGTGGGCGCATTGTGACCGCGGAGCGCGACCCGGCGCCTCCAGGCCCGATTATGGCGCCGCTGCCCTGCCTGGCGGAAAGACTCCTGGCCCGGGGCAACCGGGTTTTTGCCCTAAGCAGTCTAAATGAACACGGACTTACGGAAATTGGCCTCGAAAGCCCGGGCGCTTCGGCTTTTTTGTCCATCAAACACTCCTGGCCCGTGAATCTGCTTTGGACCCGTTTCTTTGAGGGTTTCGCGGTCACGGACTGTCCGGGCGCGCCAGTCATAGTGCAGCCGGAAGGGGACTGCGCGGTGCTCATTCATCGTGCCGTGGGGCTGCGAGATTATCACCTGGTGAGCGGCTATGCCGGAAACCGCTTCTGTATCGTCCTTCACGCTATTCGAAGGACTGACGGCCGGATACGAAGTAACCAGTTCCTCCACCGAGGATGTCGCGGACATCCCTGTGGCCGTGACGCATAGGGGTATCGCGGTCGCCATTTTCGAAGAGGGCGAGGTATCGGTCTGGAACATCAAGGGAACCGAAACCCGGAAAATCCTCGATCCGGCCGCCACTTTGGAAATGCGGCTTTTTGCCCTGCCCGGGGGCTCTATTACCGCACCGGGTGCGATGTGTTCAGGCTGAGCCTTGACTGAACCGCTCGCTACCCGCGGTTTTGCAACGACCGTGGACACACGGAAACGAAGAAAAGATGTCGGGCGCGGTTCTTCCCGCTTCCCGCTCCCTGCTCCTCGCTTCCCGCTTCTTTTCTTTTTTAGGAGTATTACCATGAACTTCACACCGATCATCGACAGCCTGCTCGATACCGACCTCTACAAGTTCACGATGCTTCAGGCCTTCCTGCACCAGTTCCCGGGGGCCGCGGGAGAATACCGGTTCAAGTGCCGCAACAGGCCCGCGGCGCCGATTTCCGGCTTCAAGCAGGAGATCGATGCGCAGATAGATCACCTCTGCACCCTGCGCATGCGCCCCGAGGAACTCGATTACCTGGCGAAGCTTCGTTTCATCAAATCCGATCTGGTGGATTACCTGGATCTTTTCCAGTTCCGGGGACGCTTCATCCGCACGGAAGTCTCCAGGAGCGATCCGGATTCGATTGAAATCGTGGCCGGCGGTCCGCTGATGCACGTGATGCTCTTCGAGATCTTCGTGCTGGCTATTGTCTCGGAGGTTTACTTCCGGGGGACCGGTGGGGCCGCACATTTTGAAGAAGGCCGCGGGAGGCTGCGCGAAAAGATCGGGCTTCTCAAGGAGTTCGGCCGGGAACCTGCCCTTCGCCACCCCTATGTCTTCTATGATTTCGGGACGAGGCGAAGAGCATGTCGCGGGTGGCAGGAAGAGGTGGTTACGACCTTTGCCCGCGAGGTCCCGGAATTTTTCCGGGGTACCAGCAACGTCGACCTGGCCCGCCGGCATGGCCTGGTCCCCATCGGCACCATGGCCCACGAATACCTGCAGGCCCACCAGGCCTTCGGGTACAGGCTGAGGGATTTCCAAAAGATGGCGCTCGAAAACTGGGTCGGGGAATATCGCGGAGACCTCGGTATCGCTCTGACCGATACGGTGGGCATGGACGCTTTCCTGGCCGACTTCGACCTCTACTTCGCCAAACTCTTCGACGGCCTGCGCCACGACTCGGGAGATCCCCTGGTGTGGGGCGCCAAGGCGCTGGCGCACTACCAGAAGCTGCGAATAGATCCCAATACCAAACTGTTTACCTTCTCCGACGGTCTCGATCTGAAAACGACTTTCGATATCTACCGCGCCTTCGCCTCGAAGGTGAAAGTGGGGTTTGGCATTGGGACCAATCTGACCAACGATCTTGGCGTGGAACCGCTCAACATCGTAATGAAGCTGGTAACCTGCAACGGCAACCCTGTGGCCAAGATCTCCGATGCCCCGGGAAAGACACTGTGCGACGATGACACCTTCATGGCCTACCTGAGGCAGGTATTCGAGGTCCCCTCCGAAGCGGACGGGGCGCGGAAACCATGAGAAGTCGTCTTCTTTTGGCGACTTCGCGGCTTCGCGTGCGAAAACTTTTTCAGACAGCTCCGCACGGGCTATGCGGCCCACCCGAAAATCGCGAAAAGTCCGTGGTTCGGGCTTGGCGATCCCGGCTGCGGCGGCACGCCGCAGATTCGTAGGTTGGGCTAAGCGGTAGCGCAGCCCAACAATCAAGGTTTTACCGCAACGAGGTTTCCACCTCACGAGGGGCTTTTCACCTTTTGAGCGGCGAAAGAAAAGGCGTCGGGTATCAACTCAATATCGACGGCCGAAGTCATTCCAAGTAATTCGCCGTCGGTTTCGAACCGGGTCGGCGCACTGCATTGGATTTTTGCTCCGCGGCCCGACAAACTGGTGGTGATTCGGGTGTCATGATGGAGCCCCACCAAGTAGGCTCGCAGGATCTCGATGAGCAAGCCGGCCGGCGAAGCCTTGGAGACCAGGACGAACTGGAACTGGTCTTTGGAGGGAGAAGCCCGCGGGGCGATTTTCATTCCCTCCGCCATGCTGTGCCCCAGGGCTGCGGCGAAAAAGACCGTTTCGGTAAGGACCCGGGTACCGCCAACGGGGCCTTCCACCGTAAACGAGCGAATATCCCTCATCGCGGCCAGAGCGCTGATGGCGTAAGAAAGCCAGCAGGAGCGGGGGAAGCCGAAGCTTCTGAAACGGTGAATCACTTCGGCGTCAAACCCCAACCCCAGAACCATGGCGAAGACTCTTTGCCGGAGGTGGTCGCCAACGCGATAGCGGCACAGGCCGAGACTCACTCTCACGGCCGGCGCCTCGATGGCCGTCTTGAAGATGTCCCTCAACCCGGTGCCGATTTCGAAGTTTCGAACGTAGTCGCACCCCGTTCCAAAGGGCAGCATGCCGATGGAAGGCATGCTGCCCTTCTCCTCCCACCACAGTCCGTTCAGGACTTCGTTTAGCGTGCCGTCCCCGCCTGCGGCGATCACCCTGTCGTAGCCGGCCCTCCGGGCTGATGCGGCAATCGCTTCGGAATGCCCCGGATACTGGCTCCAGAACGTGTCGATCCTCTTTGCCCCTCCGCCAAGGGAGTCGAGAAGAAAGGGCCATTGCTTCCCGGCCTGCCGGTTTCCGGCTAGCGGGTTGACGATTGCCGCTATTCTCATGGGCTTCCCTTTCCTCGACTGAGGGTAAGGTTGTCTTGCAACCTGTCACTCTCGGGTGTATGGGGTAATTCAAGCAGGAGGGACCTGTCGTACAGCTTTAGAAACAACCTTGTTGGCTGAACCGCTCTTCTCTTTCGGCTTCGATTCTATCCGCCACGGCAGGGTCCAACTCTTCCAAGTTCTGCAAGTGCTCGATGGTTGCCTTGAAGCTTGTGCCTAATCGCGCTCGTATATCGTGAACGGCCTGTTCGGTCGTTATTGGGCCATCCAAACGGGCTACGGCCCGCCTGATCAATTCATGTGGCATAAGGAGCATTGCCGCAAACGCCTTGGCTCGCATCTCGACCTGCAAAGGTGCCCATAGTCCACTTACCAGAGCTAGTTTCTTAGCGTACGTCCTGTCGAATAAAATATGGCAGAGTTCGTGAGCAATAGTAAAATTCATTCCTTCTGGTGTGGCGTTATGACGATCACTTGAATTTAACAGAATAGAAGGCTGGTGATGTGGTCCGGCAACGGACACTCCCCTGATAGTGTTATCGCAGAGTTCAATTACTTCCAGGCGAATGCCTAGCCTATCCAATATCGCATCTAGGTTGACCGAATCAGTTGTCTGCTCAATAAGTGAGAGACCATTGATTACTCTTTCGGCCAAGTTATATCCCGTCTTCCATGTTTGTTTGTCGTTAAAGTTAATCGTTTCACGGGCAACGAGGTTCCTAAGTTCCAGGTTTTCTGCATCAGTGGCATACAATTCAATTAGTTTGTGTGCAAGCTGCTTTACGTCACTCTCTAGGAGAGTGGGAGAAGCTGACCCGAACATGAGTGCCGCATGACAAGACCCAATGATGACCAGTTCGTCATCATTGGTTTCCAGTAGGTAGTCAGCAACATCTTGCGGAGCACTCCGCAAAACTGCGGCAATCTTTTGCCACTTTGCGATGGCGGCTTCAGCGAACGAATCCAATCCGGCAAGCCACGCTACTCGGTTGTCCCTTGGAGCGCGCTTTATGGCCTCAATATCTTCCTCCAGCCTATGGAGGCGTTGTGATGAGCTTAGGAGGCTAAGTAAGTATCTGACAGCCTGCTGAAGCAAATCATATAATCGCTCGGCAACCAATTTTGGCTCTAAACGTTCGAAACCTTGATCGTAAGTAAACACTAGATCCTCGGGTATACCGAAAGGCCGCGAATTACCCCATGACACTTCCACCATATCCTGGTAGCGTCTAATCACAATATCAGGGAAAAGTCCTCCGGATCGGCAAGATTGAAGATTATGTCTGGACCACCACCTTTGCCATTGCGCGCGCCACTCGTCCTCCTCGTCCTCCCTAAATCTCTCTGGGGGGAATTGTGTTTCAAACAACGAATTCCAGGCATCAATATCTTCATTGCGATTTGGCAAGCGCTCTTCATGCAGCAGGGGGTCCCAGTTAGTTGCAAGCCATTCGATGAAGGGCAGCAGATACCAATGTACTGACGGCGCCACTTCTGCTCCCTCCAAATGGCTACAAAGATTCTTACCTCGCACCCATATCTCGATTGAACCCCAGGACATACTCTCTTCTACTGTTGCGCATAGTCCGTTATCCGGATCGTTTGCAAATGTGAGATGCAAAGCGAAATCTTGTTTGCTGCCGATAGATATGTCTTTATTGACCATGTTCACCTCTACCAGTGCTTGCTAATATCACTCTTTTGAATCTTTCCTTCATTCTTCCATGCGCGCCAGAGTTTTTCAGGTACTTCGCGCCAGCCAACAGGGTACCCATGCCAACAGCGTTGGCTTTCCTGGGCGCAAAAGCACTGCCCATCACATGTTGCATAGCGCTTTCCATCGGGTCCGAGGATGCTGTGCTCCAACAGTTCTTTTGGATGAATGCTTATTGATTTTGGGCACAAGGAGCCTTTTTTCCCCTGTTGCCAGGGATGCTTGTGCTTTGGATTACCTTCGTAAACCATCATGGCGAACTCATTTCCCCAAAAAATAGAGCATTTTCTCAATGGATCCTAGCGGTTCAAATCCAAATTGTCAACGACGCGAGACATTGGCGGATTGGACCAGTGTAGCCTTTAATCCTCGACGGGAACCTTTTTCGACCTCTCACCTTTCAACAGGCCGCGCTGCTTCTTCTCTTCCAACCGCCTGTGCTTAGCCCCCTTGCTGACCCGAGTCTTTTTTCTTATTGGAAGCTGCTTCAAGGCCTCGCGCAGCAGTTCGGCAAAGCGCCCAACGGCAAGCTCTTTATTCTCCACTTGGCAACGGGTCTGCTGCGAAATGACACGAAGTACACCATTTTTGCCGATGCGGGTCGCAAGGCGGCGCATCACCAAATCCTTTTGCTCCGGCGAGAGACTCGGTGAATTCGTCACGTCAAACCAGAGTGTTACGCGGCTGGAGACCTCGTTTACGTGATAGACTATTTAACAGGGGGCGCCTGGACCATTTCAGTGAGGTTTTTCTTAGGGATGAACCGACGGTGTTCCATTACGAAAAGAACCGCTCGTACCCATCGTGGCTGCCTATCCAGAACCATGTCACCGTGTCACCCTGCAAAATCCCGACTGCTCGAAAGCCAAGTGTGACTCTCACTGCCCAGACATCTTCTTCGGTGTTGATACATTTGAAATGCAATGGTGGATGGAATGGATTTTTCATCCATAAGCGGAATGCTTTTCTTGTTGCCCGCTTGATTTCTTCATCGAGTAACCGGTAGGCTGTCCAAAATGAAGGCAATGTTGCGGACTTCACAAGCAATCAGGGTCCATAGGCTTCGCTTGCCCGGCGGCGATTTCCTGTTTGGCCTGTTTGGCAGCGGCAATCAATCGCGGTTGTGTCTTATTGAAAAGATCATCCCACCGAAGCTCATCCTGCAATTCATCGAGATATTGGCGAAGATGCGTTAAAATTTCCTCCTGTGCAGGTTCGGGCAAAGACTCCATCATTTTCACCACTGTTGCGATAGCTTTTGACGGCATGATTGCATCCTCTTCATTAGAGTCTTTTAGCAGGATTTGGGATCACTACGATAAAACCATCCCGCTAAAATCTAACTGCTGGACAAATTTTATCATTTCGTGTGGCTGTCCGTCAAATATACAGAAAAAAGAAGGCGTGCTCCCCGGCCATGGGAACTGATCCACGCTCACAATGCTATTCTTTTACAACGCAATGCGACCTCCTCGTATGTCGCGCGATGTTTGCCGTAGGTCCACTACACTGGAAGATCCAGCGGTTGAACTTCCAATGTCGTGGCGACTCGGACTGCAGACGCGAGACGGAATTGAAGCTCAGCGGCAAAAAGCAACTGAATGTGCTTGTCACGATCACACATAGCTAATCCTCCACTGGAATCCTATCCGATCTTCTACTTTTCAACAATCCGTGCTGCTTCTTTTCCTCCAGCCGTCGTTCCTTGGCTCCCTTGCTGACTCTTGTCTTCTTTCTTACCGGGACTTGCTTTAATGCATTCCGCATCAGTTCAGCGAAGCGCTCCATGGCGAGTTCCTTATTCTCCACTTGGCTGCGGGTCTGCTGCGAAATGACACGAAGCACACCATTTTTGCCGATGCGGGTCGCAAGGCGGCGCATCACCAAATCCTTTTGCTCCGGCGAGAGACTCGGTGAGTTCGCCACGTCAAACCAGAGTGTTACGCGGCTGGAGACCTTGTTTACGTTTTGTCCCCCGGGGCCGCCGCTGTGAGAGGCGGTGAAGACCAGTTCTTCTTCGGCAATTGAAATTTGTTCATTGATGGTCAGCATATCGTTTCGCTTTGCTCCGGGGCGGTTACGGTCCACACGACTATACAATACCAGGAATAATTGCCCACGAAAATTAATTTGATGCCGCGATCCGGGCAACCCCCGGTCGGTTTTCCGGCACAACTCTTCTCAGTCCGGATGAGCGTCTTAAATTTGATATTGAAACCAGGGGTGATCTCATCTAAAATTCATAACTTTTGAAAATTCCGGTTTGTCGATAAAAATCTTTCTTGAACCGCCTGTCTCTTTTCGGACGGCAGCCGGTTCTAATTTATTTGGGGAAGGGAGCGCCGCAAATGGATCTCGGTCTAAAAGACAAGGTCGCCTTTATTGCCGGGGCCAGCCAGGGTATTGGCAAGGCTACCGCCATCGAACTCAGCAAGGAAGGCGCCAAGGTCGCCATCTGCGCATTGGACGACCCGGAGTTGCCAAGAGCTGTCGAAGAAATCCGCTCGATTACCGGAAACGACGTAATAGGCATCCCCGCCGATTTGAGTCTCACCGAGGACGCCAAGAATTTCATCCGCAAGGGGCTGGAACATTTCGGAACGATCGACATCCTGGTCAATAACGCCGGGGGACCTCCTGACAGGCAGTTTTTGGAAATCGACGAGGAACAGTGGACCAGGGGCTTTCGGCTCAACCTGCTAAGCACCATTACGATGACTAAAGAAGCTGTCCCGGTGATGATGGAAAAGCGATGGGGCAGGATCGTCAACATGACCTCGGTTTCCGTAAAGCAGCCCATCCCGGGTCTCATTTTGTCCAATACGATCCGCATCGGAGTGGTGGGACTGGCCAAGACATTATCCAACGAACTTGCACCCTACAATATTACCGTCAACAACGTCTGCCCGGCCTATATCGAGACGGAAAGAGTACGCAAGCTTTCCATCGACGTGGCTCAAAAAGAGGGGAAAACGGTCGAAGAAATCGTCGGCAGGTGGGAATCCCAGATGGTGATCGGGCGAATGGGCCAACCCGACGAGGTGGCGGCTCTCATAGCCTTCCTTGCTTCCGAACGGGCCGGCTTCATCACGGGCGACTCCATCCAGATAGATGGCGGATACTATAAGGGTGTAATGTAAAGGCAATTATAAGATGAAAGAACGCACAGCTTATATTCGCTCGGTAGGGCGCTTCCTGCCCGAAAGGAAGCTCACCAACAGAGATCTGGAAAAGATGGTTGACACCTCGGACGAATGGATCTTTACCCGGACCGGCATCAGGGAACGCCGCATTCTGGGGCCGGGGCCGGGATGTTCGCACATGGCGGTGCCGGCCGCCATGGAGTGCCTGGAAAGGGCCGGGGTAACCCCGGACGAGGTGGACCTCATCATCGTCGGGACCGTTACTCCCGATATGATGTTTCCATCGACCGCCTGCCTGGTGCAGGATATGATCGGCGCCAAAAATGCCTGGGGATTCGACCTGTCGGCCGGATGTTCCGGGTTTCTTTTCTCCCTTTCCACCGCCTGCCAGCTCATCGAGTCCGGAAGAGTCAACCGGGCGCTGGTTATCGGCAGCGATGTCATTTCCACCCTTATAGACTACAAAGACAGGGGAACCTGTGTGATTTTCGGCGACGGCGCCGGTGCTGTACTTCTGGAAGCATGCACTGAGCCCGGTTTTGGTTTTCTCGATTTTATCTTGAAGATCGACGGGTCCGGAGGCGATTACCTGTGCCTCAAGGGCGGGGGCAGTCGCATTCCCCCGACCCACGAATCCCTCGACAACGGCGCGCATTACGTGACCCAGGACGGGCGCCAGGTCTTCAAGGCCGCGGTGAGCGAAATGTCCGACGTCTCGGTCCGCATTCTGGAAAGAAACGGCCTTTCCGGCAAGGATCTCACCTTCTTCGTTCCCCATCAGGCCAACAACCGGATCATTGAGGCCACCGCCAAACGCTTGAATGTCGAAGAGCACAAGGTGGTCGTAAACATACACAAATACGGCAACACCGTCTCGGCCAGCATTCCGCTCGCCCTCTACGAGGCCGTGATGGAAAGAGGCCATGAATTCAAAAATGGCGACTATCTCCTGATGTCGGCATTCGGGGCCGGCTTTACCTGGGGAAGCACGCTGCTCAGATGGTGGCAGCCCTAAGGTAAAAAAAGAACCGCCCGCGCCATCTCTTCAAGCCAAAAAGGACCCCAGCCTGCCGCCGGGCTGGTCCATCCCGTATTGGAGAGCAGCGCCTGACGGCTTATCGGCCCACCCGCGAAAAATCGCGAGAACCCGCTTGGCAATCCCGGCTGCGGCGGCACGCCGCTAAATAGTGATCCTGTTTTAGGGCCTCCATCCTCATCGAACCTTTTCGCTTGGGGCTGGAGGCCCTTTTATGTTGCCTGGCAGAAGCTGGCTCCCTTCCTTTGCCACCAGAGGTGGAGGCGGCGCGCTCCGCTTTTTTGGGGGGCCGGCCTCGAGTAGCTATAAAATAGCTTGACCGGAAGTCAACTGCGTGTAAAATTTCCGATCCATAGAAGAGAACTCAAAATGAGAACTCGACTTACGGAAAAGGCGATTGCGTTGATTACGGCGCCAACGTCCCTCATTCGGGCAGAAGGTTGGCAGCCAAGGGTGGGCGCAAGTTTTTGGGCATGGCAACCCCGACTGCGGCGGCACGCCGCCGGCAATCCGGCTGCGGCGCACGCCGCCTCGAATCGGAGTGTGGAATGAACATCGCAAAAAACCTGGAACGGGCAAGTCTTTACTTTCCGGAAAAACCTGCGTTGATATTCGAAGGGCGGACCTATTCCTACGGGGAACTGAACGGGCGGTGCAATCGGCTGGCAAACGCCCTAAGGGCTCTGGGAGTGAACAAGGGGGACAGGGTGGGCCTGTTTTTGCCCAACATCCCGGCTTTTCCCATGGCTTACTTCGCCGTAGAGAAGCTGGGGGCCATCGCGGTCTCGATCAATGCGATGTCGAAGAAAAGGGAAGTAAACTATATAGCCGGCGACTCCGGTTGCAAGGTGGTTTTTACCACGTCCGAACTGCGAAAAGAAGTTCCGGTGGAGGAATTGCCCGCGCTTGAAAAGATCATAATCGCCGAAGGCGAAGCCGGTAACGATCTGGACATGGAAGCTCTTATCTCCGCAGGTGACGGTGACTTTCGCAGCCTCGACATGGACCCGGACGATCCGGCGGCCATTTTGTACACTTCCGGGACCACCGGTTTTCCCAAGGGCGCCACCCTCACTCACAGAAACGTTGTGACCAATTCGGCCACCGCCGGCAATCACGCCGGGGTGCGTCCCGAGGACCGCATGCAGCTCTTTTTGCCCCTCTTTCACTGCTTCGGTCAGAATTTCATTATGAATTCGGCATTCGCCAAATGCGCCACCCTCGTACTGCATCGCCGTTTCGAACCCGAAGCGGTGCTCCAGGCCGTGGTCGACCACCGCGTAACCATGCTCTTCGCCGTTCCGACCATCTTTATCCACCTTCTGAACATGGACACCTCCCGCTACGACCTCTCCAGCCTGCGCTATTTCTTTACGGCCGCCGCCACCATGCCTCGGGAAACCGCGCTCCAGTGGAAGGAAAAATTCGGGATACCCGCCTGCGAAGGCTACGGGCTGACGGAATGCTCCCCCCACTCGCTCTACAATCACGATTACAGGTTCAAGCACGGCAGTGTGGGTACGCCGGTCGAAAACGTGGACGTGATTATTGCCGACGAAGAGGGCAACGAGTTGCCCCCCGGAGAGCAGGGAGAAATACTGGTCCGGGGGCCAAACGTCATGAAGGGTTACTGGGGCAAGCCGGAGGAAACCGAAAAGGCGATCCGAAACGGGTGGCTTCATACGGGCGACATTGGCAAGATGGACGAGGAAGGCTATTTCTTCATCACGGACCGGTTGAAGGACATGATTAACGCCGCCGGCTTCAATGTCTACCCCAACGAGGTGGAGCAGGTGCTCTACCAGCACCCGGCCGTCCAGGAGGCGGCCGTCTACGGTATGGCCGATCCGGTCAGAGGCGAAACGGTCCACGCCAGTATCGTCCTCAAAGACGGCATGCAGGTCGGTGAAGAGGGTCTCATCGAGTTTTGCCGGGCCAATATGTCGGCCTACAAGGTGCCCCGGAAGATAATCCTTACCAGGGAACTGCCCAAGAGCCCCACGGGAAAAATATTGAAGCGAATATTGCGTGGAGACCAGTGAACCGGCGAGGATTGTGTAAGCAGGGGACGCTGGCCCCCTGACGACTCTTCCCCTCCTGTCGTCGAGACAGGAGGGGATTCTGGTCACCGCAGTCCGGCGGCGGGAAGATGAAGTTTCGCGCTGTCTACTGGAGAAAAACCTCGATGGCTCCTATGCTGATGCTGTCGATCAGGCTGTCCATCTTAACCCGCAGCATTAAATTCATCGTTCCCGATACGAGGATGGGAATTTTCGGGGTAAAGGTCGCCACGGAGGGGGTTTGCTTGTTGAGAGTTGAGGTGATGTCGTAAACGCTGGTCAAAGTTTTGGGATAGGTCAGTTTCGCCAGTTTTTCTTCCGCGATGTACGTATTGGTGGTCTCGGCGCTGACTTGGTAATAGATCACGAATTTAGCGATCTTCATGCCGGCGGGGAGTGATGATAGTGGGATGTTCACCCATTGCGGGCTGTTCGTAAAGGCTTCATTTAAGTCAACGCTAATTACCAGGGACGCGCCGTTACTCCCCGGCGAAAGTTGGATAAAAGTGTTTTGCCCGGTTGCCGGGGGGACTATGACGGCATTGAGCGGGGTAAACCACAGGGATTCCGCGGCCTGCGCAAATCCGACACCCAACAGCAAAACGCCTAACGCCACAATCGCTATAAAACGAGTACGCATAGTAACCTCCATAGATTCGGAGCAGTTCCCTTCGCCGCTCGATCATGGCGCACGCCGCGCTTGACAGAGCGCAAATTCACGAGAAGTCAGACAGAGGTGTCGCGTATGCTGTTTTGAATGAATGTATTAAAATATTCCCTTAAAGATTATATAGGAAGACATTTGTATTGTAAATAAATATTGCGGAAGAAGGAAAATACGAGGCTCCAAATAGAGTAAAAGATGCCACGGCATAGGCTGGTTTCAGGCTAAACATTTGGGATTCTTGACATCAAGCCCTTGAATTATCCTTAGCCTTTCTTCAGGCATCACCCGAATTTCCTCCCCGGGCGGTCCTCCAATGCTTTCAACTGGCCGATATTGAAGGTACAGGTGTTGGTCAGCAACTTTCGTTGGGGTAAGGGGTCTCGCCAGGCGAGGGCTAAAGCTGTGTTTCCTGTCCCGACTGCCGCCATTGCGGCGCCACCGGCGAGACCCTCGATTTTCAATTGCGACACGGTCTCTGGCGCTTCGCCCATCCAGCTTTCCCTCCAGACGTGGTGAACTGTAGGATGGGTGGAGCGGAAGCGCAACCCATCAGCCCCACCAAAACAGCTCCCTCGGCGCCACGGCTGGACGGTTGCCGAGAGGAAAAATGGAGAGCTTTTACATGCCTGGCCGCCACGTCCCCAAGGGAGAATGAAACCAGGTTCGTCACCCGGTCAATTCTTAAGCCGGGGTCCGGGGCCTCCACAACTCCTGAAGTTTCATCCCGGCGCCGTAAGAAAGAATTGTTCCTCGAGCGCGCATATAAAGCTTGGATCCCTTGCGCCTTGCAGGGACCGTCTTTAACTTGTTTCATCCTGAATGGGCGACATAAGCGGGTAATTAGCAAGGTGATCGAGTTATTTGAATAACATCCGGCAAAGTCCTGTTAATCCAAGAGGAGAATCGAATGAAAGTGCTAATCGTCTATTACAGCACGTATGGCAACGTATTCAGTATGGCGAAGCTTGTCGCGGAAGGAGTGAGTGAAGTTGCCGGGGCCGAACCGGTGCTTCGGCGCGTACCCGAACTGATGCCCGAGTCCCTGGTCGAATCCAATGCGGACATGAAGGCCGGAAGGGATGCCCAGAAAGACGTTGTCCTGGTGACTACGGATGATTTCAAAGAGGCCGGGGCCATCGCCTTTGGCACGCCCACCAGGTTTGGAAACGTCTCGGCCCAGCTCAAAAACCAGATCGATCAACTCTCCGGGCTATGGCTGCAGGGCGGTTTTGAAGGTAAGCCGGCCGGCGTCTTCGTATCCACCGCAAGCCTCCACGGCGGGCAGGAGACCACGGCCCTGACGCTCATGGCCCCGCTGCTCCATTTGGGAATGGTGCTGGTCGGCGTTCCCTATTCAGTGCAGGAACTCTTCACTACCACGGGCGGCGGTTCCCCCTACGGGCCGGGACACATTGCCGGACCCGACGGCAAAAGGGGTGTCGATCCCCAGGAGGCCGCCATCTGCCGCACTTTCGGGCGCAGGCTGGCACAGATCGGTCTCAAACTGCAAAACGGTTGATGCCGCCCGCACCGGCGCCAAAATTCAACCGCTGTTTTCTTCTTTAAAATTTCGATCCCGCTTTAGGGCCTCCATCCTCATTAAGTCATTCCGATTGTGGCTGGAGGCCCTTTCATATTGCCTCCGGAAGCTAAAGGCCTTCGTTTGACACTAGCCTTGGAGGCCCCGCGCCGCCGCTTTTTTCGTTCCCTGTGCCCAAGTAGCTATAAAATAGCTTGACCGGAAGTCAACTGCGTGTAAAATTTCCGACCCATGGAAGAAAACTCAAAATGAGTTCTCGACTTACGGAAAAGGCGATTGCGTTTATTACGGCGCCAACGTCCCTCATTCGGGCGGAAGGTTGGGAGCCTAGGGTGGGCGCAAGTTTTTTGGGAATGGCAACCCCGACTGCGGCGGCACGCCGCCGGCAATCCGGCTGTGCGGGGCGCGCCGCCTCGAATCGGAGTGCGGAATGAACATTGCGAAAAACCTGGAGCGGGCAAGTCTTTACTTTCCGGGAAAACCTGCGTTGATATTCGAAGGGCGGACCTATTCCTACGGGGAACTGAACGGGCGGGTGAATCGGCTGGCCAATGCGCTAAAGGGGCTGGGGGTGAATAAGGGGGACAGGGTGGGCGTGTTTTTGCCCAACATCCCGGCTTTCCCCATGGCCTACTTCGCCGTGCAGAAGCTGGGGGCCATTGCGGTTTCGATTAACGTGATGTCGAAGAAAAGGGAAATAAACTATATAGCCGGCGACTCCGGTTGCAAGGTTCTTTTCACCACGTCCGAACTGCGAAGCGAAGTTCCCGTGGAGGAATTGCCCGCGCTTGAAAAGATAATAATAGCCGAAGGCGAAGCCGGAAACGATCTGGACATGGAAACTCTTATCTCCGAGGGTAGCGGTGATCTGCGCAGCCTGGAGATGGACCCGGACGATCCGGCGGCCATTTTGTACACTTCCGGGACCACCGGCTTTCCCAAGGGCGCCACCCTCACTCACCGAAACGTTCTGTCCAATTCCACTTCGGCGGGCAATCACTCCCTGGTGACTTGCGAGGACCGGATGCAGCTCTTTTTGCCCCTCTTTCACTGTTTCGGTCAGAATTACATCATGAATGCGGCTTTCAACAAATGCGCCACCCTCGTGCTGCATCGCCGGTTTGAGCCCGAACCGGTGCTCGAGGCGGTGGTCGCCCACCGCGTGACCATGCTCTTTGCCGTTCCGACCATTTTTATCCACTTCCTGAATATGGACACCTCCCGGTACGACCTGTCCAGTCTGCGCTACTTCTTTACGGCCGCCGCCACCATGCCGCTGGAAACCGCGCTTCAGTGGAAGGAAAAATTTGGTATCTCCACCCACGAAGGTTACGGGCTGACGGAGTGTTCGCCCTTCGCGCTCTACAATCACAATTACAAGTTTAAGCACGGCAGCCTGGGAACACCGATCGAAAACGTGGACGTGATGATTGCCGACGAGGAAGGCAACCAGGCCCCCTTAGGGGAGCAGGGAGAAATACTGGTCCGGGGTCCAAACGTCATGAAGGGCTACTGGGGCAAGCCGGAGGCGACCGAAAAGGCGATCCGAAACGGGTGGCTTCATACGGGCGACATAGGCAAGATGGACGAAGAAGGTTATTTCTACATCACCGACCGGTTGAAGGACATGATTAACGCGGCCGGCTTCAATGTCTATCCCAACGAGGTGGAACAGGTGCTCTACCAGCACCCGGCCGTCCAGGAGGCGGCCGTCTACGGTGTGTCCGATCCTGTCAGGGGCGAAACGGTCTACGCCAGTGTCGTCCTTAGAGAAGGCATGCAGGTAGGCGAAGAAGGTATTATCGAGTTTTGCCGGGCCAATATGTCGGCCTACAAAGTGCCCCGCAAGATCGTCCTGACCAATGAACTGCCCAAGAGCCCCACGGGCAAAATTTTGAAGCGAGTATTGCGTGGAGACTGATAAACCGGCGCGGTTGGGGTCCTGAAGAATCGGCGCGCGCCCGGTTGATACTGTGCGATTTTGGGAACCATTTCCATCCCTTTATTTTTGACTATGGAGGCAAAATGAAAGATATCACCACAATCGGTGTCGTAGGCGCCGGCAATATGGGGTCGGGCATTGCGCAAAAGCTGGCTCAGGAAGGCTTGAACGTAGTGCTGGTGGATATGAAGGAGGAGTTTGTTCAGCGCGGAATCGCCACCATCACCACCATTCTCGAACAGGGTATCGAGAGAAAGATATTTACCCGGGAGCAGGTAAGCGAGACTCTTGGCCGCATTCACGGAACGGCCGATCTAAAAGAACTCGCCGACGTGGACCTGGTTATCGAGGCGGTGTTCGAAGACGAAAATATCAAAAAGGACCTCTTCAAAAAGCTCGACGCCATCTGTTCCAAGGATACCATCCTGGCCACAAATACTTCCAGCTACTATGTGTCCGAAATGGCCAAGGCGACCGGCAGGCCGGACCGCTTTGTGGGGATGCACTACTTTTTTCACCCGGCCAAAAACCGGCTTCTGGAAATCGTTCCCCACCTCGGGACAAGCGAGGAGACGGTGAACCGGGCCCTTGAGGTCGGCCGGCTCCATTCCAAGACCACCATAGTGGTCAAAGACGCCTCCGGTTTTTGCGTAAACAGGTTTTTCAGTCCTCTTCTCACCGAATCCGTGCAAATCCTGAGCGACGGGATCGCCAACATCGCCACGATCGAGGAGGCCGGAAAACGCGCTTTTAACATCGGAATGGGCGCCTTCGAGCTTATGAATGTAACGGGAATACCCATCGAGGTACACGCCTCGACAACTTTTGGCCGCGAACTGGGGTCGCTCTACGATACGCCGAAGCTCCTGCGCGAGCAGATGGCGTCGGGCAAAAACTGGGACCTTTCCGGCGAAATCGACGAGTCCAGGATGGAAGAAATCCTCGAGCGGCTGTGGGGCGCCTGCCTGGGCGCCGCCGCGGCCCTGGTGAGCGAAGGGATCGCATCCATCGAGGATACCGACCGGGGGGCCAAGGTGGGACTGCGCTGGCAGCAGGGACCCTTCGAGATTGTGAACCGCCTGGGAATCGAGAGGGCCTGCAAACTGGTCGAAGCCATGACCGTGCGCTACTCGGATTTCAAGATGCCCGAAATCCTGGTGAAGCAAAAGCAACTCGGAAAACCCTTCGAGTTCCAGATCGTGGATCTTGCGGTCCGAAACGGCGTGGCCACGGTGACCATCAATCGTCCCGAAGCTATGAACGCGCTAAACGAAACCGTGGTGTCCCAGCTCATCGACAAATTCGGGGCGGCGGAAGCCGATCCGAGCGTGCGGGCCATAGTCTTCCGGGGCGCGGGGAAAGCCTTTGTGGCCGGCGCCGACATCCGCTATTTCATCGATAATATCAAAAGCGGCCGCATTGACGATACGTGCGCCTTTACCAAAAAGGGGCACGAGTTCCTGCTGCGGGTCGAAGAGTCTTCCAAAATCACTGTGGCCGTGCTCGACGGGCTCTCCCTGGGGGGCGGAAGCGAACTGGCCCTGGCCTGCCAGGCCATCGTGGCAACCGCGGCGGGCTCCATGGGATTTCCCGAGACGGCCATAGGGATTTTCCCCGGTCTGGGCGGAATGATACGCTCTGCCCGGCAGATCGGGACCGATCTGGCCAAATACTATGTTTTTACGGGCAAAACCCTGTCTGCGCAGGACTGCTTCGACCTGGGGCTGATAACCAGGCTGGTGCGGCCTCAGGACCTGGAAAGGGCCGTAGCCGAGGTATGCTCGGGAGCAAAGCCCGACAAATATCGCTCGCGTGAGATTCCCGCCAGGTTTTCCGATCTGGCCGCACTCTGTTCGGCCCAAAACGTGAAACTGCTTTTCGCCGGGCAAAAACCTGCGGGCGTCCCCGACAAATTGGCCGAGGCCACTCTCAAGGCTCTTTCCCGCAAGGCCCCCCTGGCCTTGAAGACCGCCGATGAACTTATCGACGCCCAACAGAAGGTCTCCATCCGCGAGGCCGTGGAACTCGAGCTTGCCAGGCTGCATTACATCTTTTCCACCGAGGATGCCCTGGCCGGGCTATCCTCGCTCGGCGGCAAGCCGCCCGTGTACTCGGGCAAATAGTGGGCGTCGAACAACCCTGAAACTGACCGGAGGTATTTTAGATGTTTCAAAAAGCGTTTATTCCCTACAAGGGCTATTATTGCACTCCCTTTTGCCGGTGGCAGGGGGCTTTTGCCAATGAGAATTCCCTCGTACTCGGCGCCGAAACGGCCAAAAGATGGTTCGCCACCAAAAGTTACGACATGTCGGAGTTCGACTACACCTTTTTCGGCATAACTGTCGGCCAGCACCACTGGTTTTACGGCGGAACCTGGGTTAACTCCATGATCGGTCTTCAGATTCCGGCCATCAATATCATGCAGGCCTGCTCGACCGGAACGACCTGTGTCTACAATGCCGCCCTGGCCATCGAACACGACCAGATGAAAAGCCCCATATGTCTGACGACCGACCGACTCTCCAACGGACCTCACACCATATGGCCCAATCCCAACGGGCCCGGCGGCGAGGTGATTTCCGAAAACTGGGCCATGGATAATTTCAACAGCGACCCGGTCACCGGGCTTCCCATGATCCAGACCGCCGAAAACGCGGCCAAAAAGGCCGGGCTCACCCGCGAGCAGGCCGATGAACTGGCGCTGCGACGCTACGAACAGTACCTGGATTCCATGAAGGATGACCGCGCCTTCCAGAAACGGTACATGTTTCCGGTGGAAGTGAAGATTTCCAAGAAAAAAACAGTGGTTGTCGATGCCGACGAGGGCATAATGCCCACCACCAGGGAGGGGCTTGCCTCCCTCAGGCCGGTCCTTCCCGGCGGCATTCACACCTTTGGCGCCCAGACTCACCCGGCAGATGGCAATGCGGTTATCCTGGTCACCACCAGGGAGCGGGCCGCCGCGATGAGCGGCAATTCCGCCCCCGTTATCCAGGTGATTTCCTACGGCTTTGCCCGGGTGGAGAAGGCCCACATGCCCATGGCCCCGGTCCCGGCGGCCCGCATGGCCCTGGAGCGCGCCGGCCTCTCCATCAAGGACGTATCGGTCATCAAGACCCACAATCCTTTCGCCGCCAACGACCTGTATTTCTGCAAGGAATTCGGTGTTGATTTTAACAGTTTCAACAACTACGGCTCTTCGCTCGTTTTCGGCCATCCCCAGGCCCCGACCGTTCCAAGGCTGATAATCGAGGGAATCGAAGAAGCCGTGATGAAGGGCGGAGGATACGTGCTCATCACCGGGTGCGCCGCCGGAGACACCGGGGCCGCCCTGGTTTTGAAAGTGAATTAATTTTAAAAAATTGGGGGGGTGGCGGGGGCATGAGCCGCCGCCACCCCCGCGGGATTGGAAAGATATGCCCAATGGCCGACAAATATAAAGGTGGAAGTTTTCTTTTGATTGCCACAGACCCCGGGAGCATATTCACTCCCGAGGATTTTGCCGATGAACATCGAATGCTTGCCAAAACCGTTTCGCGCTTTGTCGCCGACAAAGTCTTCCCGGTTATGGATGAGCTGGATGCGAAAAAAGAAGGATTGATGCGGGGCCTGATGGCGGAAGCCGCGGAACTGGGGCTTTTGGGCGCGGATATCCCCGAGGAATACGGCGGCTTTGAAATGGACGAGATCTGTTCCACCATCATAGCCGAGGAAGTGGGAAGCGTGGGCTCCTTCGGGGTGACCCATGGGGGGCAGGTGGGGATAGGAAGCCTGCCCATCGTCTATTTCGGAAACGATTTGCAGAAACGCAAATATCTGCCTTCCGTCGCCAACGGAGAAAAGATCGCCGCCTATGCCCTGACCGAACCCGGTTCGGGCTCCGATGCGCTTTCCGCCAAGTCCCGGGCGGTGCTCAGCGCCGACGGTAAATTCTACGTCCTGAACGGGGCCAAGCAATTCATAACCAATGCCGGCATGGCCGATATCTTCATCGTCTACGCCAAAATCGACGGGGACAAGTTCAGCGCCTTCATCGTGGACGGGAACTCCGAAGGGCTTTCCACCGGGGCCGAAGAAAAGAAAATGGGCATCCGGGGCTCTTCTACCCGCAGCGTCTATTTCGACGACGTGAAAGTGCCGGTGGAAAATCAGCTGTTCGAAATCGGCCGCGGGCATGTGGTGGCTTTCAATATACTCAATATCGGCAGGCACAAGGTGTCGGCCAACGCTCTGGGCTGCGCCCGGGTTGCCCTGAACCTCTCCGCGGCTTACGCAAACGACCGTAAGCAGTTTGGTAAGCCCATAGCCGAGTTCGGGCTGATAGGGGAAAAACTCGCGCAGATGGCCGTTCGCATCTACACGGCCGAAAGCATGGTATACCGCACCGGCGGACTGCTAAACGACATGCTCCTCAGCCTGGACCGCGGCGGCCCGGACGGAGGGCGCCTGGCCGCCGCCGGAATCGAGGAATATGCCATCGAGTGTTCCCTGGGGAAGGTGTTCGCCAGCGAGGTGCAGGCTTACGCGGTCGACGAGGGGGTCCAGATTCACGGCGGCTACGGCTTCATCTCCGAATACGCCATAGAGAGGCTCTACAGGGACGCTCGCATAACCAGGATATTTGAAGGCACAAACGAGATAAACAGGACCATCATCCCCATCACCCTGCTTAGAAGGGCCAAAAAAGGTGATTTGCCCCTGCTGCGGGCGATTTCCGACCTTAAATCTCGCCTGGCCTCCGAAATCCCCCCGCGCTCAAACGAAGAGGAGCTGATCCAGGCCGCCAGGGATATTTTTCTCTTTACCCTGGGGGCGGCGCTGGAAACCTCGGGCGACGATCTTGTGAAGCAACAGGAAATCCTCGGCCGCCTGGCCGATCTGGCTATCCTGACCTATGCGATGGAAAGCGGTTTGCTCCGAGCCCGCAAAGCGGCGGGGAAGGGCGGGAGCGCCTTGCACAAGGCCGCCATGGCCAAAGCCTTTCTGTACGAGGCGATTCCCGAAATGGAGACCACCGCCACCGAAATCCTCGCCGCCGTTTCGGCGGGCCCGCAACTGGCGGAGCTGCGGGCGCTTCTTGGCAAACTGGCCCACCACGTCCCGATCGACCTGATAGCCCTGAGGCGCCAAATCGCGGCCAAGGTATCCGAGGCGGGAAAGTACATCTCCTGAACTAAAAGGATGAAGAGCGCGGGGCCCCAATATTGTTGCTTTAATGCCAGGATGCAAAGAAAGAACTAAAAGTGCAGGGCGGATGCCGCCCTGCACCCGCCATTTCAGGCCGGCGCAAGTTCCGTGCGCCGGCCTGATGCATCGCGCCTTTGGCGCGACCTGGAGTTTGGACGTTTGGAGGATCCGTAGGTTGGGGTGAGCATCCGCGAACCCCAACAGGATTGCCCTGTAACTGGCGCCCCGGTTGATCCCATGCTCTTGCTCTTTTAAAATACAAGGTTGGGCTGGGACCGTAGAGGAGAATCGTTTTTGACGGGCCGGGAGCGGGGGTAGGGTGGGCAATAGCGAAGCGTTGCCCACCGGGAAGTTCCCGGATGGACACTGAGTCTTGTGACGGGTGGCACGGGCAAGCATTGCCCGTGCCGAAGGAAAGAGGGTTTCCATGATGACGCGGTGATGTCGCTCCCCGCCATGAAAAGTATTGTTCCTTTCGGGTCTTTACTCATGATAAACAGATCATAAAGGCTTACGCCGGAAAGACGCATGGATCGAAAGGGATTACAATGCCGAAGGAAAGGACTGGCTCCGCCCCGCCCGATGAGACTGGAGTCGGGCTTTGGCGCCTTGCCCGAACATTTCTTGGCATCGGACTCTCATCCTTTAGCCTGGCTGCTTTGGGGGAGACCCAGGAGCGGGTGACCAAAAAACGAAAGTGGTTCACCGCTGATGAATATATGCAGGGACTCGCACTTGCTCAGCTCCTGCCGGGCGCGCCCACGGTAAATCTTTCGTCCTATTTGGGCTTCCGCCTGAGAGGGCTGGCCGGAGCGGCGGTGGCCTCCGTCTTTTTCCTGATTCCCTGCTTTTTGCTTATGCTTCTGCTCTCCCATCTCTACTTTCAATATGGCCGGATGTCCTTGGTTTCAGGCCTTTTCCACGGTCTGGGCGCACTGGTGATCGGCCTTATCTTCAACACGATTCTCAACCTCTTCAGATCCGGTGTGAAGACCTCTTTTAATTGTCTTATGGCCCTTGCCGGCTTCCTCATGGTCTTTTGGTTTCAAATG
Organism: Syntrophobacteraceae bacterium; assembly: GCA_031292195.1. GTDB lineage: Bacteria > Desulfobacterota > Syntrophobacteria > Syntrophobacterales > Syntrophobacteraceae > SbD1. The sequence goes on from JARLHP010000004.1 coordinate 25,252, forward strand.
GGCGTTGTCTGGATTCTTCTCATTGCCGGCGGTGCAAGCGTTGCCATGGTGTTGCTCAATATTCGCTTCCCGGCTCTTGCCCGTTGGACGGGAGACTGGGAAGGGCTCAAAAAGAGCAATGCTGTTTCGGCCGGATCGGCCGGTTATAACCTGCAACGTGGGCCGGACTCACACAATCCGTCTTCCGAAAAAATCTGTGACACCCTGGTTTCAGAAAGTCTCAAGAGCTTATGCCCGGCCGGGAGCGAGAACGCTTCCGCCCCCGATACCTCCGACTTCGAGTCGGCCTGCTGCCGGGCGCCTTTACACACGGACTGGCGCAGGATATCTCTTTTGATACTCTCCCTCACACTGATTCTGACCGTTGATCTGGCGTTGATTCGCCTGCGGCCCGAGGTGATGCGGATGGGGGGCGCTTTCCTGCGAATCGGCGCTCTCACATTCGGTAGCGGCTACGCCATGCTCCCCTTCATTCAAAACGCCGTGGTGACTCAATTCGGCTGGCTCACCAACCAGCAGTTCGCGGTCGCATTGGCCTTGAGCCTGATAACCCCCGGTCCGGTGACCATCATCGGGGTATTCATAGGCTACAAAGTGGCCGGTATCACAGGGGCGCTCGCCGGGATGGTGAACATGTATCTTCCCGCCTGGGCCATCACCACCCTCGTTGCCGCTCCCTACGCCAGGGCCGGTCGGGCGGTCCATGTTAAAAAGGTGATCGGCTCCATCGTGGCCGCCTTTATCGGTACGCTGGTTGTGGTGTTGATAAAGCTTTCAGCCAATACTCTGGTCGATTTTCCCGCGATAACCCTGGCGGCCTCCGCTTTCATTGTACAGCGGTTTACCCGGCTGGACACGGTGTGGATTGTGCTGGGCGGCGCTTTGGTTTCACTTGCGGTTTTCCACTGATCATCGATCGTCAGGCAAATGCGTAGTCACCTTAAAGCGCCCGGGGCTTTAAAGCTCATCAAATTGAATAGTTTGACGTTTTGACGTCAGGACGTTATACCCTTGGTATGAAGGCGAATAAAAAAAGAGCAACGATTTATCTGGATTCCGAACTGCATCGGGCCCTCAGGCTAAAGGCGGCAGAGTCGGATTGTTCTATTTCGGCGCTTGTCAATGAGGCTGTGAGATCAAAACTGGCCGAGGATGCCGAAGATCTGGCCGCGTTTGAGGATCGGGCGCACGAGCCCAATCTGCGATTTGAGGATGTTCTGAAAGATCTGAAGCGGCGTGCCAAAATATAGTGTTCTCATCAAGGCCTCCGCTGTAAAGGAAATCGAATCTATCGGTTCCAAACGGGATCGTCAGGCTATTGTCTCATTGATTGAAGCGCTCGCTGAAAATCCGCGTCCACACGGTTGCGAGAAGCTCTCGGGCCAGGAAAAGTATAGACTGCGAAAAGGCCGATACAGGGTAGTATACTCAATCGGGGATCAGGAATTGATCGTGTTCGTGGTTAAGGTGGGACATCGAAAAGATGTTTATCGCTGAAACTGCTTTCGCATATTTGGGGCTCGTCCGGAAAGCGTGGAACCCGGAAGCGCTCCTGCTTTGACCATCACAAGAGGGCTTCCAACTTGGCCGATCGTCTGCCAGCCGGCTTTTCAAAAGCCTTGGCCGCTTCCTTGCCCGATATATTCCCCAACTTTCCCACGACTTAAACCGCCACCATCAGCGGCTTTTGCCCTTCATGTTTCGATAAAGCCATGACGGCCTTTTGATCTTCTGCCCAAAGCCATGCGGTTATGGCCTCTTTTATGTTCTCGAGCGCCTCTTTCTCGTCCCTCCCTTGTGAAACACATCCGGGAAGGGCCGGACACTCTGCAACCACCCAGCCATCTTCGGCTGCTTCAAGAGTGACATGGAAAATCATATTGCATCCTTTTGTATTTTGAGCATTCCCAAGCTATGGATCGGGCAGAACCTCGATTTTGCGCTCATAGCGGAAATTATTCCATTTTCTCCAAAATAGAGCCTTTATTTTCTTGACTTGAATCAGTACAACGGCGCCTGGGTAAAAGCACAAGTTTTTGCCCCTCTCCCGGGACAACGGCTGGAAAAGGAAATCTCCCTTGGCGGATTTCGAAACCAGAATCGGCGTCCTCGCGCCCGACGAGATCGAAGACCTCTAGCCGATCAACATCGTGTCACCTGAACCTTCGTTTACGCGACAGTGGATAGCAGCGCTTCGCACGGCGGAAAACCGTCACTTTGTCAGTCACATGTTCAGTGTATCATAAACCTAAGAATTTTAGCTACATGACGCTTGCCTGGTCGGACGGTATACGGTATATTACCGTATACCGCAATTTGCCGTATGCGAAGGAGATTATTATGCCTGCTACTACTCGATTTGATTTGAAGATGGATGCGGAAGAAAAGGATATTGTTTCTCGCGCTGCCGCCTTAATGGGCACCACGATGGCCGCGTTCGTGCGCATGGCGGCTAAAGAGAAAGCACGCGAACTATTGGATCGGGAATCTCGCATCACGATGACAGCACAGGATTTCGATGCATTCACGACGGCGCTCGATGGGGCATTCACGCCCAATGCAGCTCTACAAAACGCGATGAACGCCGCGCGTGAGGTGAGGCGTGCTTGAAGAGCAATTTCTCGCTCCAAACCACCACGACCGTCAGGCTTTCAGCTCCGGTGTCGGGGAGCTTGACGAGTATCTTCGTCGTTTTGCGGCTCAGCAGAGCAAGAAAGGCATTACCGTCGTACGGGTATTGGTCGACACGGACACCCCCAGTACCATACTGGGCTACTATAGTTTGAGCGCCGCTCAAATCGATGCCGTCCAGCTTGATGAGCGTACACAGCAAAAACTACCGCGTTATCCGGTGCCTTGTTTTCGTTTGGGACGTTTGGCTGTGCATTCGGCTCATCACGGTCGCGGACTGGGGCGGCTCCTTATTGGTCTCGCAGTGGAGCGGTGTCTGGAGGCCCGGAAACATGTGGCCGCATACGCACTCGTGGTCGATGCGAAGGGAGAAAAAGCCAAGGCGTTCTACGAGCACTACGGATTTACGCCATGTCGTGATAGCCCTATGACCCTGTATCTACCGCTTGGGTGTATGAGTCAAGCGGCGCTTCCCGGGCGGCATTAATAGAAGTCATTTGCGTGCTTAATCCCCTGAACTCCGGCAAGCTCCGCCAGGGTCGAGATTTCCAGGTCGGGACTTCCGGGGAGCATTTCCCGCTCCTGCCCGTAACGATTGCACCAGACGGTTTTCATCCCGAACACCGAAGCGCCGTGAGCGTCCCACGCGTTGGAGGATACGAAACAGACAGCATGCTTCTCCAGGGACAGCGAATCGAGGGCGATCCTGTAGACGGAAGGGTGCGGTTTATAGATTCCCGCGGCCTCGATCGAGAGAATCGCGTCGAGAAGCCGGTCGATACCCGTTGCCTTCGCAGCCGCCTCCAGCATTTGCGGCGTTCCATTGGACAGAATTGCGGTTTTGAGTCCACCGGATTTAAGACGCTCGATCGCGGCCGGAACTTCGGGAAAAACATCCAGGGTCCTGTAGAGGTTCATGAGCTTGTTGCGCATTGCCGCATCGACAATTCCAAGAGACCTCATCGCATAATCCAGGGCGTCGCCGGTAATCCGCCAGAAATCCTCATGGCGCCCCATGAGGGAGCGGAGCCAAGTGTACTGAAGCTGTTTATCTCTCCATATTTTCGAAAGCGAATCGGACTTTTCCCCCAGTTCGTCCCGGCAACGGGCCACGGCTGAATTGAAATCGAACAGGGTCCCGTATGCATCGAAAACGCATCCCTTGATCCCGTGGAGCGCGCCTTGGGTCATTTGATCTTCTCCTGTTTAAATGGTCAAAAGGGGTTTCCTGTCCTTTATTATCTCGGTTAGCGGCTGTCCCCAATATTTCACCTCTATACCTAAGCTTTCCAGCTTTTCGGTGACGCCCAATTGATCCGCGCATGCTTTGCACGCCGAGATCTTCCCCCCCGCTGCAAGCAGCTCCTTAATTTTGACTTGTATCTCAGGATTTTCGTCCACGAGTTTGGCCGTCGATCCCCATACAATGACAGTGACTTCTTTCCACCATCCTTTCTTGAGGGCGTTGGTAGCGTACATGAATACCATTTTGTCCGCCGTAACCGGATCGCTGTTTGTCCACAGAATATAAAGGTGATCCTTGTTTTCCATCCCAGACTCCTTCGCACAACTTACTTTTTTCAGGCCTGATCCATCGGGATCAAAAACATCGCCCCGGTGCGCCGGAGCGCAGTATCCTTCGACTTTATGCAGCGCTCCTTCACTATCCTTAAAACATGACCCGCCGCCGTCTTTTTCCAGAACCAGCGCTTGAATTCGTCACTGGTCGGGCAGTTGGTCCCTGGCCGGGCTGTCAGCGCTTCGAAGTAGAAGGCCGTGAGGTCTTGAACCGCAAGACGGAGCGCCACGGCCGGCGACAGGTCCGCAATGGCGGACTCTGTAAGGTCCTGAAAGGCAAAGGAATAGATAAGCTCCATGGTCGAATCCGGCGCAAACTCTCCTACCGCCGTTCGGTCATGCTTCTGGACGCTCAGATCGTACCAGGGGCGAAGCTCGGCAACTTCCCGTCTGAACGCCTCAGGAAGGTTCTCCGCGCCGGATTGCTCCCGTGGTCGGGCAGCGAAATTGATGGGGCAGGCCCAGCCTTCGACCGCCTGGCTGGAATCGGCCGCCCCGGGCTCCTCTTCGGGGAAATCAACCAGAATCGGGCCTTCGGCGGCATCGAGAAGCTCCAGGGCCGCAACCAGCACCCGGCGCTGAAACGGGGGGTTTTCAGGCGCCCCCAGAGGACGGCCTAGCGCGAAGGGTACCCATAGAGCCCTTGGCGGTCGAATCGCCTCCGTGTGCTTCCGGATCAAACTGATCTGGGTAGTCGGAATGCTGTCCGATTCGAGATAATGCGCCAGCGCGCCAACGGCGCGCGTGCAATACGGTCATACAGGCGCCAGAAAGGCCGCATCCACTCCATCGGCGGCAAGCAGTCGCGCCAGATGGTGCGCAGTCGGCTCCATTTGGCTCGGATCGCTAGCCCCCATGAACGAATAATGGTAGGCGGCCACCGACCCGATCACGCCTTCGGCGGCCAATTCTCGCAACCGGTCCAGGGGAAACACCACATTCCAGTCCCGCTGAAAACCAAGGCGGTCGAAGTTGGTGGAGACATGGGTCATAACCAGGTCTCCGGCCTTGATGTCACCCGGTATTACCCGATAGTCGCCGGTCATTCCCTCAAAGGGGCGATCGCCTCTGCGATGGAGCCCCGCTGTGGAGATGATCGCCACCCGCCGCTTGGAAAGCGGCAGGCCGGCCGCCCATGGCTGGTTTGTAAACGAAGGGCAGGATAGTTGCCTGAGATGCGAGCGCATAGGCGCCTCCATCCGGTCGAGTCGTGCCATATTGATCTCCCTTAATCAAAATATGCTCATGGGATGGCCGGCGGCTTGAAATCGATCGGGGCTTTGCCGTCGGCTTACTGTTGTCTCGCATGTCCTCGCTTTCCTTACTCTGCTCCAGCGCTCGCCACACTTCCCGGCAGATACCTGCCGGGTGGCGGCGGATTTCATCTCGATGATCTGTTAGCAATTATAGGTTACTCAAGCAAGTACCGCTGTAACAAACGCTACATTCTACTTTCAAATTTCGGCGCTGTTGCCTTCGTTTACGGGGAAAATCGCTCTGGAGCCTGTTCGGGATGCCAACTTTCAAGATTGTAGCCCTCGCTACAGAAGTTTCTTTCTTTTGGATATATTCTTTTTGCCGATAGTCAAAATCCAGCGGTTTCGAGGAGGGGAGGTGACGAGAAATGCCAAAGTGTGGAATTTGCGGTGGTGATGCCCCGAAACAACCCTGCATTACGGAAGAGGGTAAGTGCGATTTGTGCGGAAGGAAGGTAGTCCTCGAGGAAAATTCGGTGAAGAAGGAAAAGTAGAACTTTCAGCCGGGGCGGTTTAGATTTTCTCTTCCTCGGAAGAGGCGAAAGGAAAGCGGCCGCCCTGGCCCTTTTTCGAAGAAGCATTACCTCCAAAATCCTACGAGAATGGTGATAATGATTTGTGGGGCGCAGAGTGGCGCCCGGCTTCTTCCTCGGTTCGGACATTGGTTTATACCGGAAAGGGCCATTCATAATTTCTCCCGCGAGCGACAGTAAATTTGTTATCAATGGTTAAATCGACGGTCTTGATCAGTGCTCTCATGGCAGGGTCATAATCCGCAGAAAGGTTACGCGATGGGATGCCTTTGCGAACAGTTGGCAGGAAAAGACTTACAGGTAACAACCATTTGCGTCGGGAGCTTGTGGATTTTCGAGAACCTGCGGCCTGAAGAAAAGAATGCTTTGGCCGAAGGGGCGCTCAGAAAAGTGTACGATCGGGGAGAGGCGATTTTCACTCAGGGCGATGAGGCCACACAAATGTTTTTGCTCAAAGCCGGCAGAGTGAAATTAAGTAAGATCATGGAAGATGGCGCGGAAATCACCCTGGATATGCGCAAAGCGGGTGATTTTTTAGGTGAAAACATGCTCAGTGAAGATATCCAATATCCAGTGACGGCCTGGTGTTTGGAAAAAACACTGGTCTGCGGGTTTGGCAAAAGTGGTTTTGAGAACATCGTGTTGCAATACCCGAACATCGGCCTGCAGGTAATAAAAAATCTCAGCAACCGGATCAACTGGCTCACCACCCGTATGGGAGGCATGTCGATCACTAACCTGGAAGAACGTCTCCACAGGGTGCTCATCAGTGTTGCGCGCGAGCACGGGTTCAGTAGCCCGCGAGGTTTTGTCATTCATTTTCCTCTTACCCATGAAGATTTGAGTTTTCTAGTGGGCGCCCATCGCGTGAGCATCACACGGGCAATGAAAAGCCTTAGAGAATCCGGAAAAATAATTCAAGAAGGCAAAACCCTCACATTACCTGATGCGAATTTTCAGTAAAAGGTCATTCCCGAAGCGTAATGTGACGGACCAAGGCGACCACAACATTGCTCGCCGCTATTTTGAGTTACACGAAGTTACGTTCAAGACGCGTCAAACAGATGGGTTTCCCTGCGTTTCACCCATCCCACAGCGCGACCTAATACCACAAACGGCCCCTGGTTGGACATCACCCCGCTCTTTTGTCTTTTGCCTTTTCCACGCCGACCGGCCAAACCGCCCTTATCCTGGCGCCCTTTTTCAAAGCCGATTCCATGAAGAGTTTCCCCCCGGAGATTTCGGCCCTCTCTCGCATGCCGATTAGCCCCAGACTTTTGGCCGTGGTGGATTTTAGCACCGAGTCCAGATCCATGCCTTTGCCGTCATCGCTTATTTCCAGCTCGATGTATCCGTTTTTAAGGGCCACACGAACGTCTATCCATTCACCACCGCTGTGTTTGCAGGAATTATTGAGCGCCTCCTGGGCAATTCGGAACATGGCGGTCTTCAAACCTTCCGGGATATCTTCCTCGGTGATCTCCCCCTCCAGTTCTATATGGAATTTCGTGTAAACCGCCAGCAGTTGCTGCCGATACCATTCAAGAGCGGCCAGAAGCCCGCGACTGGTGAGCACCGTCGGTTTTAGGCCCATGTACATGGTCCTGGTTTCATCGATTGAGCGCTGCATGACCGGAATGAATTCCTCCAGCAGTTTCTTTGTCTTTTCGGCCTTTTCTTCTCGTACCACGATCAGGACATGCTCCATGCGAAACTTCAGCGCGGCCAATGTTTGTCCGATGGTGTCATGTAAATCCGAAGCCAGTCTCCTGCTTTCGTTTTCCTGGACTTCGATCAGTTGGGAAGGCACCAGGCGCAGTTTTTCGTAGGCCGCTTCCAAGGAAGCGGTTCGCTCCCGGACTCGCGTTTCGAGCACTTCATGCGACTTGAGAAGCTGCTTCTCCATCTGTTTTCGCTCGGTGATGTCTTGAGCCAGGATGGCGATATCGCCTCCCATCCGGACCATCGCCAAGCGGAACCATGTCGGCTTCGGCAGGCAAGCGCCGGAAAAAAGGTCTTCTATTACCCGGGTCTCACCGGTTTCGGCCACATGCCGGGATGTTTCAAAAAACGAGGAGGAGCGATGTTCGGGATAAACATCCAGCAGCCTCCGGCCCACCACGTCCCTGCGATCGTCGCCGCTCATGCGGGCCACCGCCGGATTCTCGTAGACCCAGGTGAAGTCGATGATGCTCCCCGCATCGTCGCGGACCGGTCTTAGGATGGTGAAGCCGTCGGGGGAAAGCTCCTGCGCCACCCGGAAGCGCTCTTCGCTCTCCCGAAGAGCTTCCTCGGCCTCTTTGCGCTGGGTGATGTCACTGGCCGTGCCAAACCATTCCACAATCTCCTGGTTGGCATCCATGAGCGGAATCGCTCTGGCGAACCGCCACCCGGAGCTTCCGTCTTTCCGTACGAACCGATATTCGTGCTCAAATACGCTTTTGTTGCGGATGGATTCGTTGACTTTGGCCAGCAAGGCCGGTTGATCGTCGGGGTATATGCAACTCCTCAGCCAGAATTCGCCAGGGTTCCGCTTATCTTGAGTGGAATCCCGGCCAAAGAGGCGGCGGATCTCTTTCCAATCCGGGCCTATTTGATAAATGGCGTCCGAACTGGCCTGAAGAAGCGCCCGGAACCGTTCCTCGCTCCGTCTCAACTCCTCGACAATTTGAGCCCGCTCGATTATGTCCGCCGTCTGCCGCGCCAGCATGTCCAGCAGCCGCAGCGCCCTCTCATCCAGCTGCTTTTTTGCCTTGTAATGGGTTGAAAACACCCCCACCATTTGCTCCGACCGGCTCATGAGAGGGGTGCACTGAACCGTTTTCACTCCGGTCTTACGCATCATTTCCAGTGCCGGTGTGCCGACCAGCAATGGGCTTTCTTCAACGTCCAGGATTATGGTGCGTTTTCGACGCCTGAGCACCGCGGAGCAAGCTCCCTGGCCCCTGCAGGCCTGGTTCCAGCAGTTGGACCACCATTGCGGCAACCCGTGCTGTGCACCGAGTTGAAGGGTGGATGTCTCTTTGTCGAAAAGCTGAATGACGCCAAAATCCGCGCCGGAAATGGCTACCGCCGCTTCCACTATTGCGCCCAGTACCGGCGTCAGGGCGCCCTCCTTGGCGAAAATGGAACCGATGTTTTGCAGTCGCGTCATGGCCTCCAACTCGGCCCGCAACTGCTCCTCTTTCTCCACCAGTTTTTTCTCGGCACTCTTACGATCGGTGATATCGACAAAAAACAGGCGCCACCCTTTCAGCTTCCGTTCCTCGTCGACTTCGGGCGCAAGCTCCAGATGAATGAACGCTTCCGTCTCCCCGTTTCCGACGGTCCGCAGCGTACAGGTTCCCTTTTCCCCTTTTGCCGCATGGTGCATGCAAGTTTGGAACTTCCCCCGATCCTCGGTGTGGATGAGTGCGCTGAAGGCAAGATTGGTTGGAAGCTGGTCGGAAATCCCCAGTTTTTCCCGCGCGGCGATGTTTGCCCGGGCGATCAAACCGTCGCGGGTAAGGTCAAGATACCCCATGGGGGCGAACTGATACAGGGCGGCGTATCTGTTTCTCGATTCCTGCAATTCGTTTCTGGCGGCTCGAAGCTCCTCGTTCTGGAGCTCCAGTTCGATCTGGCGCATTTCCAGTTCGCGGACCAGCATCATCAAGTCCGAATCCGCAGGATCTTTGCTCTCCTCGTTTCGATTCTTGAGGACTTCTTCGGCCCTTTGGCGAAGCGCATCGAGCTTGTCGCCGAAATGTGTGTTGTCCATTCGCTGCTCCCGGCAGGTCGCCGTGCTGATTTTTTGTCAGAAGAATGCAGCGTGTTTGAGAATTCCCTGAAAATTAATTAACTTCTCATTGTTACATTATAATCTCCCCCCGGGAAGTTCGGTACCCTTGCTGTCCGACTAGGAGAATTTTGTTGGTGTCCAGGTTTTTTTCGAACCGCGGGAATGGAAAATGTGGAAAGAGGGTTGCTTACCTTCCGGTCAAGCAACCCTTTCAATCAGAATAATAAGACAAAATAAGGGAGAACCCGTAGGTTGGGGTGAGCCTCCGCGAACCCCAACAGGAGATCCTCCGGAGCTGATTCTCCCAGAGGCTTAATCAGGCATCGGGCCACAGTTTTGCGGCCAGTTTTCTCAGCGCATACTTTTGCACTTTCCCGCTGGCGGTCTGTGGAAGCTGATGAACGAAACTGACGTATTTGGGGACCTTGTAGTTTGAAATTTTGCCCCGGCAAAAATCCTGGACGTCTTCCGGCGAGAGATCATAACCTTCCTTGAGGACCACGAAGGCGCCGACCTGCTCGCCATACTTCTTGCTTCGCACCCCCACCACCTGGACATCCAGGATGCCTTCCATCCGGTAGATGAATTCCTCTATTTCCCTGGGGGATATGTTTTCACCGCCCCGGATTATGAGGTCCTTGTGCCGGCCGGTGATACGCAGATAGCCGTCCTCGTCCATTTCCCCCAGGTCGCCCGAAAGCAGCCAGCCGTCCGGGAGGATCGTCTTCGCGGTGGCTTCCTCCATTTTATAATAGCCCTTCATGACGGAGTACCCACGGCAGCAGACTTCACCTTCCTCCCCGGCCGGGAGTGGTTCGTGGGTTGCGGGGTGCATAATGGCCACTTCGATTCCCGGCAGGGCTTTGCCCACCGTTTCCACCCTCTTGCGGACCGAGTCGGTTACGGTTGTCTGGGTCATCACCGGGGAATTTTCCGTAAGGCCGTAGCAGATCGTGATCTCCCGCAGGTACATCTTCTCCATTACCTCTTCCATGGTTTTGACGGGGCAGGGGGAGCCGGCCATTATGCCGGTGCGAAGCGAACTGAAATCGAATTTGCTGAAGAGCTTGTGCTGCAAAACGGCTATGAACATGGTCGGAACGCCGTAGAGCGCTGTGCAGCGTTCTCCTTCCACGGCCGACATCACCGCCACGGGATCGAATGTCTCAAGAATTACCAGGGTGGTTCCGTGATTTACCGCGGCCAGGACCCCGAGCACACATCCGAAACAGTGGAACAGCGGAACCGGCAGGCATATCCTGTCCTCGGGCCCCAGCACTTGGTTGCGCCCGATCCAGTAGCCGTTGTTTCCAATGTTGTGGTGGCTGAGCATGACCCCCTTGGGAAAACCGGTGGTGCCGGAAGTGTACTGCATATTGACCACGTCATGGGGGTTCAATTCGGCCTGCCGCGACTTGTAGGCCTCCTCCGAGAGGAGATCGGCCAGCGAGAGGACCTCGAACATCGAATACATTCCCCGGTGTTTGTCGTGGCCAAGAAACAATACACGTTTCAGGTGAGGGAACTTTTCCGACTTGAGAAAGCCTCGCGGCATGGTCTTTAGTTCCGGCACGAGTTCGTACATCGTCTGCACGTAGTCGGTATCTCTGCAGCCGTCGATTATGAATATGTTTTCGCAATCGGACTGTTCGAGCAGATAAGAAAGCTCGGCGATTTTGTAGTTGGTGTTGACCGTGAGTAAAATGGCCCCGATTTTTGCGGTGGCAAACTGCAGGGCTACCCAGTGAGGTACATTGGTGGCCCAGATGGCGACTTTTTCCCCTTTTTGAATTCCCAGGGCCAGCAGACCTTTGGCCATCCGGTCCACCAGGCCGCCGAACTGCCGGTAGGTGAGCCTCAAATCACGGTCATAGTAGATGACTGCATCGTTATCCGGGTATTTTTCTATGGTTCTGTCGAGTATTTGCCCTAAAGTGAGGGACTGAAGAATCGTGGTTTCCATGATATGAGGATCCTGTTTTTAGTCCGGGATGTAGAGTACTGCATATATTTCGGCCTTCGCTCCACGGCAACTGACGTAATGCGGAACCAGGGAATTGTAATAGGCGCTGTCCCCGGTCTTCAGAATGGAAACCTCCCGGCCGTAGGAAAGCTCCACCTCGCCGGAAAGCACCACGATGAACTCCTCGCCCTCATGGGAGGAAGGCTTTTTGTCCTCGGCCGATTCGGGAAGTATCTCGATGAAGAAGGGTTCCATGTGCCTGTCTTTTTTGCCCCGTCCCAGGGAATGAAACTTCAGTGCAACCGGTTTTCCCTTGCCCTTCAGAACGCTCAGTTCTTCCTTGCGGTCCAGTAGGCGCACAATCAGCGGGTCTTGGCTGAGCTGGTCGTCCAGGACCGTGCCGAGCCTTATGCCCAAAGCCCGGGCAATCTTTAGAAGAGGGCCAAGGGAAGGGTAAATGTCCTCCTCTTCGATGGCTCGAATGAAATCCACATCCAGGCCGCTCCGGTTCGAAAGCTCCTCCCGGCCAACTTTTTGCCCCTCTCTAATCCGTAAGATCCGCGCTCCAATTTTTACGTCGCTGTTCAAGACAAAACCTCCGAATGAATAAGAAACTCAGCTCGAAAAAATTCATATCAGTAATTGGGATAAGCACATACTATAACAGGCTGACTTCACGATACAAAACACCTGGCGAACGGAAATTGGTTTAAATCAGTCTCTCATAACCGACTCTGTTTTGCAAATCTTGATTAACGCTCTTTCCCTACCGCCGCGAGGAGGGACGGCGCCTTTGCGTGAGCTTTCTCAGCCGATCAGGATCAACCCGCAAAGGGTCCCGACGGCCGTATCTATGGTCTTTCCGCCCGCTCTTTGGAGGGACCAGCCGGCCGATTGCATGAGCTTGGAGACATTGATGCCGAAACCTGACATGGAGGGCCTTGCCAGTTGGGGATTGCGGCATTTGCCCCCCTCGTGCAGAACGCGGCATCGGGGATGGTCGGAGCAAAAAAGGATCTTGCAGCAACTGCCGGCAAAACCTTTGGAGCGAGTCTGCCCGATTTTTACCGCGGCCAGCTCCACGCTCGCCGATATTTCCTGGAGAAGCCCGAACACCTCCAAACGCTCAACAGGCGAAAAAAGAACCGGGGAAGGCACTTCCAGTTTATACACAACCGCTTGCTCGTACACCTTGAGCAGCTCTCTAAACCCCTCGGGACCTGAAACATGGGGCGGGCAATTGGCCGAAGCCCCGTAATTTTCGCATTGCGGCTCCACGCAAAGCCTGGCCAACTCATCTTCGATGCGGATCTCGGAGGTGCTGATGACCGTGGCGTCACTGGCGCCAAGTCTTAAGGTTAACTCGAGCAGTTCCGCAAACTTTCCCGCGTCTTTTAGATCCGACAATCTTCTGTCCTTTCAATGTGTTCCCGACTCTGGAAATATGGGCGCAAAGAGATGTAAACGTATTTTTGCCAACTCCCATTTTACCGTAACCTGGCAATATGGTCTTTCTAAAAAAAGAAATCCACCGCAGAGGCGCAGAGACCGCAGAAAAGACATACCGACAGAACAAAAAACAAAGGAAAGCGGTTCCATAGGCGAGCATTGCCTGTGCCGAAGGCAAGAGGGTTTCTATGATGATCGCGGTGATGTCGCCACACACCGTGCGTGACCGGTGGCAAGGGTATTTGGTTCAGCCTTGATCTTGATGTAAAACCGGCGAGTTACGACCTGTTCTGGATCGTGGGACGAGTATAGATCGATGGTGTTGTAGGGTTGAGGTGCAGGCTTCCAGCCGCGATCAAAACAAATCGCGGCTGGAAGCCGCTCCTACAAAGACTAAGAATTCCCGGCAGAACCAATTTACCGTGTGACTGGTGGAGCGGGACCTTCCGCGCGGGATTTCCCCGTGCTATAATAAATAAATATCGGTGGTTGGTCCTTTTGCCACGCCTCCAAACTAGAGAAAGGGCTGACGATGATGTCCGTTCAGACCGCCAGGAAAGAGTCCCGCTACACCTATGAAGATTACATGACTTTCCCGGATGATCCGCGGTGCGAGATCATTAACGGGCATGTCTATGACATGACCCCCTCCCCGACTACCGCGCACCAGCGTGTGTCCCTGGAACTCTGCCGGCTGATAGGAAACCATCTGAAGGAACGGGCTCACTCCTGCCTCGTGTTCAACGCGCCTTTGGACGTCGTTATGGCCGAAGACCAGGTCGTGCAGCCGGATGTGTTTATCGTCTGTGATAGGCAAAAGATAGAAAAAACGCGTGTACTTGGCGCGCCCGACGTGATCTTTGAGATCGTTTCCGTGTCGACGACTCTTAAAGACCGCAGGGAAAAGATGCAAATTTACGAGAGATCGGGTGTTGCGGAATATTTCATTATCGACCCCGATGCCGAGTTTATCGAAAAATACACACCGGAGGACGGAAAATACCGAAGAGTAGGGATCTTCGCCGGGGATGCCGCTTTCACTATCGACACCATCACCCTGGAACTCATAGCGGGGAAGCTCTTTGCTTGAAAATTCGCCTTTATGAAAATGGCTCCCGGCTTCAGGGAACAGGCGTTGCGATGGGCCGTTGAACCGGGCAATTCGCCTGTCCGCGTCTCCTGTCTTTTTTTACGGCTCCGAAAGTCTTTCCAGAAGTTTTTGCGCCACGCCGTCGGGCACCAGGCCGCTCACATCTCCCCCCGATCTCACCACTTCCTTGATAATCCTGGAGCTTATATATATCCAGCGCATACCGGTCATTATGAATGCGGTTTCGATTTCCGGGTTGAGCTTGCGGTTCATTAACGCCATCTGAAATTCATATTCGAAATCGCTCACCGCCCTGAGACCCCGGACTATGGTGCTGGCCGGAATGGACTGGACGTAATTGACCAGCAGGCCGTTTAGAAGGTCGACGGTCACCCGGTCTCTCAGGGGATGGTCCGCCAGGGACTCCTTTATCATTTCGAAGCGCTCCTGGGCGGAAAACACCGGTTCTTTGCCCACGTTTACCGCAACGGCGATAATGACCTTGTCAAACATTTTGAGCGCCCGCTCCAGCAGGTCGATGTGGCCGTTGGTGATGGGATCGAACGATCCCGGGTATACCGCTATACTGGGCATCTTTTCTCCTGCTCGGATCAGCCGGATATTTCGGGCCGCGAATAGATGGAGATCAACGTGTCTCCGTATCTGCGCTCGCGCTCCTTTTGCCATGACAGGTCCGAAATGGGCTGTCGCAAGTCTTTTACATGGCTTTCGGCTATAACCAGCGCACTTTCGCCGGCAACCGGGCCAATCATGTCAAGAGTTTGCTCGACGTATCCTTTCCCGTAGGGCGGGTCCAAAAAGACGAGGTCGAAGAGTTCCTTTTCCGCTTCCAGGCGACGCAGTGCCGATGCCACAGTCGCATTTATTACCCGCGCGCTCTCCTGAGCGCCGCACAAGGCGACATTTTCACGTATGAGGCGTAAAGCCTCCGCGCCATTATCCACAAAAGAGCAAAACCGCGCGCCCCTGCTAAGAGCTTCCAGGCCCACAGCCCCGGTGCCCGCAAACAGATCCAGCACCCGGGCATCGGGAACGTATTCGGCAATCATGCTGAAGACCGCTTCCCGAACCCGGTCGATGGTGGGGCGAATCCTGTCGCTGCCCGGCGCATGGAGTCTGCGCCCTCGAAAATCGCCCGAAATGATGCGCATCTCAGTCTAGAACCGGCGGTTCTTAAGGAGAATCTCCGCGATTTGCACCGCGTTTGTGGCCGCGCCCTTACGGATATTGTCGGCAACCACCCACATGGCCAGACCGTTTTCCACGGAGGGGTCGATGCGAATCCTGCCAACCAGGGTTTCGTCTATTCCCGCCGCATCCAGGGGCACCGGATAGCAGCCATTTGCCGGATCGTCCATCACCTTGACTCCGGGGGCGTTCTCTAACAGCCGCCGCGCCTCTTCGGGAGAAAGAGGCTTCTCGGTCTCGATGTTTATCGACTCGGAATGGCCGTAGATAACGGGGACCCGGACCGTGGTGGCGCAAACCCGGATACGGGAATCCCCGAATATCTTCCGGGTCTCGTTGACCATTTTCATTTCTTCTTCGCTAAAGCCGTTTTCCAGAAAGGGTCCGATGTGCGGAAAACAGTTGAACGCGATCTGGCGAGGGTATATCTGCCGAGAAGGCTCGCGCCCGTTCACAATATCGGCCACCTGGTTTTGCAGTTCTTCGATCGCTCGTTTCCCGGTACCGGAAACGGCTTGAAAAGTGGTCACCACGATCCGCCGGATCCCGGCGGCGTCGTAGAGGGGCTTTAGAGCCACAACCATCTGGATGGTCGAACAGTTCGGGTTGGCGATTATCCCCGAATGGGTGAGCGCGGCCTCGGGGTTTACTTCCGGAACGACCAGGGGGACATCGGGCTCCATGCGCCAGGCATTGGAGTTATCGATGACCACTGTCCCGGCCCTCGCGGCTACCGGCGCAAATTTCCTGCTGGTGGAGCCTCCGGCCGAAAAAAGGGCCAGCTGAACGTCCTCGAAGGAATCTTCAACGAGTTCTTCCACCGGAAGTTCCACACCCCGGAAGGGCAGGGTTTTCCCAACCGAGCGCGCCGAGGCGAGCAGCTTCAGGCTGCCTACCGGGAAAGCCCTTTCCTCCAGGACTTTTATCATCAGGTTGCCAACCGCCCCGGTGGCGCCAACCACCGCGACCTTGATTCCGTTCTGTTCCATCTTTAAAACCTCGTGATTCGTGATTCGTGATTCGTGACTCGTTGCCAGCGGTGACCAGATCATTTTCTAATCACTAGTCACCCGCCCATATGACCAGATCTTTTTCTAGTCACGAGTCACTAGTCACGAGTCACTGCCCCTATATATTTTACCACCAGGTCGCCGACCTCCGAGGTCGAGTAACCCATCTGTCCCGCCGAAAGACTCTTGAGGTCGCTTGAGACCACCTTCTTTATGGCGTTTTCGATCAGCGCGGCAGCCGAGGTTTCACCAAGGTGTTCGAGCATCATCTGGGCCGCCGCGATCGCCGCGACAGGGTTGATGATGTTTTTGCCGGTGTACTTGGGGGCCGAACCGCCTATGGGTTCGAACATCGATACGCCGCCCGGGTTTATGTTGCCTCCGGCCGCGATGCCCAGTCCACCCTGAATCATCGCTCCCAGATCGGTTATGATATCTCCGAACAGGTTGTCGGTCACGATGACGTCGAACCACTCCGGATTTTTGATCATCCACATGCAGATCGCATCCACGTGAACATAGTCGGTCTCTATATCGGGGTATTCTTTGGCCACATCGTAAAAGGCCCTCTGCCACAGGTCGAAGGCGTAGGTCAATACGTTTGTCTTGCCGCACAGGGTCAGCTTTTTACGATAATTGCGTTTGCGGCAGTAATCGAAGGCGAACCGGATGCATCGCTCGGCGCCCATCCTGGTGTTGATCGATTCCTGGACGGCCACCTCGTGAGGGGTGCCCTTGCGCAAAAACCCCCCCGCCCCGGCATAAAGCCCTTCGGTATTTTCGCGAACCACAACGAATTGTATGTCCTCCGGCCCCTTGTCCTTAAGAGGCGTTTCGACTCCGGGGTAGAGTATCACCGGCCTCAAATTGACGTACTGGTCCAGCTTGAACCGCAGTTCCAGCAGAAGCCCCTTTTCCAGTATCCCCGGCTTTACATCGGGGTGCCCAATGGCGCCAAGAAGTATCGCGTCGAACTTTCTCAGTTCTTCGAGCGTTTCTTCCGGCAGGATCTCTCCGGTCTTGAGGTATCGCTCGCCTCCAAGGTCATAGTGCGTCTTTTCGGTGGTAAAACCGGTTTTTTGCGCTGCCGCGTCCAAAGCTTTCAGGGCTTCCCTCACAACCTCCGGGCCGGTTCCGTCTCCGGGAAGGACCGCAATACGATAATTTTTCGCCATTTGACACCTTTTCCTGTCATAAATTAAGCTTCAAAAAAAAATCCAAACCGACCGTGAGCCTATTGCTGTCCGGACACTTGCTCTTTTACGTACTCCATCAGGCCCCCGGCCTTGATCAGTTTCTGCATGAAGGGCGGAATGGGCTGCGCCGTGTATTTTTCCCCCCTGGTCAGATTTTCGATAAGGCCCGAATCCAGGTCGATTTCCAGTTCGTCGCCGGTCTGAATGCGGTCTGCGCCTTCGGGGCACTCCAGGATGGGCAACCCCATATTGAGAGCGTTGCGATAGAAGATCCTGGCAAAGCTCTGAGCGATGACGCAACCGATCCCGGCGGCCTTTATGGATATGGGGGCGTGCTCTCGGGACGAACCGCAGCCGAAATTTTTACCCGCGGCGATGATATCCCCCGGCCTGACTTTGGACGCGAACTGCGGGTCGGCGTCTTCCATGCAGTGCGAAGCAAGCGCCGCCGGATCGATCGTGTTCAGATAGCGCGCGGGAATGATCGCATCCGTATCGACATCGTTTCCGAACTTCCAAGTCTTTCCTTTGATTTTCATCAGCTCAAAACCTCTTCAGGGTGCGCTATGCGTCCCAGGACGGCCGAAGCGGCCGCAACCGCCGGGTTGCTCAGATAGACCTTGCTGTCGACGTGTCCCATGCGGCCCACGAAGTTGCGGTTGGTCGTGGCCACGGCCGACTCGCCCGGAGCCAGAATCCCCATGTGGCCACCCAGGCATGGACCGCAGGTAGGCGTACTCACAGCCGCTTCGGCCTCGATGAAGATTTCGAGCAGACCTTCTTCCATCGCTTCCATGTACACCAGTTGCGTTGCCGGGATCACCAGGCAGCGGACCCCCCGGGCAACCTTTTTGCCTTTGAGAACCTGGGCGGCCAACCGCAAGTCTTCCAGCCGGCCGTTGGTGCATGAGCCGATAACAACCTGGTCTATCGGGGTCTCGGGGATTTCCGTCACCTGCATGACGTTTTGCGGGGAATGGGGCAGGGCCACAACCGGCTCGAGGTTCGAAAGATTCCATTCGTGAACGGCCTCGTAGGTCGCCCCCGGGTCGCTGCGATAGAATTTATAGCCCCTTTTTGCCCGGCCGTTCACGTACTGCTCGGTGGTGGCATCGGGGGCGATAAGACCCACCTTCGCGCCCGCCTCGATGGCCATGTTGCACATCGAAAACCGGTCGGACATGGGAAGGGAATCTATCACTTCGCCTTCGAACTCCATCGCCCGGTACCTGGCTCCGTCAACGCCGATCCGCCCGATGGTGTAGAGGATGATATCTTTCCCGCCGACCCAGGGCCGCAGTTTCCCGTGGTAAATAAACTTCAGGGAGTGGGGCGTCTTGAACCAAACCTTGCCGGTTATCATCGCGGCGGCGAGATCGGTGCTCCCAACACCGGTTGCAAAGGCGCCAAGCGCGCCGTAGGTGCAGGTGTGGCTGTCTGCTCCGATCACCACGTCACCTGGTAAAACCAGGCCCTGTTCGGGCAAAAGAGCGTGTTCGACCCCCATCCGGCCCACTTCGAAATAGTAGCGAAGGTCGAACTCCTTTGCAAAATCCCTGAGCATTCGGGCCTGCACGGCCGAGGCGATATCCTTGTTGGGCACGAAGTGATCGGGGACAAGACAGACCCGGTCCCGGTCGAAAACCTTTTTTGCCCCGGAGCGCCGGAACGCTTCGATTGCCAGGGGCGCGGTTATGTCGTTTCCCAGCGCGAAATCGACTTGCACTTCCACCAGTTCATCCGGGAAAACCTCCGGTTTTCCGGCGTGATCCGCCAAAATCTTTTCACTCATTGTTTTGTGCATGAATTCCACCTTCATTTCCGGTTGTCTTTGCCCGGTTTGACGAGTTCGGCGACAGGCTTGCGCTCCTCCGCACCGTTTTCCACAGGGACCTGGACCTCCTGCGGCTCGGGAGGACCGGCCTTTTTCCCGTTCCCCATGATTTTCCAGACGATCCACCTCACCGGACCCGAAAGGGTGTAGACGGATAGAGTGAGAAAAAGCATGAGCTGTGGATCCGCCACGATTACACAGACCAGAATTATAACGCCGAACACGACCGAAGAGGGGCGGGCCTTTATGAACTCGATGTCCTTGAAACTGTCGTAGGGCATCGTGCTGATCATGAAGGACCCCAGCAAAAAGGTCATTGCCAGCAGTACGGGCCCGATGAACGGAGTGCCGTGAACGGATATCTCCCGGTAGCGGAGAAAAAGGACCGTCGTGGCTATCATGGTTGCTCCGCCCGGAATGGGCAGACCGACGAAATACTTCTTGCTCGTCGTTTCCACCTGGACGTTGAAACGGGCCAGGCGCAGCGCGCCGCAGGCCATGAACACGAAGGCCGCCAGCCAGCCTATCCTTCCATAAGGTTTGAGCGCCATGAGGTAGATCATCAAACCGGGCGCCACGCCGAAGGCCACCAGATCGGCCAGCGAGTCGTATTCCACCCCGAACCGGCTCGACGTGCCGGTCAGCCTGGCCACCTTGCCGTCCAGAATGTCGAAGATACACGACGCCAGCACCGCAATGGCCGCCAGTTCGAAATTGCCGTCGATCGATTTAACGATCCCGAAAAAACCGCTCAGAAGGTTTGCCGTGGTAAACAGATTGGGCCAGATGTGTGCGCCGCGGAAAACCTCGCCTTCCTTGCGCCACCTTCTGCGGCGCGGACGTCGCTTCTTTACGGGTTCAATCTGCATAAGACCGTTTCTCCCGCATAGACACGGTTGCCCTGGAACACCAGTATCTCACTGTCTTCAGGCACATAGACGTCCATCCGGGAACCGAACCGGATCATTCCGAATCGTTCCGCTTGAACCACCCGGTCCCCGATTTTCGGCCAGCACACGATGCGGCGGGCTATCAACCCCGCTACCTGGGTGATCACGACGTCCAGACCCGAGCTCGATTTTATCCAGAGCCAGTTCTGTTCGTTTTCCTCGCCCGCCTGGACATGGTTGGCGGCCATGTAGCGGCCTTTCCGGTAATGCAGCCCCTCAAGCGTTCCCGACAGGGGGATCCGGTTGACGTGCACGTCCAGGACCGACATGAAGATGCTGATCTTCATGGCCGGTTTGTCCAGGAACCTGACCGAAGGCGCCTTCTTGACCGAAATTACACGCCCGTCGGCCGGGGAGACGATTTCACTTTCCCCTGCGTTCGAGACCCTTTCGGGGTCCCGGAAAAAGTGTCCGATCAAAAGGGTGAGGGCGAACATCAGTATGGAAACCACTGCCCAGCCCAGCACCGCGGCGATCAGAGTGGCAAACATTGCAGCAAGGATGAATGGAATTCCTTCCCTGGCAATGGGGACATGTTTTTGCTTTTCCCTGAAATCCCCGACCGACAATGCGAACTCCTTCCGTCTAGACCATCTTTACGGCATCGAGAAACGGCATCATGGCGCGAAGCTTTGCGCCAACCTGTTCGACCAAAAGCGCCTTTTCCTGGTTTCTGACCGACTGAAACATGGGACGCCCCGCCTGGTTTTCCAGGATCCAATCGCGAGCGAAACGTCCGGACTGAATATCTGCCAGAATCTTTTTCATCTCGGCCCGGGTCTCCTCGGTGATGACACGCTTGCCGCTCACAAAGTCACCGTACTCCGCCGTATCGCTGATGGAGTATCTCATGTAGGCAAGACCGCCCCGGTAGATGAGATCCACGATCAGTTTGAGTTCGTGCATGCACTCAAAAAAAGCGATCTCGGGCTGGTAGCCGGCTTCCACAAGGGTAGCGAACCCCGCCTTTACAAGCTCCGAGACCCCGCCGCAAAGAACTGCCTGCTCGCCGAAAAGGTCCGTTTCGGTTTCTTCCTTGAAGGTGGTTTCGAGAACTCCGGCCCGTGTGGCGCCGATGCCCGCCCCGTAAGCCAGGGCCGTCTGAAGAGCGCTTTTCGAGGCATCCTGGTGGATGGCCACCAGGGCCGGAACTCCCGCTCCCCGCACATATTCGCTGCGCACCAGGTGCCCGGGGCCCTTGGGGGCCACCATCACCACGTCGATTTCGGCCGGGGGCAGAATCTGGCCGTAGTGAATATTGAAGCCGTGCGAAAAAAGAAGGGTCTTGCCCGCGCCCATCGATGGGGCGATGTCGTTGCGATAGAGGGCCGCCTGTCCGTGGTCCGGGGTAAGCATCTGGATGACATCGCACTTTTCGGCGGCTTCGCGCGCGGTTACCGGCGTGAACCCGTCCTCGACGGCCTTCTCATAGCCGGGGCCCCCCTGCCTTGCGGCCACCACCACCTGAAGTCCCGAATCGCGAAGGTTCTGGGCCTGCGCATGGCCCTGGCTTCCATACCCAATTACGGCCACCTTCTTGCCGCGCAAACAATCCATACTGGCGTCAGTATCGTAAAAAATCCGCATCAATTATCTCCTCGTTTGATTCGTTTCGTTATTTCTTGCTGCGTGCAAGAGCGGCTTTGCCCGTCCGGGCGATCTCCGCGATTCCAATCTGGTCCAAAAGCTCCACTATGGCCGCCAGCTTTCCCTCGTTTCCGGTAACTTCGAGCGTGTAATAATGAGGGCTCACATCCACCACCTTGGCGCGAAAAATATCCACGATGCGAAGCACCTCCGCCCGGGTTTGCTGTTCGGCGTGGACCTTGATGAGGGCCATCTCCCTGTCGACGAACTCCGTTTCGGAAAAATCGAATACCTTGATTACATTAATCAGCTTGTTCAGTTGTTTTACTATCTGTGTGAGCACCCGTTCGTCGCCGGTCGTAACGAGCGTAATGCGCGTAAACCCATGTTCATTGGTCTCGGCGGCCGTGACCGTTTCTATGTTGTACCCCCGGCCGCTGAAAAGCCCGACGATTCTTGCCAGGACCCCCGGCACATTCTGGACCAAAATGCCTATCGTGTAGCGTTTGTCGTTTGTGACTATCATCGGAAAATCCCTGCATCCTGAGCTAGGTAAGAAGCATGTCTGTGATGCTCTTTCCAGGCGGCACAATAGGGTAGACGTTTTCTTCGGCCGCTACCGTGAAATCCATGAAAACGGGCGCATTTATGGAAAAACCCTTTCGCAGGACCGCTTCCACCTGGTCGGGCCGCTCGGCCCGCAGCCCCACCGCCCCGTAAGCTTCCGCCAGTTTGACGAAATCGGGCGAGCCTTCCATGCAGGATCCGCTGTAATTCTTTTCGTAGAACAGTTCCTGCCATTGGCGGGGAAGACCAAGATAGGTGTTGTTGATTATGACTACCTTTACCGGGATATTGTTGCAGACCGCCGTGCACAGTTCCTGAATATTCATCTGGATGGAGCCGTCGCCCGCTATGTCTATCACCAGTTTGTCCGGAAAGGCCACCTGCGCGCCGATGGCCGCCGGAAACCCGTAGCCCATCGTGCCCAGCCCGCCCGAAGTCAAAAGCGTGCGCGGCCGGTTAAACTTGTAGAACTGGGCGGTCCACATCTGGTGCTGCCCCACCTCGGTGGTGATTATGGCCTCTTCACCCGCGATCTCATGGATTTTTTCGATCACGTATTGCGGCTTTATCAGCTCCTGCGATGGGGAGTAGGTAAGAGGATGTTCTTTTTCCCATCGGGCTATCTGATCCAGCCACTGGACCCTGGCCTCTCCCACCCGCTGGATCGGTTCCTTTTCGAAAAACTCCAGGAACTGGAGCAGGGCGTTCTTGCAGTCGCCCACTATGGGAACGTCCACGTCAACGTTTTTGCTGATGCTGGTCGGATCGATGTCGATGTGAACGATCTTGGCCTTGGGAGCGAACGTGCTGATCTTTCCGGTCACCCGGTCGTCGAAGCGAACGCCCACCGCCAGGATCACATCGGCATGAGATATGGCCATGTTTGCCTGGTATGTGCCGTGCATTCCGGGCATTCCCAGCCACAGCGGATCGGGTTGCCGGCCGCCTTCAGCCGAGGTCGTGGTGGCCGGAAATCCCCCCAGGCCCAGAAGCGAGCAGGTGACCGGCGCCTGGATGAGCCTGGCGAGCCTGGTCAGTTCCCCGGAGGATTCTGAAATAATAATGCCTCCGCCGGCGAAGATCACCGGCGACTTGGACTTGGCCAGAAGCTGGCAGGCCTTCCGGACCTGGCCTGAATGGGCCTCGACTGTGGGCCGGTAGCCCGGCAGATCGACTTTTTTGGGATACTTGAAGTCCGCCTGCGCCTGGATCACGTCTTTTGGCAGGTCCACCACCACCGGTCCGGGACGCCCGGTGCGCGCCAGGTAGAACGCTTCCTTTATGACCGTGGCCAGATCGTTTACGTCTCGCACCAGGTAGCTGTGTTTGGTGCAGGGCCGGGTGATGCCAATGATGTCCACCTCCTGGAAAGCGTCGTCTCCGATGAGCGGCGTTGGCACCTGGCCGGTGAATGCCACCATCGGCACAGAATCCATGTAGGCGGTGGCGATGCCCGTTACGGTGTTGGTCGCCCCCGGCCCGGAGGTCACCAGGCACACTCCCACCCGACCCGACGCCCTGGCGTATCCGTCGGCCATGTGCGCGGCCCCCTGCTCATGGCGGACCAGGATGTGCCTTATATTGTGTTCGGTCATCTCGTGATAGATGTCCAGAACGGCGCCGCCCGGAAATCCGAACACTACCTCCACACCCTCTTTTTTCAGGCATTCGAAAAATATCTGTGCGCCCTTGAGTTTCATACACCACCCTCGATTAGCCGGCCGTGAAAAGCAGATAAGGCGCGCCTGCGGCGCAGAGCGCAAATCAGCCGGTTTGTTGTAATTACTTTCCACAGGAAATTAAAATTCTAACAACAAGCCATCCGAAGTGTCAACGATAACAGTAAGCCGGGAGCAGAATTCAAAGTGACGGGGGGGGAGAATGCGCAATGAATCCTCGCCCGGTGTCATGAAGCGGCGTCGAATGAGTCGAGCGGAAGAAATAAAGTATTTTGTATGCTCTCTATTACAGAATGTTGTGTGACTCCCTGTAACATGTTACACACCAAACCTTCCCTTGCCGAGTTTCGTGCTCACCCGGCAAGGCTCGAGTTGGCGATTATGATACACCATATTCATCGCGCAGTCATGGCATACTTTTTGACCTTGTCACTCCACATCTCTTTAGGATTGCCGAAGAAGAGAGCTCCCTTGATGCGCCCGGGGTCCCGCACTGTGGCGTTATGTTCACAGCGCCGAACTTGAAAAGCGGTGCGTATCGATGGTATCCGAATCAAAAATATTCTCACGTCATCACCTGCCCGAAAGCCTTGCCGGGGCTAGGAGGCTGTCCGAGAATAGCCAATCGGGGGTTTTTTGGAGCGGCTTC
>JARLHP010000231.1 GCA_031292195.1 Syntrophobacteraceae bacterium
GGCTGCAAACCATTGGTCACCCGAATGGGACCCCAATAAGTTAGCGCTTATGGGGCATGCTCCCCGCACTTTTGTCCTTTGCCTTGCATTGAGCGGACAATTACGACACAGTCTCGAAGCGCAACCCATCGGGCAAATCTTGAACGCAACCTGGTATCAAAGGAGGAGGCTGAAATGGAGAGCGCGGGATAGAGAGAGCGGAGAGTCAGAGTAATCCAAGCGGGATGAATTGCAACACTCTTGGGAGATTCGGCAATCAGGCCACCGATTATGTATCTGGCAGGCTAACGAAAACGATCGTTAAATTCGAAGCAGGCGGAAAGGTCAGTTCCACAACTCGAAATTGGGGGAGCGGAGCGCAAAGACGGCTGTTGAATTTGCCGGGGCAAGAAGCATTTCCAGGCGGTGAAGTGAGGGCAGGGCAGGGCTTCCGTTTTGTTTTCCGTTCAGGCCACAATGAGCGGGGGGGGGAATTGTAGGAGGTGCAGTCCTCAAAGCTTGGTCTGATAGCGTCCTTCCATCTCCCTGATCTTTTCGACGCCCATCAGCAGGTTGAATCCTTCAAAATCATACAGGTTTTCCAAAACACTGTTGGTGCTGCCCGTTTCCATCAACCGGCCGAACACCTCGAACAGCGCTTTGGTCGCCGCCAGTAAACCCGAAATGGGAAAGATGGCGATCTTATAGCCGATTTTTTCCATTTCGCCTGCGGGCAACTGCGGAGTCCGGCCTCGTTCCACCACATTGGCCAGTGTGGGTTTTTCTATGGACCGGTTGATCAATTTCATTTCCTCGATGGTTTCGGGAGATTCGATGAATATGACGTCGGCCCCCGCCTTCGCATAGGCCTGTCCGCGCCTTATGGCCTCGTCGATCCCGTATTTGGTGCGGGCGTCGGTTCGGGCTATGATAACCAGGTCATCATCGGTGCGGGCTTCGACGCTGGCTTCGATTTTCCCGACCATTTCGTCCCTCGCCACGATTTCGCGGCCCAACATATGGCCGCACTTTTTCGGCATCACCTGGTCTTCCAGTTGTATTGCCGCCACTCCGGCCTTTTCGAATTGCCGTACTGTCCTGACCGTGTTGATCACGTTGCCGTAGCCGGTATCACCATCGGCGATCACCGGGATACTCACCGCCTCGACCAGGTTGTTCATATGGTCGACCATCTCGGTCATAGTCATCAGGCCAACGTCGGGCAGGCTCAATTGACTGGCCGATGCGCCGTATCCGGTGGCGTATAAGGCTTTAAAGCCCACCTTCTCAATTATTCTGGCCGAAATACCGTTATGGGCCCCGGGAGCCACGATTAATTTGTCTCCTTCCAACAGGAGGCGCAGGGCCTTACGGGCTGCATTCAAAGGGATCTCCCCGATTATCCTGAATTGAAAAATAAGCCGCATTTTCGGAGCAGCCCCTTGATTAGCGCCGGGTGGTTCAACGGGATGCCCCTCCATTCCACATTATCTTATCTCTGAGTATATCGCCGGAAAGGAGAAAGAGCTAATGGAAGATTTCCGGAAAACGGTGTGGAGAGGATTCGTCGTAATTGTTTCATTCTTGTTTACACTCGCTGTCGCCTTTTGGATTGTGGCCGGACTGGAACACTTCCTGGGCGGCGCAATGAGGTATATACTCCCGTTTTACATCCCCGGAATGGGAATTCTTGGATTTATACTACTGCTTTTTTTGGTCGGCAGATTTCTGGATAAAGATCGGCCCGGTTCGAAACTCATTCAGTTCGGAGGACGCCAGTTGGAGCGGGCCCCCTTTTTAAATACCCCTTACTCGGGTATTCGCGATCTTATCCGGTCGGTCTCGATGGCAGGGCAAAGAGGCAAAGATGCAAAACAGGTCGTTCTCGTGCCGCTAAAGGATGATATTCAGGTTATGGGCATCGTTACTTCAGAAGACGTCCCTGCGGTCTATGGCGCTTTTGCCGGTGAAGCGGCCATGGCCGTGTACATTCCATTCAGTTATCAACTGGGCGGTTTCACCGTCTACGTCCCCTCTCGTTTGCTGAAGCCCCTCGATATTTCTGTGGGACAGGCCATGGAATTGGTGCTTTCCGCGGCAATGGCCAAAGGAGGTTCCGTACGGACCGGGCAAGAAAAAGAAGACGTCGGGTCCGTTCCTTGCGTTTCTGACAGGCCCCGGTAAGACACTCGCTTAACGCATACCTCTGCCCGCCGCATGTCGGCGCCGGCGCGCGGGACCGGTATCTTCCCATTCGGAAAGGGGATCGATCATGATACCTTTTTAAGGTCTGGCGGGGTAGTGACCTATTCCCCCGATATCTTTCAGCACTCAATACCTGCATCGAATGTGCTGTTATGATCCGTCAGGGGATATTACATTTCGACCCACTTCCACGATGTCAACATATAGGGGGCGGGTTTTCGCCACGCCTGCCACCATACAACAGCCTCAGCCTCCCTTATCTTGCCGTTCGCCTTGACCTGGAGCTTGAGCCGGTAATTCATTCCCGCAACCACTTGCTTTTCAGCCGTTATGATCTGTACAAGCTTTAACCCGGTTGCACGTCCGTCCTTTTGCTCCTGCAAAGCTTTGGTCTCCGCCCTGATAGCGTAAGCGGCGGCGCTGCGAACGTCCTTCCTGTTGGCGGATACTGCGCTGTATCCGCCAGCCGGCATGGGTTGAGCCGCCAAAGTGACGGCGAGGCCGAGCATGGCGAAGAACAGGCTTGCAAGAACCGCGATGCGCTTCATCTATTTTCTCCTCCTGGTTCATTAGGCTTGTAATCGTTCTTATAAATGTGATCCAGTTCAAAATCCAATAGGAATCGATGACTCGATGCATTTTGTTTGAAGCTTTCCACGACGGTTTTCGAGAAGTTACGCGAGAAGGTGCACTGCTCTTTTCCCCGCCCGTCCCCCGGCCCCTGAGATGGCAATGTTGTCGCGTTAAGAGACTCAACCGTGCTGCTCTTTTTTGAGCGACGATCGTGATCCCGAAGGGATCAAAGCCATTAGCCGGGGGTTGAGGCCGTGAGGCCGATACCCCCGGAAAGGAACGAAAAAGAAGGCGACGACCCCGTGAGGGGTCGCAGATCAGAGAACCCTGTGGGGGGTCGCAGAGCAGAACCATCAAACAAGGTATCTCTGATCATATTGAATCCCACCCGACACGGCCGTACTCGCACCGGATGATCCGCATGGGGGTGGGATTCCCCCGTTCTACTCACCCGTCCCCGGGCCCCTGAGATGGACGGCGCGACCATTGCTCGAAGACCTCTAGCATGTTAGGATGAAATCAATCTGAAGCTTTGAACCGCGGGATTCTTCTTTTAAGCGTTGCTCCCCGGTTGCCCCCACTGTCCCGAAGGACACGGGGGAGACCTGTGGGGGTCGGCCAAGAGGAAAAATAATGTTCGGTATGGCGTGCAAACCGGGTGATCAGGTAATGATTCTCGCCTGTTCCGGCGGCTCCAACGTCGGCCAGTTGACAAACCAGGCCGCCGTCGAGCTGACCAGGGAGGGCTTCGGGAAAATGTCCTGCCTGGCGGGAGTCGGTGGGGAACTGCTGGGGTTTATCCATTCGGCCATGACTTCCCCGGTTGTGGTGGTGATCGACGGTTGCCCGATCGGCTGCGGCAAAGCCTGTTTTGAAAAAGCGGATGTGCCGCTAAAAGCCTACCTCGTGCTGACAGACTTGGGCATCGAGAAAAACGGCGACCTGGAGCTGAAAGCAGACGAAATCGCTAAGGTGAAGGAAGCTGTGAAGCAG
The DNA here is from genome assembly GCA_031292195.1 of Syntrophobacteraceae bacterium. Lineage (GTDB taxonomy): Bacteria > Desulfobacterota > Syntrophobacteria > Syntrophobacterales > Syntrophobacteraceae > SbD1. The sequence goes on from JARLHP010000231.1 coordinate 3,751, forward strand.
GCGGTGGCGCGGTTTGCAGCGGAACTTCCCCCCGGGGAATGTGGAAAATGAGATCCGTGCTTATGCACACGAATAGCGGACTCGAGCGGATAGCCCGATGAGTATTTCTCAAACCAGATGTCCCTGGGTGGATTTGAGCAAACCCGATTACGTGAATTACCACGACACGGAGTGGGGCGTCCCCGTTCACGATGAGCGACTTTTGTTCGAATTTCTCATCCTGGAAGCGTTTCAAGCAGGTCTTAGCTGGTACACGATTCTCAAAAGACGCGAGACTTTCCGCCAGGCCTTCGATGGCTTCGATCCGCAAAAAGTTGCCCGCTATGACGAGCAAAAGGTGCTCGCACTTCTCACCAATCCCGGAATTATCCGCAACCGCGCCAAAGTGCTGGCGGCGGTAAACAATGCCCGCCGGTTCCTCGAGGTTCAGGAGGAGTTCGGCAAATTCGATGCCTATATCTGGGGCTTTATCGATAACCGGCCGCTCGTGAACGTTTTCCGCACGTTGGAGGAGTTGCCGGCCCAAACGGACCTTTCCCGGACAATAAGCAGGGAACTGGCTCGCAGGGGCTTCACTTTCGTGGGCCCGACCATAATCTATGCCCACATGCAAGCCACCGGAATGGTGAACGATCATACAGTTGATTGCTACCGCAGGCAGGAGATCCTTTCGCTTGCGAGCGCCCCCTTACAAGCTTCATGAATTACAATCGGTTCTCTAACGCTGATCTATCTGCCCCCCATCATCACGCTATTTACTCGTATCCACCGGTGACATCGATCAATCCAACAATATTATGTTGAGTTCTTTCCAGGGCGCGACTCAACTGTGCTGCTCTTTTTTGAGCGACGATCGTGATCTGATTCGGAGTGAGGGAGCGACCCGTCGGTTGGGGTGAGCATCAGCGAACCCCAACAGCATTGCCCAGTAACTGACGCCCAGGTTGATCCCACGCTCTCTCACTTTTGTTTGGGTGGGACCCGCGTGGGGCCTGCAGGACCCGTTGGGCTAAGCGAGCGCAGCCCGACAAGAACTTTTCAGAGCGGGGGAGCGTCCCCTCCGCGCCCCCCGGGATTCGGCGCCTGGCCGCGGGCCGCCGCCGAAACGCCAAACTGAGCCTCGAAGCGGCGAGGGGCCAGTGCCCCCGCGCTATTGATTATTTTAACGGCTCCCCACGTCCCAGGGGCGCGAAGCGTCGGGAGGGTTCGGTCGGTGCTTTTTATTCGTCCCATACGTCCTATAACGTCCTATGCCTTTTCTTTTTTCTTTTAAGATACAAGGTGGGGGTGAGCATCAGCGAACCCCCACAGCATTTTCCCGGTAACTGACGCCCAGGTTGATCCCACGCTCTTTCGCTTTTAGGATACAAGGGGTTGATGCCGTAAGGCCGATACCCCCAAAAAAGAACGAAAAAGAAGACGACAACCCCGTGAGGGGGTCGCAGCTCTCAGAGCCCCCGTGAGCCTCCAAACAAATAGTGTTCAAACAGGCGGGAAAAGCTAGGGGTTTCTTAACCCAACAACATTGAGGGAAAAAGAGCGGTGTGGTGTGGTGTGTGGGACATGAGCACCCCGCACCCCCCGCGGGCTCCGGAACGTATGCGCCCCCCCTAACCCTGGCCAAGCAATTTCCGTTCTTTATCGGCTATCCTCATTTCCGCCTTTTCGATGTCCAGCTCTTTTCCGATGTAGATCGAGTACACTTTGCCCCTGATCTTTCGAAATAACCGGTAATAGCCGTCCTTGGACAATTGCACGTTCCATCCGCCTATTTTAGTGCGGGCCGATCCGGGTGTCCTTTGTGTAACCGCCTGCTCTGAAGCCTGCCGGCCCCCATGTGTAACCGCTTGAACCGGCTCTTCCCCCGCCTGGGGCGCCTCCACGGCCCCAGCCCCATCTACCGGTGGCCAATCGGACGATCTCTCCCCCAGCTTTTTCACTTGCTCTTCGAGAAGAGCCTTTTCAAACTTGATGGCCGCGTTTTCTTCCCGTAGCGATTCAATTTCGGCGCGGCTGTTGTCTAACTCGTGTGTAACCTGTTCCAACTGCTCCTTGGCCACCCGCAGGGCCTTGTCCAATTCGCTCGCCTGACTTTCCAGGCGCACACTGCGCTCTTTCAGCGCCAGGGCATCCCGCTCGTAATTTTTGATGTTCCACAGGGCTCTGTCTCTTTGGTCGATTGTCCGCCGAAGCTCTTGTGTAACCTCCTCCAACCGCTCATCGAAGACCTTCCCCAGAGCGATCTCCGATTCGTGGATTTGCCCGGCGGCGGTCGACTTCTCACTTTTGTTCCACTCGGCCAGAAAAAGGCTGAAAAGCAGGATTTGCTCGAAGGCCCCGAACTCCAGCCGCCCTTCGATTCCGGGAACGGCCTTCCGGAAGGCTTTCCATGTCCTTGCGACCGTTTTATGTTCGCTGTAGAGCAGGCAAACAAGCTGGTTGTAGGCCTTGACCCATTGGACATAGGGGGCCAGCGGCGGGATGAAATAGTCCTCTTCCTTATTGCCTGTCCACATGATTTTCAAAGCGGTAGCTCACATCCTCCAGGGCAAACCATGGAAAGTGATATTCCCTTCGCGGCTTCGCTTGGGAAATCTTTTCGAAACATCACCCAAGCCGTCCGGCCCACCCGACTGGAACTCTAACTTACCCCGAACTTCCCTTCCAATATGTCCGAGAGGTTGGAAGTTTGCGGGCCAATAAACGCAACGCAGGTGGGATTATGCAACGAGTGAAGACGAATTATCCAGGGCTTTTTTTTACCGTGCGGCCCACAGTGAGAACCCCGTTTTTGTCCTCGGAACCGGTCGACATAGAAAAGACTCATCAACCGTGATGAGTTAGACGATAAATATCAACGACGGCTATTGATGTAACAATCGGCTATCGGAATGAGAATGGCTGTGGCAGATGAAAAATGACGTTAGAAAATTTGCTCCCCGATGGAGGAAACCAGTGAGAAGATTCCTGTGCATTTCGTTCGCTGTGATTATCTACGCCGCCGCATGGGTGGGTTCGGCCGCGGCCGCGGGGCCATTTGCGACCCATGCCATTGCCTCGGATCAAAGCGATGCGGCTGTCAGCTATTGGACCCCCGAGAGAATGATGCATGCAAAACCATGTCCCACTCCTCACAAACCTGCGGCAGTGCAGGGCGCTATCGCCGAACCCCTCGGAAAAGCCACCGGCGCGGCCGGCTACTACCCCGGCTACGACCCGGATAAGAAGGCGGACCAGTCCGCGGATAACACCGTCAACGACAGGGTCGGCTCTTTGGTCTCAGCGGGGGTATCCAACGGATACAATTACCCTCCGCCCCAGGAGACTTTTTTCGTCATGACTTCCCTTTATGGGAAAATTTCAACGCCCTATCCCTACAAAACCATCGGGAAAGTGTTCTTCGTTGAAGAGGACGGCTATGATTCGCAGTGCTCGGCCGCCTCGATCGGAGGGCGGGCGGTTTTGACGGCTGCCCATTGTGTGTGTGACGGGAATGGAACGTACTACACCAAGTGGGTTTTTGTGCCCGCCTACCACGATGGAAAGGCGCCATTCGGTAAATGGACGGCGTCGTCATTTTTGACTTTCTCGGACTTCCTGCAGGGCCAGAGTATTGGCCGCGATGTTGCTTTTGCCATAGTCAAGGACAATAAAGGGAAGAAGCTTTCCAGGAGGGTTGGAAATCTGGGATTCGCTTATAACCAATCGAGGATACTCCACTGGAGCATGTTCGGATACCCGGCGGAGTACCCATGGACCGGAAAGGTCATGGTGGACACGGAAGCATCCTATGCGGCGGTTGATTCAACGCAGGACCCCAACACCACGGGGATCGGCACCACTCAGCTTGGGGGCTGCAGCGGCGGGCCCTGGATCATGAATTTTGTTCCAGGCTCTAGCGGTTCTAAAATCAACCTGGCCAACGGCGTGAACAGCTACAGTCCGCTCGATCAGGATGATTGGATATTTTCGCCCTATTTCGACGGCGGAGATACCGGAGTGCAGGGGCTCTATGAACAGGCCATCGCCAAATAGCGCGTTACGACTTACTTGGGAATGAGAATGACTGTGGCAGATGAGAAATGACATTAGAAAATTTGCACCCCGATGGAGGAAACCAGTGAGAAGAGGAAACCAATGAGAAGATTCCTGTGCATTTTGTTCGCAGTGATTATCTACGCCGCCGCATGGGCGGGTTCGGCCGCGGCCGCGGGGCCGTTTGCAACCCATGCCATTGCCTCGGATCAAAGCGATGCGGCTCTCAGCTATTGGACCCCCCAGAGAATGATGCATGCAAAACCATGTCCCACTCCTCACAAACCTGCGGCAGTGCAGGGCGCTATCGCCGAACCCCTCGGAAAAGCCACCGGCGCGGCCGGCTACTACCCCGGCTACGAC
>JARLHP010000232.1 GCA_031292195.1 Syntrophobacteraceae bacterium
GCACGGAACGTGCGCCGGCCTCAAATGGCGGGTGCAGGGCGGACACCGCCCTGCGCTTTTTAGTTCCCGGTAGATATCTGGCTGATGTCTCCCCAACCTCGCGAAGCGGAGCTTCCGGCAGATCCTTGACCTGCCGGAAGCTGAAGGTAATCAGTCTCTGTTGGCCTTTTTAATACCCAGGGTGTCGGCGGCGATTATCATTTTCATGATATTGGTAGCGCCTTCAAGTATTTTGTAGACCTTGCCGTCCCGAAGGATGCGGGCCATGGGGTACTCGTTGGAGTAGCCGTAAGCGCTCAGAACGTCCAGGCCCAGATTGGGGACTTCATCGGCGGCCCGGGAGGCATAGAACTTGGCGAGGCAGGTCTCGCGCATATTGTTGACCATGCCGCGGTCTTTCTGGATCGCACACCGCCAGGTGAGGGCCCTGGATGCCTCGGTTTCGGCCACCATGCGGGCGATGGTTTCCTGGACCATCTGGTATTCGGCTATGGGACGGCCGAACTGGCGGCGCTCGGTGGCATATTTTACCGCCTCGTCGAGAGCCGCCTGGCAGGTGCCGACGGCTCCCGCGGCCGCGGAAAGCCGGGTGCTGATCAGTTCCTTCATGAGGTATTCGAAGCCTTTGCCTTCTTCGCCCAGGCGGTTGGCGGCCGGAACCCGGACGTCTTCCATGATGACCTCACCGGTGGGGCAGGCCCAAAGGCCAAGCTTGTCCTTGATCTGAACGGTGGATACCCCGGGCGAGTCCATGTCCATGACAAAGACGCTCATGCCTTTATACTTGGCGGCCTTGTCGGTCATGGCGAAGACCACGCACACATCGGCCACCGGAGACCAGGTTATCCACATTTTGCGGCCGTTAAGAATATAATGGTCCCCGTCCTTCACCGCGGTGGAGGACATGGCGGCCGTGTCCGAACCCGTATCGGGCTCGGTGATTCCAAAGCAGCCGATCAATTTGGCCGAGACCAGGGCCGGAATATACTTTTGTTTGAGTTCCTCGCTGCCCCATTTCAGAATGGACATGGAGGTTCCCATGGTCTGCATATTGAAGCCCACGCGCAGGGACCCCGACACTCTGCCGATCTCTTCGGTGACGATGGCATGAGCGAGGTAGCCCATGCCGTTTCCGCCGTATTCTTCGGGGACCGGGCAGCCGAAAAGACCCAGTTCGGCCATCTTGTCCACCAAGTCGCGCTGCCACCGATGAGTGTTTTCATCCTCATCGACATGCGGGGCGATTTCCTTGTCGGCGAATTTGCGGACGGTATCCCGCAGTATTATGAGTTCCTCGGAAAGTTCAACATCGTAGCGATCACTGCTCATTTTACCTGGCTCCTCTCGAAGACGTATGTCAGGCGGCCGTTGGAGGTCCGCGCCACCGCAGCCTTCAACTTCATTCCAACCGAGAGGTCCTCTTGAGGCACGGACCCGTCAATACGTCCGAAGACCTTGTAGTCTCCGTAATCCACCAAAGCGATTGTGTAGGGAACTTCGTCCGTAAAGCCGGTGGGCGCATACTGCAAGGTGGAATAGCTCACCAGCTCGCCCTCGCCCGTCACCTCGAACCATTCCATTTCAGCGGCAAGGCATTCACAGCATTGGGCGCGGGGGGGAAAGAAGGTCTTTCCGCACTTGACGCACCGAGTCCCGGTCAATTTACCGTTTTCCAGGTTGCCGATGAAATCGTTTACCCGGGTGACAGCGGCGAAGCTGACAGTCCCGAATTCAGAAAATCTCGTATCCAGTTCGTTTTTTGCCATGGTGATGCTCCGATATCCCTCAGTCGACGCCGAAGATTGTCACGTTGCCGTAAAGCCCCACGCCGCCGATATTATGAACGAGCCCGAAGACGGGGTCCTTCACCTGTATTTCTCCGGCTTCTCCGCGGAGCTGGAGCACGATGGTGCGAACCTGCGAGCCGCCGGTAGCCCCGATGGGATGGCCCTTGGAGAGCAGGCCGCCGTCGACGTTTACCGGAATTTTCCCGTCCTTGTAGGTTTCCTTGGCCCTGATAAGGTCCCTACCCTCTCCCGGTTTGGCGAAACCCAGGTTTTCGTATGCCATCAACTCGGCGATGGTAAAGCAGTCGTGGACTTCGGCCACATTGATATCGGCGGCCGTAATGCCGGCCATTTTGTAGGCCTGCCTGGCGGCTTCCTCGGCCGCATCGAGACCGGACAGGCGGGCTCGCCCGGCCATATTGACCGGGGCCGAAGCGGCGCCCACCCCTTTGATCCACACCGGCTTTTTGGAAAAAGCGCGCGCCTTTTCCTCGCTGGCCACGATCAGGCAGGAGCTCCCGTCGGCATTGGCGCAGCAGTCCCCGGCCCGAAGAGGCGTGGCCACCGGGCCGCCCAGAAAGCTTGCGGGGTCTGTAAACTGTTCGAGGGTGACCGGTTTACGATAGACGGCAAGCGGGTTGAGCTGACCGTAGGTAGCGGCCTTCACCCGGATGAGCGCCAGGTCTTCGGGGGTGGTCCCGTATTTTGCCATGTGCGCCTGGGCGTGCATGGCATAATAGGCGGGCATCATGGTCCCGAAAGGTGACTCCCACTGGATGTCCGCGCCCCGGCCCATTCGCTCCTGCGATTCATTGGAGGTGAGCTGCGACATGATTTGGAAGCCTATGACCATCACCATGTCGTGCAGGCCGGAGGCCACCAGTGAATAGGCGAGCCTCAGGCCCGTGCTGCTCGAAGAGCACAGGGTCTCGGCATAGAAGGTGGGCTGGGGGTTGAGCCCCAGGTATTCGGCGATCACTCCCGCCGGCGACCTCTGCTTATCGTATTCGGGGGCCGAACACACCACTGTGGCGTCAATATCGGTCCTGGCAATCCCGGCATCGGTCATCGCTTCCCGAAAACTTTCAAACACCAACTCGCGGATCGACCCCGGATAGGTGCGCACAAAAGCGCTCTGCCCAACGCCGATAATTCCAACTTTATTATTCATACCCGTCCTCCCGGTGTTTTTCCCGGAACACTATTCTTTAGGTTTTCCAAGCACTTCGGCAAACATGTCGTAATCCCAGGTCTTGCTCTCCGCCACATTCTGGCGGAACTTGATGAAATCGACGACATCTGTGCCAGTAATTTTTTTCGTATTGAAAGCGCCAAACCCCAGGAACGCTTCCCCGCTCATGTTGGCGGCAAGCCAATGGCGGTGTTCGTTCTTGGTGGTGTCCCAGAAGAACTTTTTCTTCTGCCGGATACCGTCGATCGACTTGATGAGGCAGCCGGGAAACAGGTTGGCAAACTTCCACACGATCGACTGGACCTCTTTATCCAGCAGTTCGAAGTCGGCATTGGCCTGATGTTTTTTGAGCAGTTCCCGGCCTTCGGCCAATGCCTGGCCGGTTTTCATCTCCCCGTAGACGATCTCACCCTCATCGACCCATTTATCCCAGACCACCGTGGGATTTCTGACCCACTTGCCGTCCACCTTGAGCACGGGAACGACTTTGGATACCAGGTTTTTGGCCTTCATCTTGTAGGCGGACCACACCTCGCAGGAGACGCAGTTCCACATGGCGTCTTCGGCCGAAAGAAACCAGGGCAGAAAATCCGAGGAACCGCCCGCCGGTGCGGAGCCGTGCCTGGGGCCGGCCTGACCGAAGATGGCCAGATCGGAGGTGACAGCGAGGTCGCAGGCCATCCCTATTTCCTGCCCGCCGGCCACCCGCATGCCGTTCACCCGGCAGATGCTTGGCTTTTTGCAGGCCAGGATGGCATCGACCATGTGATTGAACAGCTCCATGTACTGGCCGTATTCGTCACATCTCATGCTGTAGTATTCGCTGTATTCCTTGACATTGCCGCCGGTACAGAAAGCGTAGGGACCGGTGCCGGTAAAGACAACGCACACCACGCTCCTGTCCAGGGAGGCGTTTTCGAAAGCGGCGATAACGCCCTTTACCATTTCCGTGGTGTAGGAATTGTACTGGGAGGGGTTATTGAGCCTGATCCAGGCCGTGTAAAGACCTTCGACCACCTTTCCCGACGGGTCGGTAAGAGGCCGTTTTTCGTACACCACGCAGGGGGCTTCCGTCCCCCAGTGCATGTCGGAGTGCAGCATGTGGTCCTTGTGTTCGTTATCCCTTGGCATCCATTCAAGCGCCATTGCAATTTCTCCTTATCGAACATGTCGCGGCTGGAAGCCGCTCCTACAAAGCCGATCATGTCGCGGCTGGAAGCCGCTCCTACCAACTCGAACACGTCGCGGCTGGAAGCCGCTCTTACGAGGGCCAGGCATCGCGAAGGATTGACTTGTCGCCAATCCGGTCAAAGCCTCTAAAAATCGGGAACCAGTACAATCCGCCGGTCGGGAGGGGTGTGGTGGGCTTCCTCGAAAGCCTCCCGTATCGTGCTCATCGGCCGGATCTGAACGAAGGGGCCAACCGAAATCTTGCCGGTGACCACCATCTCCAGCACCTGCGGATAATACTCGGGCAAGCATCCCCAAGTGCCGATGATCTCGGCGTCGAAGGCCATGAGGCGGCTCATCATGTATTCCACCTTGGCCATGCCGAAGCCGATGATGATCAGTTTGCCGGTAAAGCTCAAAAGACTGAGGGCGGTTTCCTGGCCGGGCTTGCTCCCGGTGGCCTCGAAGATTTTCCACCCGTAGCCGGGAAGCCCCTGCTGCTCGCGGATTTTCTTGAGTTCGGCCCCCACCTCGGCCGGTCCCTTCCCGGAGGCGTTTATGACAAAATCCGCCCCGTATTTGAGCATCTTCTGCAGCCGTTCCTCGACGATATCCACGGCGACAACCGTTCCCGCCCCGAGGCCCTTGGCCGTCTGGACCATATACTGTCCGACTCCCCCCGCCCCGATGACCACCACGTTGTCCCCCACTTCCAGACCCGCCCTCTTGGCGGCCTGAAAGGGAGTGGTGACAGCATCGGCCACAACCGCCAGTTCTTCCAGAGGGATGTTTCCCCGTTTCTTTATCTCGCAAAGGTCAATGGAGGGAACGGGAATGTGGCTGGCAAAACCACCATATATGCCGGTGCTGTTTCCGGGCATTTTCTGATTGAGGCAGCGGTTGCCACGCCGGGTCTTGCACAGCTCGCAACTACGGCAGGGCATCACCGCCGGAACCAGGACTTCTTTACCCAACCACTTCTTGTCGCCCGCCACCACAGTCCCGGAAATCTCGTGTCCCAGGGTCAGGGGCGGCTTGCACACCGTGGGCACGCCATCGTAAAAGTAGCCGAGGTCGGTGTGGCACACGCCGCAGCCGGCAACCTGGACGAGGACTTCGCCCTCTTTTAGTTCCGGAACCGGAATCTCCACCAGTTCTAGCCTTCCGGGGGTCGTTTCTCCCGTCTCCTTGTTTTTGGCGGTCGGTTGGACCATCTGCCAAGCCTTGATCTTATCGGGCGCCGTTGACATTTTTCTCCTTCCTGAAGGCTCCGCGGCCAGGGCCCGCCGCGTTGAGCGTGACTTAATAGATCGAGAATACCGAGGACCCCTCTTTCCATGGACAAAAAGAGAAGGCGACCGGGGGAGGCGCAAGAAAGCCTCGTGGTTAGCAGCTACAATCCGGCTACAAAATAGCTTGACATAAATAGTGTGTCAATATATTTTTAACCCGCTTTGAGGAGCAGGGAGGCAATAATACCGAGCACTTTGGGGGGGACTCCCATTGGGAGCCTCTGCCGGTATGGTGATTTCCCGGGGAGTGCAATTTTCCAATATCCTCTTGAATTTAACTGATATTTTGGCTATCGTGATCACCGTGGTAAGTTCGAATTCGTGTTCATCCGGAAATTCGGCTGGATTCTTCGCCTTTCAAAATCGATAGTTCCCCATCACACTGAAGTGCGCAGGCTAAGGCAAAAATGAATCAGCCTGCGGCGCCTGCTCCCTGGCGGCTGGTCAGCGATACCGAAGGAAACCTGTCATTTTTTCGGCCTGAGCGGTAATCGCTTCGTATTCCGTGACATCGGAGGAACCGGGTCAGGTCGGGCGCGGGCGGAGACGTACAAGCAAAGAGTATAACGGGAGCTGGAACTCTCAAAATCACCACCGGGCATTTTGCCCGACCTGACTGCCATTGGAGTTTTACCATGGCGCAGACACGGTTCCATGCTTCCATCTCGACGCCTGTTCCCGGTTGCTCCAGGAGAGGCCCTGCAAGAGCTGACATCAGGGCGCACTTGAGGAGAGAAGTCCATGATTTCAAAACAGCCTTACTGGAACCCCGTACTGGAAACCATGCCGGGGGAAAAGCTGCGCGCGCTGCAGTTAAAGAAGTTTAAATCCATTTTTACGTGGGCCTACCAAAATTCCAAATTTCATCGCTCGCTCTATGACCAAGCGGGAGTAACGCCTTCGGACATCAGGACGTTCGAGGACATCCGGCGCGTACCCAAAGTGGAAAAGTCGATGATGCGCCCCATCCAGTGCAAGGATCCGTTTCCCTATGGCGATGCCCTTTGCGTACCGCTCGAGGAAGTGAGCAACTTTCGGCAGACCAGCGGCACCACCGGCCAGGCGATTTACCAGGCCGATACGTGGCAGGACTGGGAGTGGTGGGCGGAATGCTGGTCATTTATCCTGTGGGCGCAAGGGTATCGGCCGGCCGACCGGGTGTTCATCCCGTTTGGATACAACATTTTCGTGGCCTTCTGGGCGGGGCATTACGCCGCGGAAAAGATCGGGTGCGAAGTGGTGCCCGGAGGCGTACTCGATACCCAGGCCCGGATCCTGAAGATCCAGGAATTGAGGGCCACCGCCATGATGGGGACTCCGACCTACATTCTGGGAATGGCCGACGCGGCCAGAAGCAAGCTGGGGATCGCGCCCGAGACGCTGGGCATAAGGAGAATAACTTGCGCCGGGGAGCCCGGAGCGAGCATCCCTGCCACCAAGAAGAGAATGGAGGAGGCCTGGAACGCGAAGGTTTTCGACCATGCGGGGGCAACCGAAATAGGGGCATGGTCCTTTGAATGCGTGGATCAGCCGGGGGGGCTGCACGTCAACCAGGGGCTGTTTCTGGTGGAGATAGAAGACATCGAAACGGGGGAAATCATCGAAGAGCCGGGACGCAGGGGCAAGATGGTGATCACCGCCCTGGACCGAATGGCCATGCCTTGTGTCCGGTTCGACTCCAAGGATGTGATAGAGTGGGATGCACACCAGTGCTCTTGCGGACGCACGTTCCGGTTGATTCGGGGGGGAGTGGTCGGCCGGGTCGACGACATCACGAAGGTAAAAGGCGTTTTGCTGGCGCCGGTAGCCATAGAAGAGGTGGTGCGGGGCATCAACGGCCTGGGCAGCGAGTATGAAGTGGTGGTGGACAAGCGGGGCGATTCGGAAAGCATCATGCTGAAAGTGGAAGTCATGCCCGGAAGTGAAGGCCGGGTCAAAGAGATCGAAGCCCAACTCAGATACCAGCTGAGACTCAAAACCAACCTGGGTTACGACATCGAGTTTCACGACTACGGCAATTTGCCGCGCTACGAAGTGAAGGCCAGAAGATTCAAGGATCTCAGAAAGAAGGCGTAGTTCCAAAAGATAGAGGAGAGGATTCATGACCACCCGGGTCGATATCGAAAAGCTGGACGAAAAAATCCGGCAACTCAAACAGGCCGCGCTGGAACTCAATGAAATGGGAAATGAATTTCCGGCGGTAAAGAGAAATACCGCCCGTGTGCTCGCCAGCATCAGGATGATGGAGATAAATGTTTGCGATGTGGCGGGCTTGGCAGTGGACTGACAAATGAATGACACTTTTTGGGGAAGACCGGTTTTTTATCCGGGGGGAGTCTGCCGGTAGTCAAAGCCGGCATGCTTTTGTATAAAGCGTTTTGAGTTTTTATCCATTTTTCCTTTTCACTTTTGCTGGACGCATTATAGGGAGGCGTAAACCATGTCAAAGAGTCAAGCTGCGCAGTCCGACGGTTACAAATGGGTCATGCTGCTGGCCTATGTGTTAATGTCCCTGGGGATCTGGAGTTGCTGGTTCGCGCAGGCGCCGCTAAAGCATGTCTACTGGGAAAAAGTCTTCCACCTCAGTGACACCAAGGCGAACCTGCTCCTGTCTCTGCCGGGGCTGGTGGCCATATTTGTTTCTCTGATCAAAGGACGCTGGATAGACACTTACGGGGTCAGGAAGATGATGATCCTCTCCGGCATCCTAACATGCATAGCCTTCGTGCCTCGCCCTTTTATGGCCGCCAATTTTACAGGCCAGGCTATTTTGACCCTGATTGGCGGCGCCGGCGTGTGCATCCTGACCGCCACCCTGCCTGTCATGATGTACCAATGGTTCGGGGCTGAAAAGGCGCATACGTTCATCGGCATAGGCGCCGGCTCATTCTTTGTGGGGGGCGGTTTGGGCATACTGGGTACGGCGGTGCTCTATGGTCCGCCGGTGACCGATGTGGCTGCGGCGACCCTGTCAGCCACACACGTTCTCACCATCTGGAGCGTTGTCATGGCGGCCGTTACCGTCTTCTGGATTGTGATGGCAAAAGATAAGGTCGTGGCGGGCGGGCAACATCTGGGAGCCTTCGGCACCGAGTTCAAAAACGTGATGGGGAGCGCTTCGGCGTGGCTGATAGCCCTTTACGCCATCTTCATCGCCGGCATCACAGTATGCACGATGGGTTTTTTGCCGGGGCAGATGATAGTTTTGCATGGCCTGAAACCACAGCTGGCAGGAACCGTAGTGGGCCTGTATTCCATCGCAATGGGCGTTGGCATGGCCATCCTTCCCTCATTTGCCGGCGCCGTGGGCAAAAAGAAGCTCACTGTAATTCTTTGCGCCATCACCACGGCGGTGTGGATTTTCTACATGGCGGCCAAAAGCATGTCCATACCGGAACTGCTTGTGTTTGCGGTGATTTTCGGGTTTTTCTTTGAAGCTCCCTGGGCCACGGGGATGGCGCTGATGACAAGTTTGCCGGGCGTGACCCCGGCCAATGTGGGACTGTCCTCAGGCGTTTACACCATGGCGACCAACATCGGGGTCTTTTGCCTTCCCCTGGTGCTGGGCGGTGTTATGGACGCTGCCGGCGGACCGTTCAAACCGAGCGGCAACTGGGCCGGTATGTGGGCTATTCTTATCGGTTACGGCATAGCCCTGGTGGTGATGTTCGCGGTAAAAGAGAAGGCCGCCGAGACCGCCAAGGTCAAGGCCGAGTCGGCGTAAATGATGGAAGTTCCGACACTCAAGTAGAAACAGGCTACACAATGAGGGCGGTGGGCGCGAGGGCGCCCTCCGCCCTTTTTCATTCCGCTATGTTAAAGGGAGACAACCGATGAACCTGGCCCAGCACCTGGAGATGTCCGCGCTTATTTTCCCCGACCGCCCCGCTGTGAGCAGCGCGGAGGGCGAGATCACCTACGCCATGCTCGACACAAAAGCGAACCGGATAGCCACGGCGCTGCTCTCCATGGGGGTCGAACCCGGCGACCATATCGGCCTGTGGGCGCCCAATTCGGCCGACTGGATCGCCTTTTACTTCGGAGTGCTAAAAGCCGGCGCGGTGGCGGTCACCCTGTCATGGGCGCTTTCGGCCCGGGAATTGGCCAAGCTGCTGGCCCACAATCGGCCCAAGATCGTTTTCACCGACCCATCCAAACTGGAAGCCGTTGAGGCCGCGCGCCAGCCGGCGGGAGTGGAGAAGATCATCTGCGCGGACGGCGACCTCGACCTGGGCGGGCTCATGGCGGCGGGAACGGACACATTCCGGGCGATCGACCGGGAAAGGCTGGACACCGCCGCCATCCTTTATACCGGCGGCACCACGGGCAGCCCCAAAGGGGTGATGCTCACGCACCAGGGTATGGCTTTTTCCAGCTGGAGCGTAGCCTATTGCGAACGTTCCACGGAAAAAGACCGGGCGCTGTGCTTCCTGCCGTTTAACCACGTCTTCGGGCAGATTCATATCATGAACGCTACGATTCTGGCCGGAGGCTGCCTGGAACTGCTGCCCGCCTTTGACCTCGACCGGGTGCTGGAACTTATGCAAGCCGGTAGAATCAGCAAGTTTTTCGCCGTTCCCACCATTTACGTCCGGCTGCTGGGCGTAGAGGACCTGGAAAAACGAAAAGGGGCGCTGCGGTATAGTTTTTCGGCCGCCGCCAGCATGCCGATGAACGTTGTAAAACAATGGAAGGAACGAACGGGGATCACGATCGCCGAGTCGCTGGGCATGACCGAGGCGATGCCTCTTAGCTACAATCACTTTTACAGCCACCGGGTGGGGTCGGTGGGGCAAATCATGCACCAGGTGGAAGTGCAGATTAGAGACTTTGACGGCAACCGGCTGCCCGACGGGGAAAGAGGGGAAATTTGCGCCCGGGGTCCAAACGTGATGAAAGGCTATCTGAACAACCCGGAGGCCACCACTGCGGCCTTCTGGGAGGGCGGATGGCTGCGCACCGAGGATGTCGGCCTGTTCGACCGGGACCGCTATCTCTACATTGTCGACCGGTTGAAGGATCTGATCATAACGGGCGGTGAAAACGTCTATCCCCGCGAAGTCGAAGAGATGCTCTACACCAGGCCGGAAGTGGAGGAATGCGCTCTTATCGGCCTGCCGGATGAAAGGTGGGGAGAGCGGGTGACGGCGATTATCAAGGTGCGGGCCGGGCAATCACTGGAGCCCGACAGGATGAGCGCTTTTCTGAAATCGTCTCTTTCGCCGTTCAAAGTGCCCAAAGACTATATCGTGGTCGACGAGCTTCCCAAGAGCGCCACGGGCAAAATCCTCAAACGGGAGTTGCGGGATCGGTTTCGCGAGTAAAAGAAAAGAGATAAGGCATAGGACCAATAGGACATATAGGACATATAGGACATATAGGACATATAGGACGAATAAAAAGCGGGCACGAACCGCCCCAGGGGCGGCCCATGGACCCGGAGATTGCGGCGCCACGTGTTGCCCTTGAGAGTGGCGGGCTGCGCTGCGCGATTGTTGGGCTGCGCTGCGCTTAGCCCAACCTACAGATGCTTAGCCCACCCTACGGCTCATTTCCCGGCAGGTTTGGGCGGGCCGGCGGCGGGGGCTTTTTCGACAGGACCGGGCGCCGGTTTTTCCAGTGCGGGCAAGGCGGGGCCGCTGAAATCGGCGCGTTTTATCTTCCCGATGTTGCCCACAATGACAACGGCGCAACGGGTGGCCAGATATTTCATGGCCACCCGTTGGATATCACCGGCCGTTACCGCATCTATCAGGGCGGGATACTTTTGCATGTAATCCGGGCCAAGCCCGTAGAACTCGGCCTCCGCCAGAAATTTGGCAAAGTTGCCGGGCATACTGTACCTTAAGGGGAAATTGCCGGTCAAAAACTGCTTGGCCGCTTTGAGTTCCTCCTCGGAGACCGGTTTGTGCATGAGGCTTTCCAGTTCTTGCTGCACCTGCGCCATGGCCTGCTCCGCGGAACCGTTCCTGGTCTGGAGAACGACCTGGAAGGAACCCGCGTGCTTATAGGCGGCCAGGCGACTTTGGACCCTGTATGCCAGTCCGCTTTTGGTGCGGATGTCGGTCATGAGGCGACTCGAAAGATCGCCCGCTCCAAGGATCTGGTTCAACACCAGGAAAGGATAGTAGTCGGCGCCGGACCTGGCCATTACGGAGCAACCGATTATGATGGTGGCCTGCGAAATGGGTTTGTCGATGAGCACCTTGGCGGTATCTTTGGCGACCGGCGTTTTGAAAGCCGATTTGGGAATCCGCCCCGGATTCCACCCGATCAACTTTGGAATTATTTTGGCTTTGACTTCCCCGGGGGTAATATCGCCTCCGATCACCAGCACCGCGTTGTTGGGGCGGTAATAGGATTCATAAAATTTCAAAAGATTGACGCGAGTGATTGCCTGAACAGACTTTTGATCGCCCTGCACCGAGCCGGCGTAGGGGCTGTCCCGGAAAAGGGCCTTGTTAAAAGCCCTGTCGGCAATCTTCAAGGGGTTATCCTCATCTTCCTGCAACTCCCCGATTATTTCATCTTTTTGCAGGCTTAAATCGTCCTCGGGAAAAACGGGATGCTCGACTATCTCCGTAAACAGGCTCACTCCGGCAGCGAGGTCCTTCTTTAGCACCTGCATATCGATGGTCACAAAATCTTTGGTGCACTCAACTCCGTAGGTGGCCCCCATGAAATCGAGCTTATTGTTTATTTGATCGAATGACAAAGACCGGGTCCCAAGGGAAAGCGAGTTGGCCGTAAGGTTAGCAAGGCCTTCCAGGGAGGATGTCTCTAGAGAAGAACCGGCGGCCACCAGCATTTTCAGCGTAACGGCGGGAATCGAATGGTCCTCGAAAACCAGCAGCTTCAAATGGTTTGGCAATTGCAGCCGCGTTATTTTAGGCATTGCCCGGCAAAAGGAAGCGGTAAGCAAGGACGCCATCACAGCCAAGGCGAAAACCATACCGGTTTTTTTCATATTCATATCAATCTCTCACCAATCGGGGGTCGGGTGATCAATCCGGCGTTGTTTCGCTCTAGTTGCTCGCGCCGGGGTTCGGGGCTGCCGGCTCATCGGCTTTGCCGGGCTCCGGTGGTGGAATCAGTATCCCCACGGTGCGATTTTGCTCCGTGAAGTACTTGGCGGCAACGCGCTCAATGTCGGGCGCCGTAACGCTGCGGACCGAAGGAATGTAGGCGCCTATGGACGCCCAATCGAAGGCCGTTTCATACTCTCCCAGCTTGCTTGCCAGGGAAAGTATCGATTCCTGGTCGAAGACAAACGAGGCCTCCAACTGGTTTTTGGCTTTTTGAAGCTCCCAGTTTCCAACCGGAGTTTTCCCCAGCGAATCCATTTCGTCAGAAATCGCCTTTTCAACTTCCGCGGGGTCTTTTTCGGGAAGAAACGAAACAGAGATATAGAAAAGGCCGGGATCCCGGGAGGTCAGGTCGTAATGCGCCGATGTTTCGAGGGCCACCGCGTTCCGGCGCACCAGGTCGTCGTAGAGCCTCGAACTTTTTCCGCAGGATAGAATCGCCTTTATCACCTCCAGCGTGTAGCCGTCAGTGCTTTTCAGGTTGGGAACATGCCAGGCCACCACCAGGCGCCCTACCCGGACCGGGCGGATGACGATAACCTTCCGTTCACCCTGCTGGGGAGGATCTTCGATCAAAATACGCTGGGGCGCCTCTCCCCCGGGGATCTTCCCGAATGTTTCCTCCAACCGGGGCAAAAGCTCTTCTTTGCTGAAATCGCCCGTCACCACAATGAAGGCATTGGCCGGGTCATAATACCTGGAATAAAAAGCCTTTACATCTCCGATAGTCAACCGCCTCATATCGTCAGTCCATCCCATGACCGGCCAATGGTACGGTTCGGACTGGAAGGCGGCCGCATTCAACTGCTCCATGAGAAATGCGCCCGGATTATCATCTATACGCATGCGCCGCTCTTCGCGAATGACCATCTTCTCGGTCCGGAAATCACTTTCCCCGATCTTGAGGTGACGCATCCGGTCGGCTTCAAACTGTATGGCCACCCCTACGCGGTTTGAAGGAAGCGTTTCGTAAAAATATGTATAGTCGTGGGATGTGGCCCCATTTTCCTTGCCCCCCAATTCGTGGACGGTCTCTAGGAACTTCTCTGCGCCAACGCCTTTAAACATCATGTGCTCGACCATGTGGGCCAGCCCGGTTTTGCCCGTCGTTTCATTGGCGGCCCCCGCTCGATACCAGACCTGGAAACAGACGATGGGGGCCTTGTGATTTTGGAGCATGATGACTTTCAAACCGTTGGAAAGCCGGGCTTCCGAACCATTTTCGAACATCATCGCCCCGGAGGCGACAACCGGGAGGAAAAGAAAGAACATCATAGAAAGCACAAAGCCTCGCGTTGCTTTCAAAACCAAACCTCCTGATTAGTGATTAGGGATGAGTGATTAGCAGGAACCGGAAGGATTTTCTATTCACTGGTCACTCGTCACCATTCACGGTATTATGGGAACTGACAATTCGAGCCAAAGGAGGAGTTGGAATGCCGGAGAGGGAACTTAGCCTGGAAGAGCTCGCTGAAAAAGACGGCAAGGAAGGAAGGCCCGTCTACATCGCCCACGAAGGCAAGATATACGACGTGAGCCTGAGCAAGCTCTGGAAAACGGGCACCCACATGCGCAGACATCCTTCGGGGAAGGACCTGACCGTCGATCTTGGGGCCGCGCCCCATGGGCCGGAAGTCCTCGAAAGGTACCCCCAGGTGGGCGTTATGAAGGGCAAGCCCGCTTCCACAGACGAACAAACAACCTTTCTCGAGCCTCTTTTCCGAAAAGCGCCTTTTCTTCGAAGGCACCCGCACCCCATGAGCGTGCATTTCCCGATAGTATTCATGCTCTCAGCGGCTTTTTTCACCCTCCTCCATATTATCACCGGCCGGCCTTCCTATGATACGACCGCCTTGCACTGCCTCGCGGGCGGAGTAATATTTACTCCGATCGTCATGCTGACCGGTTTTACGACCTGGCTGGTAAACTACTCGGGCCGGTCCATGCGCCCGGTCACCATAAAGATAGCCCTCTCCATTCTGATGCTGGCCGTCTCTCTTGCCGCCCTCATCTGGCGGGAAACGGCCCCGGGCGTCCTCACCAGTTTGGAGGGGGCCGGATATATTTACCTGCTGCTCGTTTTCTCCCTGGTCCCCATGGTGCTGGTGATCGGGTGGAACGGGGCAAAACTTTCTTTTCCGATAGAAAAATAAGCGCTCCGCTCAGTGGGAGGAGTACCAGTCAAGCACGCGATCCAGTTCCCGGGCCACCGGAGGAGCATTGACATTTTCATCCTGCAGGATTGCCGCGGGAAGCAGGCCCGGCTGGTTGTAAAAATCGGCCGTAGCGGCGTAGTCCATCTGGATCACGGCCCCCTCGAAGGAGACGCCCCCGAAAAGCCCCCTGCTCCTGGAATAGGACAGGATCTCGGAGCGCAGCAAAATGTCGGTGTCCGCATTGGCCTGCCGGCCAACGGGCCCTACGGCTATGGAAGCATCGGCGCCCAGGGTAATCCTGCCTTCATATAATTTTTGAACACTTCGGATGCTTTTGAATATCAGCACCCCGTCGGTGGACTGGACGCCCGCCTGAAAACCGAAACTGGCCCCCACGATGTGGAAAAAAACCGGGTTGCCCCACTTTCCGTAACTATTTTTTTCCACTACGACCCCCAATCCGTAACTTCCCGCCAGGAGAAAGCCTCCCTTGAGCAAATCGGGAAAAATGGCGATCGCATGCGCCTGCTCCAAAAGGTAGGGAGGAATGGCGTTCTCCGGAATGTCCATGGTTTCCTTTACTACGGCGATTGACGCGTGAACTTTGGCCTCGGTGCTCACGCTGGCCTTTGCCAAACCGCAAGGTAGAAGCCAAAAACCCAGCACCACGGTGAAAACGGCTACGATGCCTCTTTTAGCCATCGGCTATCCCCCTCTTACTCCGGTAGGTATGTAGTTGGTTTATGGGTTAGAAGATTGGCTACTATCTCACAACTGGACACCGTTTTGCCAAAGAAAAAAGCCGAAGGTCAAAAGAGCGGGGACATGAGCCCCCCGCACCCCCGCGGGATCCGGATCGCCGGCGCCGTGGGGGCAAATCATTCGATTACCATCGGATGATTCCATCGGCCGTTCCTGCCGGGATGTATCATACCTTGCAGTGTGCGAAGCCGGCGGATTCGCATTTTCCTCTCAATGGTGGAGACATTTTCCTGGAAGGCTTTTCTTCCAGCCGCCATGCACTGGTCCATCGACCCGAAATCGGCCCATAACATGTCACCCAGCTCCGGGACGATCATGACATCAGCGGCCCGCTTCCTGTGCCTGGTGAGAAGAATACGGGTTATTTCGTTGCACCTGAAAAGTGTTTCCATAGCCGACCCGGGGCCGCCGGTCATGGAGGGAATTTCCAGAGTGGCGTCGACAGCCAGAACGAAGTGAGCCCCCAGGGCTACCGCGGGCGCAACCGGAACATTATCCACCCAGCCGCCGTCGACGAGCACGCGCCGCCCCACCTTGACGGGAGGGAATATGCCGGGAATGGCCATGCTTGCGGCAATGGCGCGTCTTAAAGACCCCCTGGTCAACACGACTTCTTCTCCGGTCCGCAGGTCCATGGCCAACGCGGCAAACCTGACAGGAAGCTCTTCAATGGCCACGTCGGGAATCAACATGGAAACCAGGCCTTCGGAAAGGGCCTCACCCACCAGGTCCAGTTGAAGCATGGTGCGTGTATAGAATACGCCCTGCCTGAACAGCCAGATGAACCGGTTGAAATACCCCTCGGGCCCGGCAAAAGGGGTCCCCTCATCGCGGGCGATGGAGGAGGCTTTGAGGAAGAGTCTGCTCTCGAAAAGGTTTTTGAAGCTTTCCACGATCCCGGCCAAATTCCCCAGGCAGGCGTAAAGACCGCCGATCACGGCCCCCATGCTGGTCCCCACTATCAGGTCGAACTTAAGATTTCTCCGCTCGACCTCCTCGATCACGCCGAGGTGCGCCAGTCCCCGCGCCGAGCCTCCGCTCAGCGCAAGAGCGCACTTGAATCGAGACATTGGGCATCCTTTCGTCGCAGCAAAAAGCCGAAGGATCAATGCGAACCTCAAACCGCCTACCGTAAGCCGTGCAGGTTGGTGTATAACACA
Source organism: Syntrophobacteraceae bacterium (assembly GCA_031292195.1). Taxonomy (GTDB): domain Bacteria; phylum Desulfobacterota; class Syntrophobacteria; order Syntrophobacterales; family Syntrophobacteraceae; genus SbD1. The sequence continues at coordinate 16,605 of JARLHP010000232.1, forward strand.
GAATCAACCGGACGGCGGGCAGAAAGGAGCATTCAATGGCTGAAGAACGGGTAAGTATTCCGGTCGAAAACGCGAAAATGGAGCTTGAAGGGCTTTTTGAAGCGGGACGCACGGGTCGAAACGCGATGCTGTGCCATCCTCATCCCCTCTACGGAGGCGATATGCACAATAACGTGGTGCAGGCGGCGCGGCTGACGTTTGCTTCTCTAGGGTGGGCGACCCTGCGGTTCAATTTCCGGGGGCCGGGCCCGGGCAATCCGGCGGGAGGACAAAGGGACCCGCTGGACCTTATGGACGTCTCCACATTCATGAATTCCAGGTCCCCGGGACGCATGGACTTTGCCGGTTACTCCTATGGCGCCTGGGCACTCATGGAAGCAGTGCGGGCAGGCCTTTACGCGGACTGCCTGATTCTCATATCCCCGCCGCTCGATTTCCTTTCTTTCGAAGAGCTCGAACCGGTTGGCATACCCACGCTGATCACCCTGGGAACCCGGGATGAGTTCTGCTCGGTGCGGAGCCTCGAAAACTGGCTTTCCACCAGCCCCGCTCCCACCGCTACGACCGTCGAACTCCTCCCCGAGGTCGATCATTTCTACCGGGGCGCGGAGAGGCAGATTTCGGAAATAATCAAAACTTTCCTCCATCGCCTGGCCTAGGAGGCTGTCCGAGAATCGTTTCCGGGAGATGCCTTGCTTTGTGGAGCGGCTTCCAGCCGCGACAGGC
>JARLHP010000233.1 GCA_031292195.1 Syntrophobacteraceae bacterium
CACTACCGCCTATCGCTTGATGCCCACAGGCGCCTTTGAGGAGGTCTCCTCGACGGCTTTAAAACGTGGGGACAGGGTGGTCGTGGAAGCTGGACAGACAATTCCAGGGGATGGCGACATCGTCGAGGGAATTGCCGCTGTCGACGAGTCGGCCATAACCGGCGAATCCGCCCCGGTCATTCGCGAAGCCGGCGGCGACCGATCGGGAGTGACCGGCGGCACGGTCGTGCTTTCGGACCGAATCGTGGTCGAGATTACAAGCGGCGCCGGGGAATCGTTCCTGGACCGGATGATTGCGCTCGTCGAGGGCGCCATCCGCCAACGGACCCCGAACGAGATCGCGCTGACCCTTATGCTCTCAGGCTTTACGCTGATTTTTCTCATCGTCACCATCCCTCTTCTGCCGATGGCCCGCAATGCCGAGATATACATGCAGAGTTATCTCGGGATACAGACGCCTCTGAAAAGTCTTGGCACCGACGTCCCGACCCTGATCGCCCTGCTGGTCTGCCTTATTCCTACAACCATCGGCGCGCTGCTGGCCGCGATAGGTATTGCAGGGATGGACCGCGCTCTTCAGGCCAATATCATCGCCAAGAGCGGAAAGGCCGTTGAACTGGCTGGCGACATCGACGTGGTGCTGCTCGACAAGACTGGAACCATTACCATAGGCAACAGAAACGCGACCACGTTCCTGCCGGTCGGCAAATACTCGGCTTCCGACGTCGGGCGGCTTGCCGCCATGGCTTCAGCGGCCGACCTCACTCCGGAGGGTAAGAGTATCGTTCACTTGTTCGAAAAAAGCAGTTCATCGCCCGTGGATGTGCCGCCGGAGGCCCAGTTCATCCCATTCACCGCGCAGACGCGCATGAGTGGAATCGATCTGCCGGGTGGCAGAAAAATACGAAAAGGCGCCTCTGACGCCATCCTTAAATTTATTGACCTCAATGGAGGCGGCGCGCCTCCGGAACTCACTACCCTGGTCAATAAGGTGGCTTCAGAAGGCGCGAAGCCCCTGGTCGTCGCCGACGACAACAATATCGTCGGTGTTATAGTTCTCGAAGACATTCTTAAACCCCACATGGCTGAGCGTTTCGAACGATTGCGCAGGATGGGGCTTCGGACCGTTATGATTACCGGTGACAACCCACTGACGGCCGCAACGATTGCGAAAAGGGCCGGAGTCGATGATTTTCTGGCCGAAGCGACCCCCGAAACCAAGCTTGCATATATCAAGAAAGAACAGGTGGGAGGAAAACTGGTCGCTATGATGGGGGACGGCACAAACGATGCCCCGGCCCTCGCGCAGGCCGACGTGGCGCTTGCCATGAACGCAGGGACCCAGGCGGCCAAGGAAGCCGCTAACATGGTTGACCTGGACAGCGATCCGACCAAGCTGATCGAAGTGGTGGAAATAGGGAAACAGCTCCTTGTAACCCGAGGCTCGCTTACGACCTTTTCCATTGCAAACGACGTGGCCAAATACTTTGCCATCATTCCCGCGCTGTTTGCAGGCACACTTCCGTGGCTGAAGGCCGTGGACATTATGAACCTTCACTCCCCGACCTCTGCGATCCTTTCGGCCGTAATCTTCAATGCGTTGATTATTCCATGCCTCATCCCCGTTGCCCTCAAGGGTGTGCGGTACCGGCCTCTGGGCGCGGACGCCCTGCTCCGCCGGAACCTGCTCGTATGGGGGCTGGGGGGCGTGATTTTGCCCTTTATTGGAATCAAACTGATCGATATGGTGATGGTCACCCTGCACCTGGTCAGCTAAAAACGTGAGTTTGAGGAGACGCGTACATGATGCGATATCTTTCTAAAAGCTTTCTACTTTTAATCTTCGGAGTAGTCATCACCTGCGTTATCTACCCGCTCGCATTGTGGGTGGTGGGACAAACGTTTTTCCCTTTCCAGTCCAACGGCAGCATGATTAAGGGGCCGGACGGGAAATATGTCGGATCGAAATTGATCGCCCAGCCCTTTACAAAGGACGGGTATTTCTGGCCCCGGCCTTCTGCGGCCTCTTACGACGCCACTGCGTCCGCTTCATCGAGCCTTGCCGCCTCGAATTACGCACTGCGCGACCGGGTGGCGCGCTCCCTGGGGCCCGTCGCAACATATAAAAGCGGACCAAAAGCGGGGCAGCTCGTTGCGCCGGACGTCGAGAGCTGGTTTAAAGCCGGCAAGTTCCAGGGAAAACCCGGGATCGTCGCTCAATGGGCCGACCTGCACAATTCACTCGCGCAGGCCTGGGTAAAGACCGACACCGCGCACGGCGATTATGTGAATAGCTGGGCCAAAGCCAATCCCGGCATAGTGGCGAAATGGATCAAGGAAAACCCGGCAACGCCCAAGCCGCAGGCCGCCGACCTGGCAGTGGTATTCTTCGAGGATTTTTCGGCAAAAAACCCGGGCAAATTTCTTTCCGCCGAGACAAAAACCGGCCCCGACGGGAAGCCTGTAACGATCATCGAGCAAGTCGATGCGGGCGCCGACATTCAATCGACCTTTTTCGACATGTGGCGCCAGGACCATCCGGATGTCAGTATTAAGGACGTGCCCGGTGATTATGTCACAACGTCGGGTTCGGGTCTCGACCCTGATATCACACTTGAAAATGCCCTATTTCAACTGCCAAGGGTAGTGTCCGCGCGCGCCAAAGACTCGAAGCTAGACCCTGTTCAAGTCCGCAACACGATCGAGCAGGTCCTGCGAAAGAACGCGTCTTCGCCCCTCGACGGGCTTGCAGGAGAGAAGTTTGTAAATGTGCTCGAAGTCAACCTGGCGCTGGATAAGCTGTACAGTGCGCCGAAATGAGCTCGGACATTTGTTGAAACAATGCCCTTAAGGGGGTGCTTAATATGAAGCGAAAGCGGGCTAATAACTCAGTCAAATCAACGGAGCGTCACATCCGGGGGGCCGAAATCCGGCCTTCCCTGGTAGTGGCCTGCGCCACCATGCATCCCACGGGAGCCGGAATGTTGAAAAGCGAACAGATCCATGGAGATTCGATAAGGACTCATATCGCGGATATTCCCCCGAATGTTCAAAATCTCCTGGCCGATGAGTTCGAAAGGAAGGTGATTACCCTTCGCGCAAAACTCGAGACCAAATATGCTGCAATCAAAAAGGAGAAAAATAAGGTGGCTGCTCTCAATAGAGAGCAATCAGCCGAGATCGACCATTTAAGAACGACGCTCGAAGAAGCCTCTTCGAAAGTCGTCGAACAAAGCCGGCAGATTGCCCGGCTGGAAAGTGAAATCGCCTCCGAGCGGCACAATCTCGAAAGATCCGAACAGGCGAATTCGGAATGCGCAGAGGGGATTAGACAGAGTTTAGCATAAGCTGGATGGCCCGCATCCGTGAGTTATCCACTGCAGCGGACATAGAGGGTGTGTCTTTCGATAGATACGGTCAAACTACCCTTGATATGAGCCGCATGTGGCAGGCTGAACAGGCCGCAGTATGCGTCGGAAACCGCTGTTTTTGCCGGCTGTTATTCTCTTTGGCTCAGAGGAGTGGTCCTCCATACCAAGTTGCGTTAAGGATTGATCTGATGGGTTTCGCTTTGCTACACCCACCCTGGGGTTCTTGCTTGGCAAAGAGATACTTCCGGAAATGAGCCGATTCAATGGAAGGCTGAAAATGAAAAGCAACGTCAGGCAGAACGACTCCGATGTAAAAATCAAGGATGTGGCGGCAGTCGCGGACCGCATGGTGTGGGCCGGCAGGATGCCCACAGTGGATTCGATCAGCAAGGAACTCAATGCCGGGAATATCGACAGGGTCCGCCAATGTTTGACATTGTGGAAGGCCGGGTACAACCACAGGCACGCGGAGAAGACCCCAATCACCGACTTCCCGCCTGAGGTTCAACCTCTGGTGCAGGCTTTTGAAAAGCGGGTAACTGCACTGGAGGCAAAGCTCAAAGCCCAATCCCCGGAAGCCCTGACGCAAAGAAACTTGCTGGCGCAGGTCAACGAGCGGCAGGCTGCTCAAATCGACGCGTTGGTGCTGGCGCTGGCCGATGCCGAGGTGAAGATCGCCGACCAGGACAAGCGGCTCTCAAGTCTCAGGAAACAGATTGGCTTTCAGCAGCAGGCCCTGGCCAAGGCAAAACGACGAAACGGAGGGGCGGAGCGGGCCCCGGCCCCATCAAACGATCCCTGACGGGAAGTTGCGTTCAAATTGTGGGGCATTGTTCGGCATTGGGTCTGACCCAATGCCGCTAACTTAAGAGAATCATGTGTCCTCTCGCATCGATACGAGTCTCGTGAAAGGGGTCGGAAAGGGTAAAAGTCTCCGTTTGACAGTTCTTAGCGGTCAAACGGAGACTTGCCGCCTTCCTTTCGGAGACCCCTTCCGACCCCTTCTTCCGGGCTTTCATGTTTATAAGATCCTGGAAGACGAAAAAATAAAACAATGGGAAATGGCGGCACTGCACGGCATTGCGCAGATTGAACCAAGGTCACGGCAGAACGGAATACCCCTGTCGCGTGGGCAGGAGCATTGGAACCGTGGAGTTGAATGTGCTATTAGATAGAGCCGATTCGAAACATTTCCCCCAAATTCACCTGACAGGACAATTGCGCGACGCACCCCGAATAAGAGAGGAGTTTTCCGATGAGTTCCGACAGTATTCGAAACAAGCGCGTCTTCGTCAGCGATATCCACCTGGGCGACGCAAGAAGTTGGACCGGCGCCGGCTATCCCTACCCTTATGCCTGGATCAGGCGCAATATCGAGACACTCAAGGCCTTCCTGGATGAAACGGCTCAACGCGAAGATGTGGCCGAACTGGTGCTCCTTGGAGATTTGTTCGATCAGTGGATAATCCCGGCCGATTTGGCGCCAAACATCCGCCTGGACGACATAGCCGAGAGTAACCGGGAGGTGATCGAAAAAATAGGTGCGTTGCCCCGAAGCGGGATCAAGGTCACGTACGTACCTGGAAATCATGATATGCCATTTTCCCTGAACGATATACAGGCCAGAAAGGATTTCATGGCCAGGGTGCTGCCGGGCGTTAAATACGTGTGCGACGATTCCGCCGCGCCGCCGAGGGTGGTCTACCGGCGCGGGTTGCTGGCCGCGGAGCACGGCCACATGTATTGCCTTTGCAACGCTCCGGACTGGTCGGAAAATCCCGGTACTCCTCTACTGCACAAATCTTTCCTGCCTCTGGGCTACTTCGTCTCGCGCCTGGTGGCATACAAGGAAGCCACCACGGGCAAGCCGCAGAGCGACTTCAGGATTCTGGCCGGAGTCATCGAAGCGAGCCTGCGCAAAAGCGGCGGGGAGTTCATTCCGGAAATGGACCCGACGAAGATCCCGGAGAAGTTGCCGGGCAGGACTTCCTTTGCCCGGGAACTGTTAACCGGTATGGCATCGGATGCATCCTTTGGCTGGAATCGCCCGGTAAACATCGAGGGCTTGCCGGAATATCCTTCGACCGAATCTCTTGATTCCCTTTCCGACGACTACTCGGTGCTTTGGTCAAACTGGGACAATCACCCCGCCGTCCGCTATGTCGCAAATAACGACATCAACACGTGCATCGCGGCGTTAAACGAATGCGGACACATTTCCGAAGCGGCCAAAGCGGAGTACCTCCAGCCAAAGCGAAAGGATACGAACATCGTCATTTTCGGCCACACGCATATCGCCGAAATAAAGAAATACTGCGTGGTCGAGTCCATCGCCCTGGACCATATTCCTCTTCCTTCGGGAGGCCCCTACGATTTCATCTACGCCAACAGCGGCTCCTGGGTGGATTCCGTGCCGTATTGCTCCTACGTCGAAACCGAAGAAGACCCCGCGTCCAACCGCTGCTACGTCCGCCTGATGGCCTACGCTCCCGGTAAAACCGAGGTGAAGGGACAGGGGTATGTTCGCTTGAAAGAGCAATAAGGCAAGGAGTAAACCACTCAATTTGCGTTGAGGGACAGGGCCTGTATTTTGAGAGGCCGATCTTCTGAACAGCCGGCCCGGCTCAGTTGCAAATATCGTCCAAGCCAAGGGCGCCCCTGAGTTGCGCAAAATAGGCGGAAGAATACCTGGCATTCAGACAGGCTCTCATGAACGGGCATTCCAAACAGCATCCCGTTGCCTCAATAAGATTGTCCACCCCATGGGGTTTTACGATAATATTTTCGTAATA
>JARLHP010000234.1 GCA_031292195.1 Syntrophobacteraceae bacterium
GGCAACGCATCGCTTTTGCCCACCCTACCCTCGCAATCCGTAGGCCTTCTCGTATTTTGCTTCCAGGAAAGCGATGAGATAATCCGCATCGAGGTCGGCGCCGGTAGCGGCCCTGACCAGATCCCGGGGAAGCAGGCGGCTTCCCCGGGAGTGCACGTTTCCTCGAAGCCAGCCCAGCAGGGGAGAAAACTCGCCGGTCGCAAACATTTCCGGCAGGTCGCCCAGCTCTTTTTGCGCCTTGGCGTAAAACTGCGCAGCGTACATGTTCCCGAGAGCGTAACTCGGAAAATAGCCGAAGGCCCCGGATGACCAGTGAATATCCTGCATGACGCCTTCGGAATGATTTTGCGGAAGTATATGGAAATAGCGCTCCATGGCTCCGTTCCAGGCGTCCGGAAGATCCTGCGGTTCCAGTTGCCCGTCGATGAGCATCCTTTCCAGCTTGAACCTCATGATGATGTGCAGGTTGTAGGTGACTTCGTCGGCCTCGGTGCGGATCAGGCTGGGGGTAACCTCGTTCAGGGCGAACAGGAATTCGTCCAGCCCGGTTTTTCCCAGCCACGGGAAATGAGTGCGCGCCGCGGGATAGAAATGTTTCCAAAACCCCCGGGATCTTCCCACCAGGTTTTCCCACATTCGGGACTGGGATTCGTGGATGGCCATGGAAATGGAGCTGCCAAGCGGCGTTCCCCAGTGTTTTGGCGGAAGCCCGTGAGAGTAGAGGGCGTGACCGGTCTCGTGAATCGAGCTGAAAAGGCCCTTCACAAAAGAGTCGGGGTCGAACCTGGTGGTGATGCGCACGTCTCCGGGACCTATGGCCGAAGTAAAAGGATGGGCCGAAAAGTCCATCCTGCCGGCATCAAAATTGTAGCCCAGGTGGGTTATGACCTTTATTATGAAGGCTTCCTGGGCGGCAGGGGGACAAGCACCCCGCAAAACCGCCGGGTCGGGCTTTCGAGGCGCGGCCTCGATTTTTTCGAGCAGTTTGAAAGTTGCGTTCTCAAGCTTTGTGAACAGTTTTTCGATTTCTGCCGCGGTTTCCCCCGGTTCGAAGTCGTCGATAAGGGCGTCGTAGATCTCTTTGCCGCCTTTGGAGAGGGCTTGGGCTTCCTGCCGTTTGAGATCCACTATACGTTCGAGATAAGGAAGAAAGTCCTCCCAGTCATTTTGCTGCCTGGCCGTCTGCCATGCCAGTTCGCCTGCCGATGAGGCCCTCGCAATTAGAACCGCGAGGCTTTCGGGTATCCTGGTGGTGCGGTCGTAGTTTCTTCTCCACTCGCGCAGATTCACCGCTTCGTCCGAGAGGTTGTCGTCGGCGTTTTTACCGGCTTCGGCCTCCGCCAGGATTTCCCCGAACCCGGGGTCCGTTGCGCGTCGGTGGACAAGGGAAGTCATTGCCGCAAGCTGCTCCGACCTGTGCGCGCGGCCTTCTTTGGGCAAACAGGTGCGCTGGTCCCAGTGAAGAAGCCCCATGGCCGATTGGTAATAAGCGGTGGTTTTCGAGTAGTCGAGCAGCCACTGGTAGGCTTCGGTGGGTTTCATAGGCATTCCTCCGTCCAAAAGTTCCCGCCGGCTCCCGGTCCGGCCTCCGTGTTGACTTTTACCTACCCTGACTTAGTTTGCACGTGGTATAAAATAATGCAAATCTGTTCATCCGCGATATTTATAAACGGTCCGACAACTGAATCAAGAGCTGTTATGCTGCCTGACGAATTGAAGCTCAAGCTTCGGGAGGTGATCGCCGGAGCGGAATCGCCGCGCGAGAAGGCGATCGATGTGATGTTTGAAATTCAGGAACTCCAGGGCTGGATGAGCGATGAAGCCATGGTGGAAGCGGCGGAGTTGCTCGGTATGACGCCTCTCGAACTCGAAGAGCTGGCCACTTTTTACGACTACATATACCGCAGCCCGGTTGGAAAGTACGTGATCAAGGTCTGTGACAGCACGGTATGCTGGCTGGAAGGCCACCAGCGCGTGGTCGACTACCTGAGCGGGCGCCTGGGCATCCCCCTGGGAGGCACCAGCGCGGACGGACTCTTCACGCTCCTTCCGGTGTGCTGTATCGGCTATTGCGATCGTGCTCCGGCCATGGTCATAAACAAGCGTGTTTTCGGAAATCTGACTCCTGAAAAGATCGACAGGGTCCTGGGCCAACTGGCTGAAAAGGCCGACTTTAGCGGATCGGAATGAATCATGGAGTTCGACTATCCCCGGGTATTGTTCAAAAACAGGAAGCCGGACCGTGTGGCCACCCTGGAGGAATACCGCGAAAGCGGAGGCTATGAAGCGCTCCAAAAGTTTGTGGGAGGCCGGGTTTCCCCCAAAGAAGTCATCCGGCTGGTGAGTGAATCGGGTCTTTTGGGCCGGGGCGGGGCCGGATTTCCGGCCGGAATGAAATGGTCTTCCGTTCCCGATTCCAGCCCTTTCCCGCGCTATCTGGTGGCAAACGCCGATGAAATGGAGCCGGGGACCTTCAAGGACCGTGTGCTGATGCACGTCGACCCGCACTGCATAATCGAGGGCATGGTCCTGGCCGCCTATTCCTTTTCCGCTTCCAAGGGCTTCTTTTTTGTGCGTCCTTCCTATGAGAGCAGCGCGCATATCCTGGAGCGCGAGCTTGAAATCGCCCGCAAGGCCGGTTTTCTGGGCCATAGAATTCTTGGAACCGATTTTTCCTTCGATATCGTCGTTCATCGCAGCGGGGGAAGATACATCTGCGGGGAGGCCTCCGCGCTTCTAAACGCCATAATGGGCAAAAGACCCAACCCGGTAAAGCCGCCGCCCTATCCCACCGAAAAGGGGTTGTGGGAAAAGCCGACCGTTGTGAACAACGTCGAGACGCTGGCCAATATTCCGCACATCCTGCGAAACGGCCCCGAATGGTTCAAGGGCCTTAGCGCCACCGGGCACGGGGCCGGAACGAAACTTTACGCCATAAGCGGCAGAGTGAGTCGCCCGGGGGCGGTGGAGCTGCCCATAGGCACCAGGTTCAGCGAAATAATCGATGAACACTGCGGAGGAATGGCGCCGGGCGCGAGGTTCAAGGCTTGCCTTCCGGGAGGGGCCTCGACCAGGTTCATGACCGGTGAGCACTACGATATACCGATGGATTTCGAGGACCTCAAAAAAATCGGCAATCGTCTGGGCACCGCCGCAATAATGGTTTTCGATCACAATACCTGCCTGCTGGGGGCTACTCTCAACCTGATGGAGTTTTTCGCCCGGGAGTCGTGCGGGTGGTGCACGCCGTGCCGGGAAGGGCTTCCTTACATGCTGGAGCTGCTGCGCAGAATCGAAAACGGGGAAGGCAGGGAAGAATACATACCCAACTTGAGGATACTCTGTAAACAGGTCTGGAATTCCTACTGCGCGCTTGCCCCCGGGGCTGCGGAGCCCGTGATCAGCCTCCTGGATTTTTTTGAAGACGAAGTGCGACAACACATCAGCGAAAAGGGATGTCCTTTCCATGCCAAGGCTGGTCATTGACGAACGCGAAATAGAGGTCCCGGAAGGAACCAAGGTAATCGATGCGGCGGAAATGCTTGGCATCGTCATTCCGCGCTTTTGCTATCACGAGGCGCTGGGCTCGATCGGGGCCTGCCGGATGTGCGCGGTAAAGTTTCTCCAGGGCCCGTTCAAGGGCGTGCAGATGAGTTGCATGATCGACGCCCGTGACGGGATGGTGGTTTCCACCACCGACGAAGAGGCCGTGCAGTTTCGAAAAAGAGTTATCGAACTGCTGATGAAAAACCATCCCCTGGATTGTCCGGTGTGCGATGAAGGGGGGCAATGCCTGCTGCAGGACGAAACGGTGTCGAGCGGCCATGGCGTGCGCCTTTTCCCCGGCCCCAAGCGCACCTACCGCGACCAGTACCTGGGACCCTACATCAAGCATGAAATGAACCGCTGCATACACTGCTACCGGTGTTCGAGGTTCTACCAGGAGTTTTGCGGCTACCGCGACCTCGGGCCTTTGCAGATCGGCGACCGGATGTATTTCGGCAGGTTTTCGGACGGCGCCCTGGAAAGCCCGTTTTCGGGAAATCTGGTGGATATTTGCCCCACCGGCGTCTACACGGACAAGACGGCCCGGTTCAAGCTGAGAAGGTGGGACCTGGAAAGAGCGCCCTCGCTTTGCAACCAGTGCTCGCTGGGGTGCGCTACGGTGGCAAACGGTCATTACCGGGGGGTTATGCGGGTCGAGGCCCGCTTTGACAGTGAGGTCAACGGGTATTTTATCTGTGATGCCGGAAGGTTTGGTTTCTCCTACTCAAACGGCGGGGAAGGCCGTAGAGAGCGTCCCCTTGGGCCGAAGATGGCGGGCGCCCCCGCTTCCGGTCCGATCGCGCTGGCAGGCGCCCGGGAGGCGCTGGAAAATATTGCGGCAAAATACGGGCCGGAGGCTATCGGCGCCGTCGGTTCGGATCGAAACAGCCTGGAATCGCAGTGCATGCTGGCTCTGGTGTGCAAAACCCGCGGCTGGCTGGGACCGGTGTTCTTTTCCGATCCCGTGGTCCGTCGGAAGACCCTCGCCGCGGTCGAAGCGCTGGACGGTGAGCTCGCGGTTTCGATGCGGGAAATCGCGGAAGCAGACTTTGTGCTAGTGGCGGGGGCCGATCCGCTGAACGAAGCTCCCATGGCCGCGCTTGCACTCAGGCAGGCCGCAAGAAAACATGCCCCCGTGGTGGTGATCGACCCCCGTTCGATCCGTTTACCTTTTGATTTCGAACACTTTCCCGCCTCGCCCGAAGAGATCGAGAAGTACCTGGGCACGCTCCTCCGGATGGCCGTGGAAAAAGATGTTGCGGGGTTGGGAAAAGAGGGCGAAGAGTTTTTCCGCGCAACGGGTTTTGAAAACTTCGAGCCGCCCGCGGAAATGGCCCGGCTCTCGGAACTTCTCGGATCGAGCAAAAGGCCGGTGATACTTTGCGGGACCGATGTGAGCGTGGAAACCACCCCCGCTTTCGCCGCCGAGTGCGCGCGGTTGCTGAGGATTTCCGGCAAGCAGGCCGGCCTCTTTTACCTCTTGCCGGGCGCGGGTTCCTTCGGGGCGGCGCTCCTTTCGGAAACCGCGGAAAAGACTTTTGGGAGTCTGATCGAGGACATCGAAAACGGGGTGGTGCGGGCGCTGGTCGTGGCGGAAAGCGATCCATTCCATTTTTACCCGGACCGGGACCGGCTCGAAAGAGCCCTATCCAAACTGGAACTTCTGGTGGCGATCGATTATTTCCCGTCCGAAACGGTCCGTCGGGCTTCCATTTTCTATCCCGCCTCCACTATTTTTGAAACCGGCTCGACCTATATAAACCAGGAGGGCAGGGTACAGTTCGCACAGCCGGTTCACCGCGGCGGCGCGCCGATCCGGGGAGGGCAACATCCTCCGCGGGTCTACTCCGGGCTGGTGCCTGGAGGCGACCACCTGCCGGCCTGGAAGGTCCTGTGGCAAATTGCCGGCATGGCGGAGGAAATAGCGGGTGGCCACGGCGACATCTCCCCGCAAAATTTTATCCCCGCCGCTCTTCCAGCTTTCGATGGATTAGGGGCGGAGCGCGGTTATCCGGTTGACGGGCCAAGACTTTTCGCGGCCAAACCCGGGTTTCGAGGCAAAGGGGGGAGCGCGGGTGGAATTGGCGGGGAGCGCGGAGAGGACCCCGAATCATTCGACTTGTTGATGGTCGAATGGATGTTTGGAACAAGCGAGTTTTCGGCCTGGTCCGATTCGCTGGACGCGGCCCTTTGTGCTCCGTATATGTCCATGAACAGCAGGGACGCCGCTCGGGCCGGTCTTCGCGATGGCGACAGGGTATCGGTGGAACTGGATGGCGGGACCTTCGAAATCGAGGTTTGCGTCTCGGACAGGACGGCCGGGGGAGTGTTGGTCGTTCCGCGGCACCAGGCGCTGGATTGGCAAAAGATGAAAGATTTCCCGGTTCGGGTTTCTGCCGAAAAAATCCGAAAAATTTGAGTTTCGAAAGCATCCCGCCGCTTGTCCAAAGTTGCCGGGCCCCTGGTCAAACCCGGTTCACGACAAATACAAAAAAATCCACCACAGAGGCACAGAGGCACAGAGGGATTCCTTTTTTGACCGGCCGGGAGACGGCGGCCGGTCAAAAGAGCAAGAGCCATAAGTCGGCACTTGAACGCTAAATCGTATCAGAGCTTCGGTAAACCTGTTGGCGGGCAGGGTGAAGCTTGTACCCACTCTTTAAGTGAACTATAATCCAACTAAAGGTGAAAGATACATATCACTGGTCCTCTTATGCCTTGGAGACCTGAGATCGGGTAAACCTCAAGGCCAAGTATGAGGGAAGGAAAAGTCATGTCCTTGAGTATCAGGTCCTCCGTGTTGCTCGTTTCCATCTTTTGCTGCTGTCTTTGGGCATGGTCTGTGCGGGCGCAGGGGGCCTCGCAGGCTGAAAAGACTCAATTTGATACGAGCCGCGAGCGGATAGGTCCGCTTCGCCTGGGGATGGCTGAAAAGGACGTCAAAGGCGCCGTCTCCTGCCGGCCGGGGAAAGGCCGGGAGATACTCGAGGGGGCAACCCGTGAATATGTGCAGAACTGGAAATACCCCAAGTGCGGCGTTATTCTTAAAATGAGTTCGGAGCGCAAGGGGGGACCGAAGACAGTTGCCGATATCACCCTAACCAGTCCCTGCGATTTCAAGACAGGGAAAGGAATTCATATCGGAAGCACGGAAAGGCAAGTCCGGGAAGCCTACGGTCGGTATCGTGACCCTGAAGCCTCGGCTGCAGGCCAAACTTTTATAGCCGGTTCTATTTTTGACGGATTGATGTTTACTTTCCGAGACGGCAAGGTGGTCGAGATATTTTTGGGAGCGGCCGCGGAGTAGATTTGTTGGTTCGTTTCGGGAATTGGGGGGAGGTACTCGATTGCGGCGCGGATACACTGAACTCAGGGAGCGTAATTATTGCCTGCTGATTTTGGTTGCACTTGTCTCATGGTGGATTGTGTCATGGGGGATGGCCCGTGCCGGGGATCCCTACGACCAGCCGCTGAGGGTCCGGCATGTAAACTTGAAGCCCGATCCGCTCAATCCTCAGGTAAAGAGGAATATTACCTGCTTCGAATACGATCGATTCGTCGTAAAACAAATCGATTTTGGTGAGGTCGGGGCTGAGAGCCTTTCCATTATTCCCGTGGGCAAGGAGGGAACGCCCCCTTGCCGCCAGGCCAGGGAGCGGCGGGAGTCGGTTATTTCGAGTGATACCTGGAGCGGGTATTTTCAGGGCGCCAAGTCGGACTGCTGCATTTTCACCGCTGCCGATGGAATCAATGGCGGGCTTGGTTTCATGGTTTTCAGCGCGAGCGGGAAAAAGAAGTTGTTTGAAGACGTTGCCGAAAAAGGAATTGAGTCCATCAACACGGACCAGGGGAGCCTTAAGCTTCGCTACCAGCGGGTTTTTGCGTCCAAATGTTCGGTGGTTACACAGGGCGCGGCGTGTAAGGGCACC
>JARLHP010000235.1 GCA_031292195.1 Syntrophobacteraceae bacterium
GGGGGAACCCACCTATTGAACATTTCCCAGTGCGAATCAAGGATGATTACCGACAAAAATCGTCGGAATCCGAAGGGTGAACTTTGTCCTTCCATAGGCCCAGGTGTTTCATACAAAAAACAGGAAAATCCACCACGGAGATACAAGAGGCACAGAGAGTTCTTTTTTTTGACCGGCCGGAAGACTACGGCCGGTCAAAAGGGCAGGCCTTCGGCGGATAGGCGGCAGGCCCACCGAACCACGGCGGCAGGGGCCATCGGACCGAAATGAGTCTTAACCTGGCGTGCTTACAATAAATTTCCGTTGGAACAGAATGCTCCTGGGGGGGAACGACGACCACCACCATGCCGGCGTCATGTTTGCGGAGCAAGCTCATGTCTGGTTAAGATGCAAAGGCGATTTCAGGCGGTATCTACCGAAAAACCCGAACAAATCCCTCTATCGGAAAATTTTTTCCCCCGCTCTTCGTTTCGGTTCCGATATCAGCTCCACAAGGCTTTACGCGTATTCGAAAAAGCGCTGAGCGATGGGTTGCGGCATAAATGTCAGGAAACCTGGAAAATACCGTCCTCACCCGATTCCCAAAAGGGTGGGATTTTTGTAATCTTCTTAACAGATTAACCCTCCTCTTTATTTCTCCGTTTCATTTTCTCACCTACCTGCCCCGGAAAGCCAGGCCCCCCCGCCCTGGCTTTCTTTTTTTTTTTGTGTCCGGCAAACGATTGAAAAGTGGCAGAGCAATGGCATGAAATTTCCTTAGGGTTGGTAAACCGCAATAAAATTCAACCACAGTCCTTCCTGTTAGCTCGGAACACCCAAATCAATGAAAAGGTTCGGGGCGCGGTTTTTTTTGCTTCCTGCTCCCCGCTCCTCGCTTCTTTTAGAGCAGAGGCACAGAGGGAATTCCTGATTTTACCGGCTGGTAAAAAGGGGTAGGTCTTCATCATACATTGAGAACAATGAAATCATCACAAAAAGTCGGTTCCGATATGGGCTCCATAAGGGTTTACGCGTATTCGAAAAAAAGCTGGGCGCTGAGTTGCGGGATTAAATGTCCGGAACCTGAAAAATACTGTCCTCACCCGATTCCAAAAAAGGTGGGATTTCTGTAATCTTCCTAACAGATTAACCCTCCTCTTTATTTCTTCGTTTCATTTTCTCACCTACCTGCCCCGGAAAGCCAGGCCCCCCCGCCCTGGCTTTCTTTTTTTATTTCTTTAGGTGTGTGTCCGGCAAATGATTGAAAAGTGGCAGAGCAATGGCATGAAATTTCCTTGGGGCTGGTGAACAGCAATAAACTTCAACCACAGCCCTTCATGTTAGCTCGGAACACCTAAATCGATGAAAAGGTTCGGGGCGCGGTTCTTTTTGCTCCCTGCTCCCTGCTTCCCGCTTCTTTTCAGAGCAGAGGCACAGAGGGAATTCCTGTTTTTACCGGCCGGGAGACGGCGGCCCGGTAAAAAGGGCTGCGCATTCATCAAACATTGACAACAATGAAATCATCCCAAAAGTCACTTCGAACGGGATTTCATGTGACTATCCTGTTAAAAGGGGGCCCCCGGGGTTGCTGAGGGGCTGGAAAAGCTATATATAGAACGCTCATTTTCTGTCAGAAAGGGAGCGAAATGAAGATTATCTGTCCATCATGCAATTTCGTGGGAGAAAGCAAGACCATCGCCAAGGGTTCGAGGAAAACGGAGATCGTGCTCTGGTGCTGTTTTCTCGTTCCAGGTGTTGTCTATACCATGTGGCGGCAGTCCCGGGAAGGCCGGTACCAGGGGTGCCCGGAATGCCTGGAGTCCAATGTTCAGGTGCTGAAAAGAAAAGACTGGAAGGTCTATGAGCGCAGCGGAAAATTGCCGTCCAACTAGGCGATGGAACCTGCCCGGGAGGTTGTCGCCATGGATCGTGATACATCGAAATCCAGGGTTGCTCCCCTGGAGTTGTACAAGTGTACGCCGCGGACCAACTGCGGGGAATGCGGCAGCGCGACCTGCCTGGCCTTCGCCACCCTGGTGGTTACCGGACGGGAGAAAATCGGCGCCTGCGCCCACCTGGACGAAGAAAAGGTGAAACCGCTGCGGAGCAGGCTGGAACAACAGTTGAGCGCCGGAGTCGGAGTCAGTCGTGAGGGCTTCGAGAAGACCATGGAATTTCTGTCCGGTGAAATCCTGAAGTGCGATTTCCGCGTGAGGGCGGAGAGCCTTGGAGCTAAACTGGAAGAAGGGGCGGGCGGGGGCGGGCTCGTTTTTCCCTACTTTAACCAGGCCGTCCTGGTTACCAAGTCCGATATAGAAAATCTCTCCGGCGGACCGCTGTCGGCCTGGGAAAAAATTCTCATTTTCAATTACGTGATCGGCGGGGGGACCGAGCCTTCCGGCGCCTGGGTGGGCATGGAGAGCCTCCCGAATTCGGTTTCCAAGATAAAGAGTCTGAGGGCCCACTGTGAAGAGGTTCTGGGCCGACACTTCAGCGGCAGAATCGAGGCTTTTGCAAAAGCGGTCCTTGCCTGGGGGCGGGAGGTTGACCTCAAGGGCGAGGGGGTGGATTTCGCGGTCGAATTCGCCATTTTCCCCAAGCTCGCAATCCGGTTGCTGTTCTGGGATGAAGTAAAGGATGAGGGCTATGCGTGCCGGGTGAAATTTCTTTTCGACAGCCGGGTACTGCAGGTGCTCGACCTGGAGTCGCTCCTTTTTGCCTGCGAGCAGATTACAGACCGGGCGGCGTGTGGCCGCTGACAGGCCGGCGGGCAGATCGGCCGGGGGCGGGTAACCACCGCCTGCTGCCGGGGTGAGATGCTTGTTGAAGTTTCGTTCTCGATAAAACCCCGTTTAATACGAAGTTACGTTCAAGACGCGTCAACGCAAATCTTAAACGCATCCTGGTCTTAGAACCCGAAGTCCGAGAGCAGCGAATCTACTTCGTCCTGGGAATGCACCGCATTTTCCATGGCGGCGTGCGCCGGACCGTAAAGTTCGTCGACCTTCTTTTGTCCCGGACTCTCCAATCGGACTCCGAAGGTTCGGATTAGACTGATCAGTTTGTCCTCGATATCGTTGAGAAGTTTAGTGATCTTGTGGATGATCTGGCCGCTGAGATCCTGGTAGTCCTGGGCGCTGAGGATGATATCGAGGTCGGAGCGATGTCCTTTGATAATCTCTTCCATGGCGTCCAGGGTTTTAAGGGATTCATCCAGTTTTTTCCCCGCCGGCTCTCCCAGGGCAGTCAAACCTCCCAGGATTTCCCGCAGTTTGGAGATATGGTTCATTTCCTTTGTAATCCGGTCCTGAACGTTTTCCACGTGATCCATAGTGGTAAGGGCGGCTTTTTCCGTCATGGCCAGGATATGTTCGAGACGACTGCCGGAATCGGGGATCTTGTCCTCGACGATCTCCTGGAGAGAAGGGTCGAGGGTATTGAGAAAACTGCCTATCGAGTCGTGCAGGCCTCTGGCCATACTTCCGATTTCTTTGTAGAGGCCCGTGTCGGCCCTGGGCTGATCGGCCAGTTTTAACAAGATGTTCTGGGCGCTGGCCATATCCGCGCTGGAAAATGCTTCTATGAACTCGTTGACATTTGTTTTCACGGTTTCGACCATCGATTCTTCAATGGTTCGATACGATCCGGAAGTCAAGCGTTCTCCGGCGCGGAAGAACTTTTCTATTTTCCTCAGGGTATCCGTCGATCCCGTGAAGGAGAGCTGGAACGTGCCGCCGGAGTATCCATCGGAATCAATGGTGAGTTCTCCTCCCAGATTCCTGACAATGTCGCTCAGACGCTCCAAATCGCACTCCATCCCATGGCGCCCCTCCAGTTCGGGTACGGCCTGGCAGAGGCCCGCGGCTTCCCGGGCGGAGCTGGACACCCCTTCGCCTGTGCTGCCGGACGGGTCCGCGGGCGGTCTCAAGAGCTCCTGGATTTCGTCCAGATCGATTTCCCCCTTGCCCTCCCTTATGGCTTTGACGCCGTCTATCACCGTGCTGATCGCAAATCCCAACGAGGCGACGGAATCCATACTGAAACCAGGTGCTACGCTGCCCGAAAGAAATGTTTCGAGTTCGACCCCGACCTTTCCCAGGCCGTCCATACCGAGCATGGCCGCTGTGGTATGAAAGGACACAAGGGCCCGGCGAGACTTCTCCAGCTCCTTTTCGCTGTCTGCGCCGCTCAGGGCGGTAACGCTTTCTTCCGCTTCCATGAGAAGCTTTACAAGTTCGTCCAAATCCTGTGTATCCAACTCGATCATTTCGAATTTTCCTCGTATAGGCTGATGATCCCTTTTACATCTATTATCAATGCGATCTTGCCATCTCCCAATATGGCGCCTCCCGAGATCCCGGGCAATTGCTCAAACAGAGTTCCCAGGCTTTTGATAACCACCTCCTGCCGGCCTACAATCTCGTCGGCCAGCAGACAATACGAATTTTGTCCCTCGGTTACCACCAGAAGCAATCCGTCCCACGGGTCGCGATGTTTGGGTTCTTCATTGAAATAGCTGTGCAGGCGAATGAGCGGCATGATGGAATCTCTTACCTTTACCAGCTCACCTTTGCCCTGGACCGTAAAATAGGCCTCGCGTGAAACCTTGAGTGATTCCTTAAGGGCGGTTGTGGGCACAATGTAGCGTTCGGCCCCGATCTGTACGATCATTCCGTCTATAATGGCCATGGTAAGGGGCAGTTTCATATGGAAAGCTGTTCCCCGGCCGGGCCGGCTCGATATTTCGATCTTGCCGCGGAGCCGTTCGACGGATTTTTTTACCACGTCCATGCCAACTCCCCGCCCGGAAACTTCGGTCACTTTGTCATTGGTCGAAAACCCGGGGTGAAAGATCAGGTCGTATGCCGCCTTGTCGTCGAGTTGATCCGGGTCGCTTATTATCCCGCGCTCCAGCGCCTTTTCCCGAATCCTGTGCGCGTCGAGCCCCCGACCGTCGTCTTCTATGTCGATTACAATGTTTCCGCCCTTTTGTTCGGCGGAGATGGTGATCGTCCCGGTCGGGTCCTTGTCGGCGGCGGCTCGATCCTGCGGGCTTTCTATCCCATGGTCCACGGAGTTTCTGATCATGTGTACCAGGGGCTCGTAGATTTCTTCGACCATGTTGCGGTCGATTTCGGTATCCTCCCCATTCATTTTGAGTTGGGTTTCCTTGTGCGATTTTTTGGAAACATCCCGAACCAGCCGGATCATTTTCTGGAAGGTATTTTTGATCGGGACCATGCGCATGGACATGCTGATTCGCTGTATTTCAGCTGTGATCCTGTTTAGTTGACCGCAGTCCTTCTGAAGCTTTTGGTCCTTTATCTTTTGGATGTCCGTATTTTGCAGCACCATCGACTGTGCGATAACCAGTTCCCCGACCATATCCACAAGGTTGTCCAGCTTGCGGGTATCGATCCGAACCGATTGCGTGGTTTCAATATTATGGCGCTGTTCGCGCAAGGCCTTGGAGACTTCCCGCGGGCTGGCCATTCCCTCATCGATCACCGCCTCGCCAAATCGTCTTCCATCCGATTTGCTCTTTTCCGCAATGTCGGCGGCCTTCTCATCTTCCAGTACCCCATGATCGACCAGGATCGAGCCGACCTTCCTTCTCACCGGAACGGAGGCATCCGGTTCCCGGTCCGCGCTGAAGCTCTTGACCTTTTCGAGGAAGCCTTTGACCGCGGGGGAAGTCTCTTTGCGCCCCCCCTGGCCTTTTTCCAGCTCTTCGAGCAGCCCCTTCAGAATATCGGTGGCCACCAGCACGATATCGATCATCGAGTCGGTCACCGCCAACTTGCCCGACCTGGCCGAGTCCAGGAGGTTTTCGACCTCGTGGCTCAGTTCATGGATTTCCAACAGGTTGAGAAAACCGGCCACTCCTTTTACGCTGTGAAAAGGCCGAAATACGGCGTTTATGGCCTCCGTGTCTCCCGGGTTGGTCTCCAGCCCGAGCATGTTCATCTCGATGGCCGAAAGATGTTCTTTGGCTTCCTCGACAAAGTCCTTTAAAAGCTCGGGGTCCTGGAGTTCGGCGAATTCGGCCTCAACCGGCTCCGGGAAACTGTCGCCCGTCTGGGCGCCGCCATCACTTACCGCGGCCGCGAAAAAATCCTCCTCCTCCTCCTCATTTTCAGACACACTCTCCGGTTCGACCGAGGGAGCTATCCGCAGTGGTCCGCTTCCTGAAATCTCCCCGTCCCCCGAAGGGTTTTCCAGAGAGCCGAGCAGATGTTGAACTCTTAGCCAGTCGTTATTGGGATCCGAGGATTCCTCCAAAATGAGGCTCTTCAAGATCAGTCTGACATTTTCAATTACTGCCAGCAGTGGAGCTGCCGATCCGTTTTGCCCCTCGAGTTCGTCGAGAATGTTTAGACATTCCCCTATCCCCGCGAGGTCATCCGGACCGTCAATCACACCATTGACAAGGCGGTCGAGTAAATTTTCCATCAATATCCCCGGTTGGAATGATTCTTGCCGATTACCCGCCGGACAAATATCGAGCGGCTATCGAGGGATAATTTTCACCAGCTTCTCCTCGAGGGTCGCGGCCGTGAACGGTTTTACAATGTAGTTGCTGACCCTTGCCTTTACCGCTTCCACTATGTTTTCTTTCTGCGCTTCGGCGGTAACCATCAGAAACGGCATATCTTTGATCTTCTCGGAGCCGCGGACCTCCTTGAGCAGTTCCAGACCAGTCATCCGGGGCATGTTCCAGTCCGAGACCACCAGATCGATCTTTGTGCCCTTGAGCACTTCCATCGCCGCGAGTCCATCCTCAGCTTCTATTATGTTTTCAAAACCCAGGTCGCGCAAAATCTTGCGGACGATGCGCCGCATCGTCACAAAATCGTCTACTACGAGCACTGTAAGGTCCTTGTAAGCCATATAGAACGGTACCTCCCTTATTTCCTTGCCTGCGACGGCGCACAGTCAAGATCGCCTTTCTTCCGAATTGAGAAAATTCATCAAAGTGCGGGGAATGTCCTGCAGAGAAGCCACCTTGTCCACCCCGCCCAAACGAATCGCCTCCCTGGGCATTCCAAACACCACGCAACTCGCCTCATCCTGGGCCATAGTATACGCTCCCGCCCTTTTCATTTCCAGCATGCCCGCCGCGCCGTCCTTGCCCATACCGGTCATGATCACCCCGAGCGCATTGGCCCCGGCAAAGCGCGCCACGGAATTGAAAAGAACGTCCACCGAGGGACGCTGGTGGAAAACCAGCGGGCCGGTTCCAACCTCGACGTAATAGGAACCCCCAACACGCTTCAACATCATGTGAAAGTTGCCGGGGGCAATCAGGGCGGTGCCGGGGAGCACCGAATCCCCGTCCCTGGCCTCCCGGACCTCGATGCGGCACAGTTCGTTCAATCTGTTGGCAAAAGTGGTGGTAAAACGCGGGGGCATGTGCTGGACTATCACTATCCCGGGAGTGTTGGCCGGCACTTGCATGAGGACCGCTTTGAGCGCCTCGGTGCCCCCGGTCGACGCTCCCATGGCAATGACCTTGTGGGTCGAGCGTTTAAGGGACAGGTCCGGCATGGTGCGTACGGGGCCATCTTCAATCGTGCTCCGCCTCGATACGTTCACACAGGCCGCCGCGCGAATTTTTTCGGCCAACTGCACGCTCATGTCCCCCACCGAATAAGAGCCTCCGGGCTTTGCCAAAACCTCGACGGCGCCGTATTCCAACGCTTCGAGGGCCATTTCGCTGTTGGCCGGAGTGAGCGAACTGACGATAATTGTGGGCAGCGGATGATACTTCATCAACTTTCTCAAAAAGCTGAGGCCGTCCATCCGCGGCATTTCGATGTCCAGGGTTATCACGTCGGGATTTAAATTGACAATCTTGTCCCTTGCCACATAAGGATCCGGCGCTGCTCCCACGACCAGGATATCGGCGTGTTTGGACAGTTCGTGCGAGAAAATCTTTCTCACAATGGCCGAATCGTCAACTATGAGTACTTTTATCTGCTTCATCTCTATTGCCTGAACTGTTTATTTCACAAAGCCCGCAAGGCTCATACCCGGTTGCGTTCAAGATTTGCCGTCGAGAGCCGCTGCAGGATGGGTGAAACGCAGTGAACCCCATCTGTTTGACGCGTTTGGAACGCAACTTCGTATCACCTGCTCAACCGGGCAGATATCGCAGGGCGGCGGAGCCGGCCGGTTCCCCTGAAAAAGTGAAGCAAAGGTGGAAGACCTCCCCAGTCGCATCGCCGTGGCCGCTTGCGGTCGTCCACGCCCTGGGTATCCCCAGTTTCCAGTCTGAATCGCCGGCATGAGCATGACAGCCCCCGGCAACCATGTTGGAGAGTTCCCGCAGGCAGTCGACGAGTTCATCTTCATCGACATCTTTGGTCCTTGCCTCATCAATGCCCATAAAGTTGGCGCTTATCATTCTAGCAAATTTCTCGCCGATTCGCATCGCCACGACCAGACACCCCTCGTTATTTTCCAGGCGAGTCTCCGATTCGTACTCGAAAGCCCGGCCAGCGCCTTGGCACTCTTCAAAAGCCACATCCATAAAGAACATGGTTTCGAAGACTTCAGAAATCACATCCTTCAGAATTTCTTCGCGCAACAAAACCATTTGGCCCTCCCATGATTCGGCTCAGCAACGTCCCGATTTCCTCGGGGCGGAAAGGTTTGCGGATGTAGCCGCCGGCGCCCAGATCGAGCAGTTGCTTCAGCCTGTCTTCATTGGCCTCGGTTGTAACGAACACCACGGGAATATTGCTGCACATCGGCATTTTCTTCAAAGACTTCAGGAACTCTATACCGTCCATTTCCGGCATGTGAACGTCGGAGATAATCAGGTCTATCCACTCTTTTTCCAATACATCGAGGGCCAGCCGGCCGTTTGAAGCCTCAAAGCACTCTCCAAGCTGGAAGCCGGAAAGTCGGAGGGTCTTGAGCATCACCTTGCGCATCGATCCCGAATCGTCTACGATTAAAACATTGTAGGCCATGGCGCCCTCAAATGATCCATTAATTCGGCTTTCATCAAATCTCTATTTCCGCTTCCCTTCCCACCTTGAGAAGCACTGTGCCGGTGTCCATCAGCAACCGCACCGTGCGGTTCACCTCTCCTCCCACGTGTTCGGCGGCCACAGAGACGTTGTTCTTCCAGAAAATCTTTCGCATCGCCAGGTAGTTTCTTTTCCCTATGTTGAAGACACCATTTGGATCAAGGGTTTGGGCTCCCCCAACCGTTTTGACCACGAGGTTCTCTTTTTTGGCCCCCATCCGGTAGCTGCTCTTGAAAAGGTGAGTGATCCCCGTATCGGCAAACATGCACGGGTTGCGCCTGGCCTTTCCCGGGTCCAGCGTCGACTCGGGGAGCATATAATGAAGCATCCCGCCCACCGATGCCACCGGATCGTAAATTATCACGGCTATGCAGGACCCCAGAGAATAAGTTATCAAAAGCTCCTCCGCCGAGTTACTGACAGCCATATCCGCCACCCCGATCACTCTCCTTATCCGAGTTTCTCTTATGGTCAATGCCCCCGGATATTTCATCAAAGCTCCGCTTTCCTGTTATTCCCGTTATTACTAATTACGGTATATAGCCGGCTGAACATAAGATAACTTATGCGCGAGTCCTGTAAGACTTTCGGAATGACCGACACAAAAGTATCCCCCCGCGCTCAGAAAACCCGCCATTTTATTGACCAGTTCCTCCTGGGTCTTTTTGTCGAAATAGATCATCACGTTTCGACAGAAAATAAAGTCGAACGGTCCCTTGAAAGGGTAAGGGTCCTTGAGGTTGAGTCTGTGGAAAGTGATGAGCCGTTTTACATGAGGAGCTATCTGGAAATCAGGGCTGCCTTCCTGGGCGCGGACCTTTTGAAAGTGGGCCTGCCGGAGCGCCGGGGGAACTTTTTTCACTTTCTCCTCCGAATAAACCCCGCGGCCGGCGGTTTGCAGAACGCGAGTGGATATGTCAGTGGCCAGTATCTTGAAATCCCACCTGGTAATGTCGCGCAGGTGATCCAGCACGCACATCGCCAGGCTGTAGGGTTCCTCCCCGGTCGAACACCCGGCGCTCCATATTCTGATCCTGGTGTCCTTTTCTTTGCGCTTTTGTTCGATCAGTTCGGGCAGACCGACCCTGTTCATAAAATCAAAGTGCTGGGTCTCCCGGAAAAAATAGGTGAGGTTGGTGGAAATGGAATCGAGAAAATTGACGAATTCGCCGGGGTTGGCCCCGCACGTAATATAGCTGAAATACTCTTTATAGGAATCGATGCCGGTCATCCGAAGCCGCTTGTTGAGCCTGGCCTGCAAAAGCGCTTTTTTGCCTTCGTGAAGGTTTATTCCACACTGCTCATAGACCAGCCGGCTGTACTGCTCAAAGAGGCTGTCCGGCATATCGGTTTCCATGCAACCCGCCTTTCGGATATCTTTGTGTGCTTAAGCGCACGCATCTCACCCCGGCCGCTCTGCCCGCCGGCGCAGCCAGCCGGGCGGGTCGGGGCTTGGCAAGCTGTCAGCGGCGACACGCCGCGTCAAGGCGATGGGTTTCACTGCGTTTCACCCATCCTACGCGCTTACCCGCTTCAGTCTGGCAATTCTTAGCCGGGGTCCATGTCATGGCCTCAAAGATCGTGACGTTTCGTATAAGCTTCCGGCCGCTCTGCCCGCCGGCGCAGCCAGCCGGGCAGATCGGGGCTTGGCAAGCTTGCCGGCGGCGACACGCCGCTCACGCGGCCTTATCGATGAAGCCTATCCCGCAGTTGCTCAGAACCCGGGCGATATCGAGCAAAATTTTGACGCCTTCGCCCGTTTTGGCCATTCCCAGGATGCAGTCGGCGCTCAAAGTGGTCCCAAAACTCGGTGGGTCTTCAATATCGGCGGCCTTTATGTTGAGCACCTCCGAAACCGAATCCACCACCACGCCTATGTGAAGTTTGGCTTCCGGGCCCTCGATTTCCACCACCACGATGCAGGTGCGCTCCGTATAGCCGGTTTCGTCCATGCCGAACCTGAGCCGCAGGTCGATTACCGGGATCACCTTCCCCCGCAGATTTATCACGCCCTTGATAAAACCGGGGGCCTGCGGCACGGGTGTAATCCGCATCATGCCGATTATTTCCTTCACCTTCAGAATTCCGATCCCGTACTCTTCCTCCCCCAGGGAAAAGGTAAGGTATTTGCCTTCTCTTTCCACACCCGAAGCTTCCAAACGATTTGCTTCACCTGCCTGATCTTTCATGAGAACTTCCTTCCCGCTGTTTTGCCCGTTTCTCCCTGCGATGGTTCCCCACTCACCAACTCACCCCATTTACCTGAGTTCTTGGCTATACATCGGCAAAAGGAGATTTTTTCTTCAATCCAACTCATGGAAAATAGGTAAAGCATCTTGACCTTCACCTTTTATTCACCTAAATTACCGCTAATCTCTCGAAAGGTGGCAGAGGATGGTTCGCAATATTGTTCACATGCAGATTCGCGATTTTTGTGCGGCCCTGGAAGAACTCCGGCGGCCCGAATTGAAAAGGGGACCGCTCGTCCTGGCGCAGGCGGGAGAGCGGGCCGTTATCCAGGGTGTAAACGAGCCTGCCAGAAAGGAAGGCCTCCGGGAGGGGCTGGCGCTCAGCCTGGCGCGCCGCAGGTGCCGCCGGCTTCAGGTTATGGTAGCCGATTTTTATCATTACCGGGAAAAACACTTGGAGATAGTCCGGGAATTGGGGCTTTGTTCGCCGTTGGTAGAAGGCAGCGGCCCCGGGAGCTACTTCATAGATATTACCGGGACTCGCAGGCTCTTCGGGGCCGGCCCGGACCTGGCCTGCCGGATGGAAAAAGAGCTCAGCGCAAAAATGGGGCTTCGGGCCAGGGTAGGGCTTGCCTCGAACAAGCTGGTAAGCCAGGTTGCCGCCCAGTGCATGGCCCCGGGGGATCTTGGCTTTATTTTCCCCGGAAACGAAGAAGCGTTTCTTTCCCCTTTGCCCGTGGATTTTCTTCCCGGCGTGGGGGAGGTTACGGCTTCAAAGCTTGCCGGCTTCAACATTTTGAGGATAGGCCAACTGGCATCTTTCCCGGGGGACATGCTTGCGGCGGTTTTCGGCCGCAACGGTGAGCGTCTGGTAAAGATTGCCAAAGGGCTGGATACCTCTGCGGTGTTTGTCTCCAAAGAGAGCCAGCGGATATCGGTTTCTAAAATCATGGAAAGGGATGAAATCGATCCGGGACGGTTGGAATCGGCTTTGTTTGAGCAGGTGGAAGAGGCGGGATGGGACCTGCGCCGGCTTAATCGCCGCCCCGGGCGCCTGCGGCTCGAAATCCGTTATGCCGACGGCCTGTCGGTGGATACCCAAAAAAGGCTCCCTTTCTGGTCCCTCCAGGCCGACCGGCCCCTTTTTCAGTCGGTTCTGCCCGCCTTCCACCAGATTTTCCGCAGACGCGTGGCAGTGCGCGGGCTGCTGATGGAGTTTTCGGACCTGGCAATGCCCTCGGCGCAGCTTCCGCTCTTTACGTGGAAGAACCAAAAGGGCTCGGAGGAGCGCGATCTCCAGGAAGCCCTGGATTCGATACGGTTGAAATTCGGCAAAAAGATCATTGCCTGGGCGAGGGCGGTTTGAAAATGGACCCCGATTTTGTCCACCTCCACGTCCATTCCTTCTATTCCATGATGCACGGGGTAAATTCACCGGAGGCGCTTTGCCGGGAAGCTAAAAAGGCCGGCTTTTCCCATCTTGCCCTGACGGATTCAAACGGTTTTTACGGCCTTGTAAATTTCCTGGAAGCGGCCTCCGCGGCCGGGATCGAGCCCATAGTGGGGGCGCAGGTGAAAACGGAAAAAACATCCGCGGTACTCCTTGCCAGGACCCCCGAGGGGTATGAAATCCTCTCCGAGCTCATTACCCGGCGCCATACCGAGCATGATTTTTCGCTTTCGCAAAGCCTTCCGGAAAGGAGCCGTGATCTGGTGGTCTTAAGCGCTGACCCGGAACTTCTCCATGGTTTGCGCGATCGAGTGGAATGTTTTTTTGAAATCGTGCCGGGCCCATCGGACCGAAAGCTTCTCCGTATCGCAAAGCAGATCGGCGTATCTCCTGTCGCCACCAATGCGGTCCATTTTGCCGGCATAGCCGATTACCCCCTCCACAGGCTCCTGCGGGCCATAGGACTCAACAAGACCATGGGTTCTCTTGCTCCGCAAGACACCGTGGCGGCCGGTCAATGGCTAAAATCGGCCCGAGAGATGTCGGCCTGCTTCCCCGACTGCCCGGAAGCGCTGGCCAATACGGTTCTGATTGCTCAAAGCTGCCTCACCCCCCCGAACCGGTTTCGCACCGTTTTCCCGAACTATCTGGACAAAAACGAAGACCACCTGGCTCTGCTTGTCTTTGAATGCCGCAAGGGCATCGGGTGGCGCTACGGCAAGACCGGCCCGAAGATCGAGAATCGGCTTGCTGAAGAACTCGAACTGATCAGCGCCAAAGGGTTTGTGGATTATTTCCTGGTAGTTGCCGACATCGTGCGCAGGCGCACGGTCCACTGCGGTCGGGGCAGCGGCGCGGCAAGCCTGGTGAGCTACCTTCTGGGCATAACCCATGTCGATCCCCTCCGGCACAACCTCCTGTTCGGACGGTTTCTAAATCCGGAAAGGAAAGATCTTCCGGATATCGACGTCGATTTTCCGTGGGATGAGCGCGACGGGCTTTTCGAGGAAATAACGGCCCTGTACGGAAGTGAGCGGCTGGCCTTTATCAGCAATCACACAGGCTTCAGAGCCAGGGCTTCGGTGCGCGAGGTGGCCAAAGTCTACGGCATGCCGGTCTCCGACATAAAGGAGGTTACCAGCCGGATGAGTTACTGGAGTTCGTTGCGAATAGAAAAGCAAAAAGGGGAGCGGGGAGCGGGAAGCAGGAAGCGGGAAGCTGGGAGTGGAAAGCGGGGAGGGGGGAGCGGGGAGGGGGGGGAAGATCTTCTCGCTCCTCGTTTCTCGCACCCCCAATTCCACAACTTTTCCCTGGAGCCGCCCTGGCCGGAAATCATCGACCTTGCCTCGCGCCTGGAAGCGATACCGCGAAACATCTCGACCCATTGCGGCGGGGTGGTGATCGTTCCGGACCGGGTATCCCGGTACGTTCCGGTGCAGATAAGCGCAAAGGGAGTGCGCATAATTCAATGGGAAAAGGACCAGGCGGAGAAGGCCGGGCTGGTGAAAATAGACCTTCTGGGCAACCGGTCGCTGGCCGTTATCCGCGACGCCCTGGCGGCGGTTCGAAAAAATACGGGGAAGGCAATCGATTATGCGAGCTTCAACCCGGTCGACGACCCGCAAACCCAAAAGATCATAAGCCGCGGGAATACCATGGGGGTCTTCTACCTGGAATCGCCCGCCATGAGACTTCTGCAGGCCAAGGCGGGCAGGGGGGATTTCGAGCATACCGTCATTCATTCCTCGATCATACGTCCGGCGGCAAACCGCTACATTCGCCAATACCTGGCGCGCCTGCACGGAGAGGTCTGGGAACCGCTCCACCCGCGCCTCGAAGAAATCCTGGCGGAAAACTACGGGATTTTGGTCTACCAGGAAGACGTCGTGCAGTGCGCCATGGCCCTGGCCGGTTTTTCGTGGGGCGAGGCGGACAGTCTTAGAAAGGTGATAAGCAAGAAAAGCCGGGAACAACTCCGCGATTACCGGGTCCGTTTCGAGCGGGGATGCGCCGCAAACGGCGTCTCGGCCGAAGTGGTGGAAAAAGTCTGGGACATGTTCACCTCTTTTGCCGGCTATTCTTTCTGCAAGCCCCACTCGGCTTCCTATGCGCTTGTGAGCTACAAGTCCGCATACCTCAAAGCCCACCATCCGGCCGAATTCATGGCTGCCGTCATTTCCAACGGAGGCGGCTATTACAGCGCTTTCGCCTATATTTCGGAAAGCCGGCGCATGGGAATCGAGGTCCCGGGGCCGGACATAAACGAAAGCAGCCTGTCCTATACCGGCCGCGGCAAAACGATGCGAGTCGGTTTTCAGCAGCTTCAGGGAATGAGGAAAAGCGGTCTGGAGGCCCTTATCGGGGAAAAAGACCGGCGAGGGCCCTTTTCTTCCATCGAGGAGCTTCTGGAGAGGCTGCGGGGCGAACTTACCATCGCAGACGCTCTTATACTCGCCAAAAGCGGCGCTCTCGACTCGATCCGCGGGTCTTTGAACCGCCCTCAGACCCTTTGGCTGATCGAGGCATGGTTTAACAGGGTAACAGCTCCGGTCGTTTGTCAACCATCACTTTTCCGTCCGCCGTCCATAAAGATTCCCGGCCTTCCGGACTTTCCCCCGGGAACCAAGCCGGCCCATGAAGCCCAAACCATGGGATTTCCCCTGTCGGTCCATCCCCTGGAACTTGCCGGGCCTTATTTTGGCAGGCTCGGCCGGTCAACTGTTCCGGCATTTCGTATGGCCGAATACATCGGCAGAAAAATTCGCATGAAGGGATGGCCGGTCACCAGAAAGGAAGTCATGACCAAAGAGGGGGAAGAAATGGAGTTTTTTACCTTCGAAGATGAAACCGGAATTTTTGAGACGGTCTTTTTCCCTCAGCCATTCAAACGATTTTGCCAGGATCTGGACATGAGCCATGCCTACCTGCTCTACGGCTTGGTGGAAAGCGAATTCGGCGTGGCTTCGCTCAGTGTGGATCATGCGCAAAGGGTGACGATTGGGCTGGAGCGAGGTAGAGGCTGAAATGATGAAAGAAGGCTCAAAACTGTGGGGCGGTGACCTCGAGCCGCCGGATGAAGAGTAAGCCGCCTCTACATTTTTGCTCCATGCCCGAAATATCGATGTGGGCTGATACCAAAGTTGTGTTCAAGATTTGCCTGATGGGTTGCGCTTCGCTCCACCCATCCTACGCCGGCCCGTCGAGAGCCGCTGTAGGATGGGTGAAACGCAGTGAAACCCATCTATTAGACGCGTCTTGAACGTAACTTCGTATGAGACGGGGATGGCCATTTTGAGCCCATCCCCAAATTCCGCAACTTTGCCTTGAAGCCGCTCTGGCCGGGAAAGCAAGGTATTGAGTTGATTGCCCCAAAACCCAACGACGACAGTGCCGTCAGCAATGCCGCCAATGACGAGTGGTGCAAGACTGTTGTCAGCCGCGCATGAAATCGTCACGTTTTAGACCCAGCCGGGTCATCTTGGAAGCAAGTGTCGTCGGCTTCAATCCCAGCAATGCCGCTGCTCCATTGGAACCGTATATCTTGCCCCTCGCCTCCTTGAGCGCTGAAACCAGCAATTCTTTTTCCATGTCAACGAGTTTAGCCAAGGCGTTGAATTTCATGGACGCAGGGTGAGTAGCCGAATGAGAAAGAGAGGCAAAACTCAGGTTTGGATCAATATCCAGGGAAAAATCGCCATATCCAGCCAGAATAGCGGCCCTTTCCATCACATTTTGCAATTCCCGCACGTTTCCCGGCCAGTCGTAATTCCGTAACATCTCGGCCTGAATCGGCGTAAGTCGAGGGACCTTGATCCTTAGTTTTTGAGCAGAGTTTTTCAAGCAGTGTTCGGCTATCGGCAGGATGTCTTCACGGCGTTCACGAAGAGGTGGAACGGAAATGGGAAATACGCTCAGCCTGTAGTAGAGATCACTGCGGAATCTTCCCGCTGCAACTTCGCTCGCCAAATCTCGGTTGGTCGCGGAAATTAACCGGACATCGATGCTCCGTGTGCGTTCTTCGCCAACTCTTTCGAATTGACCTTCCTGTATTACGCGCAGAAGTTTGCTTTGGAGATCGGTTGGGAGTTCACCGATTTCATCCAGAAAAAGAGTGCCTCCGTCGGCCAGTTCGAAACGTCCGATACGGTCTCTGAGTGCGCCGGTGAAGGCGCCTTTGACATGGCCAAAGAACTCGCTGGCAAACAAGTCGTAAGGGATGGCCGCACAGTTAACACTGACCAGCGGCTTCAGACGACGCTTGCTGAGTTCGTGAATGGCCCGCGCAACCAGTTCTTTTCCGGTGCCGGATTCACCGGAAATCAAGACGATGCTTTGGGTAGGCGCAACCATTTTGATCTGCTCGCGGATCCTTGCGAGCGCCGCGCTTGACCCGATGAGGTCGCCATGTCCGGATGCAACCCTCAACTCGTGGAGAAAATATTCGTTTTCCTGTTCCAAATGCTTCTGCCGGTCGATACATACCATCGTGTTTACGGTACCCCAAATCTCACCAGAGCCATTGGGAAAAGGCTTCGCCATTACCCGAACCCAACTGGCCATACCGTCCTTTCGGACCAACTCGAGTTCGAAGTGTTCTTCGGCCCCCACCCGCCGCTTCTTTAAACGTTCTCGAATCAAGTTCGATTGCGGCCTGGAAAGCAGCAGTTCATAACCGATGTGGCCGATAAGTTCATCGCGCCGGTAGCCCGAAATTGCAAGCATGTGGGAGTTTGCAAATAAGATGCGATCTTCCTGGTCTGTAACGATGACGCCATCAGCGAGATTGTCCAATATTTCATGGTAAAATTTCTCACGCTCTTCAAGGGTTGGAGCTACACTCATGACACTGTTTGCATGAGAATCCCCGTTAACTCGCGCCTGGTCCTGACCGCTCTTTTTTCGGTACATAGAATCCAACACCGCAATATCGTTGTTTTCAACCATTATTGTTCGGAACAACGTAATATCGTCGTTGACGATAAAGGCTTGTTCTCAATAAATCAACAGGTTAGCGCCAATTGGACATTGGCATTCCCTGTGCAATAGGATGCGTATGCTCTAGATGTCGCGCAGACAAACTGAAAGACAACAATGGGCCGTCGATCAGCGTTTCCGCCACGAAGTTTGTATAGCATTTCGCGGCCGCATTTGGAAGACAGCTGGGACGAACGCCCCAAGCAGGGAGCCTTGTGGGCAATAGTAAATTTATTGAAAATCTCGCGCTATTACACGGCATTACTCAAAAAGAAGAATGGTGAGGATAAAATCAGGTCATATTTGAGCGCTGGTTATGGGTTCTTTCTCTCCTTGGCGTTGCGGCGGCATTGGCCCCCGAAGCGACCATCAATGGCTCAGTAGCGGCAAAACTAAGAAGCAACGGCTTATGCGGCCACTATCCATGAAGATAGTGACCTGAAAGCCGTGGTTTTAAGGGATGGGGTGGCGTCAATATCCGACGATGGAGGCATTGGCGAGCATTTTGGGCAGCTTGGATTCGGCGACCAATGTCGGAAGCGAAGAAAGTATGTTAAAGCGACGAACCTAACACTTTACGGTGGTACTGACTTCTATCGGGCAAGCCGGCTGTTACGGCTCATGCCGCAGGTTCTTTAGACTTAATCAAAAAAAGGAGATGCGAATGAAGCGGCAGAGCTTCAAAATTTTTCTCGCAGCATTCCTGGTGCTGTTTTTTGCCATGCCCCCGGTCTATGGGGCCGAGAAGTTTTCCCTCATCAGCAAAGACCAGTTAAAAAAAGAGCTGGGCAATCCCAAAGTAACCATAATCGACGTGCGAACCGACAGTGACTGGAAAGCCGGCACCTGGAAAATAAAGGGAGCTCAGCGCCAATCCCCCAAGGCCCCCGGGGAATGGATGAGCAAGTACCCAAAAAACAAGACAATAGTTCTATATTGCGCCTGACATGATGAGTTCACAAGCGCCCGGGTGGCGCGAGAGCTAGTGGCTGCCGGCTTCACAAAAGTAGAGGTGTTGAAAGGCGGGTGGGATGAATGGCTTATGAACATGTACCCGCTGGAAAAGAAATAGCCATTGCTTCTGTGATATTACCATAAAGCATCCAGAAGATGATGTGCGGAAGGGTGGGAACGGGTATTGTCTTCGGCACGCTCCTTTTGCCGGGCTCGATTACGCAAGTCCTTCTTGTTGTGCGGGATCGGGGCATAGTGAGTGCGGTTGGGGCAGACCAAGATGGGCATGGTGTCCATCTCCAGTAAATTTAACAGATGTGACCAATCAGGGAGAAATTAGATGAAACATCGAGGCAGGTATTTTTCAGTTGTTTTGACAGTTATTATGGCCGCTATCTTCGCATTCTCTCCGTGCTTGCAGGCTCAAAACAAGGATGCGGTGGCCGAAGGTCAAAAGGCGATCGTGGAAGGCGCCAAGCGGATGATGGACGGAAACAAGAGGATAATGGCCGCCGTAGCCAAGAAGGGGATAAAGGACCCGCAGTTGGCAGCAGCCTCGGAGCAGATGGCCAAGGGCTATGACATGGTGGTCAAAGGAAATGAGATGATGACCGGGCCTACCACGGCGCAGGGACAGGGCATGATGAAAAAAGGGGCTCAGATGATGCTGGGCGCCCAGGAAACCACGAACACCCGTGTTGAGAAAAATGGTCTGGCCCAGGTCTGCGCCATCGACCTGCACGAATGCCATGAAGCGAAAACCAATATGAAAAATGGGCTGAAGGGGGCCTTTGGGGGCGCCGGGATCTAGACTGGTCTTCATCCGTGAAAGTTTGCAACGAGGGTGGTGAGCACGATGAAACCCGTGCCCACCACCAAATTCCCGGATGCCGGCCAAAGAATCAGAAAGGGCTTGCACCACAGTGTGCAACAAAAATGGGCGGACCTTAGGGTTTCGCCCTTTTTGTTGCACAATTTACACTCGCTACATACCCGCAAAATTTACAGCGAGACTGGTTCCAGCAGGTTCTCCAATCGCGCCCACAGTTGAGTTGTCCACCTGTTCCCCGAAGATTCAAAAATCCATTCCGGTCGATAAAAATGCCTTAGTTCGTTATTTCCGGAATCGAGGGCGGTCGAGTCTGGGACCAGCTCGGATCGCCAAGTGTCCCTGGCGGCAGGGAATTTCCGGGACGTATCGGGGTCTCGCTAAGGGACGAGTCACTGCCCAAGGAAATCCCCGGAACGCAGCGGCTGGTGTCAAGCCCCACACTCGACGAGTTGCTTTCCGGCACGGCGGCGGCGTTGTTTACTGTCAGGCCACACCCTGCCGGAAGCTCTTATGTTGGCAGGCGTGCATTGAAGATCCCATTGAGTTTTTGTAAAATATTATTATCATATTTTACAACGAGAGAAAACAGTGCGAACAGACATTAGCGCCACCGATGGGGTAAGACATTTTTCGGAACTGTTGAACAACATCAGA
Organism: Syntrophobacteraceae bacterium; assembly: GCA_031292195.1. GTDB lineage: Bacteria > Desulfobacterota > Syntrophobacteria > Syntrophobacterales > Syntrophobacteraceae > SbD1. Next base: position 20,071 of record JARLHP010000235.1, read on the forward strand.
TATCGTGGTGCCCACTACACGATCATTCGGGGCGGAAAACCCGTAGCGGCCCTTGTCCCTTTGGGGGCTGGCGCGCTGTTGCCGCGCATGGGCGATCTTGAGTCCATTTTTCAGACCTTGCCGCACATCGACTCCTATGACACTAAATTTGTGGATGACGTCCTGGAGGCAATCAAGGGTCAACCTCATCTGCCGACTGATACGACATGGGACTAATCTTTGATTCCAGCGAAATCATCTTCTTGGAACGCGATCGTGCGCAGGTGGCCGGCCTGGTGTCCGGCCGGGAGGGCGAGTCTTTTGGCATCAGCGTGGTTACTGTCTCGGAATTGTTGCACGGCGTTGAGCGCGCCGACACAGAAACCCGTCGACTGAGGCGCCAATCCTTTGTTGAAAAGATCCTGGAGTCATTTCCTGTTTTTCCCTTTGATGTCCCCGTCGCGCGCATTTATGCCCGCATTTGGGCCTCCCTGTCCCGGAAGAGACTGACTGTTGGGGCTCACGACCTCATTATTGCAGCAACGGCGATTTCTCTGGACTGCTCGGTTGTTACGGCCAATCGCCGTGATTTCGAAAAGATAGAGGGGCTAAAGCTGGAAGTGCATTCCCTGAGGCAGCCCTGAGTAAGTCTTACGGGGATACCCGGGGAAAGAGCCGGTGTTTAAAGCGCCAAACGGGCACGGGACGTGTGGTCGAGATGCCCATGGCGGGAAGCCGCCTCAATTTTTAGTCCTCTCGTCCAGGACTCTCCTCACCAAATGAGCCGCGGGAGTTGAATCCGAATCGGACGGGAGCTAATTCGGCGGGGTAGAGGCACTTCCCCCGGACGCATTCATTGCAGAAGACCGGCCTGTTTTCCCGGACGGCTCTACCCGGATTGGAGTGTCCGCCGGGACCTTCGTCGGCGTGGAACTCGACCAGGGTCAGAAGCTCTTCGTGGTTTCCCCATCGGGCTACAGGACGGATTGCGGCCGTCTTCGGGTCGAACCATCCAATCCAGGCCAGATTGACAGCACCGCGCTCCACCATGATGCGGCAGATGGCCACCAGAAGTTCATCGCGGGAATTAGAGCGCACAATGGCCTGGTTAACCTGACTCAACACGTCGTAGAGTCGGTTGAAACGAAGGATTTCGCGTTCGGCGTGATGTCTGTGGAGAGCTATTTCGATCGCGGATCTCAGTTCCCGCTCTTCGAAGGGCTTGAGGATATACCCATAGGGTTGGGCCGGCTTCGCCCTTTCCAGCGTCGTCTCTTCCGAGTAGGCCGTAAGAAAGATAACCGGCAGGCTGAATCGCCTGCGGATTTCTTCCGCGGCGGTGGTCCCGTCCATCTTTCCCGGCAGGTTGATGCCCATCAGCACCAGGTCCGGATGATCTTTTCGGGCGAACTCCGGCGCTTCTTCAGCGTTGCGAGCCGTTCCCACAACCTGGTAGCCCATGGCCGCAACGCGCATTTCGATCTCTTTGGCCACGAGGATTTCATCGTCAACGACAAGAATCCGCGCAGGATTCATGGGTTTTCTCCCGGTTCCGTGTCATTGGGTAGGGGAAAAATCGAAATTCATACACGGGAGCAAGATCAGGGCAAAGCCAACCAGGCCCCGGGGACCGACAGGCAACTTGTGCGTCATGAAATCCATCCTCTAGTTCGAACAGCCGGACCGGGAGAAGATAGAGCATTTAGCCGGCGGTTTTTTCGTGATGATTCGATTTAGACTGTAGAGATAGTGCAAAATTTGCGCCTTTCGAAATGAAGGCAGCCTGCATTTGACCCGGGGCGCTTGGGGCCTTCATTTCACAAACCTTGGCCGGTTTGATTGAAATAGGCAGGGGAAAGAAGTAGTATCCCTGGGGTGAACTGCGGAGTTTACACATGGAATTTGAAAGTATCCAGGTTTTCACCCGGGATGAGTACAAAGGGGCGCAGGAACCGCTATCTTTCGTGTGGCGCGGCGAGGAGCGCCGTATCGCGCAGGTGGTCGACCGGTGGTATGAAGGCGGGGTTGATCCCACCCGGATGCCCATGCTCTATTTTCGGGTGAAAACCCTTACGGGTGAAATTTTCCTGATCCGGTATCATGAGTTTTTCCGGGCATGGAGTATCGTTTTGTAAGCCCGGGGTAATCTTTGGTCATTTCGCGGGAGGGAGGTTCCGTGATCCGAATTGCGGTAATAGACGGTCAGGGTGGTGGGATAGGGACCACCATAATCAAGAGGATAAAGGAAGTTTTCGGGGAACGCGCCGAACTGTGGGCCCTTGGAACAAATGCCATCGCCACGGCGCAGATGATGAAGGCCGGAGCAAACCGGGGGGCTACGGGAGAAAACGCCATCCGGCACAGCGTAGCACAGGCCGATGTGATAATCGGCACCATCTCCATCCTGCTGGCAAATGCCATGATGGGTGAAATGACCGCTTCCATGGTGTGCGCCATCGGCGAATCGAAGGCCGCCAAGTTGATCGTGCCGCTCACCCAGGAACCGATTTCCATTGTCGGAACCATCCGGGAGCCGCTGCCCCACATGGTCGACAGGCTCATAACCGAACACCTGTCGCACATTGTGACTTCCAGGGAGGGGAATTGATGGGTGCGCCGCACACCGATACGGGAACGCCTTTGCTGGTCCTGGGCGGCGCCAGGAGCGGAAAGAGTTCCTGGGCGGAAGGAGTTGTGGGCCGTTTCGATCCGCCTTACGTCTACGTTGCCACCGCCCAGGCCCTGGATGATGAGATGAAAGTGCGAATCCGGCTGCACAGGGAACGCCGGGAGGGGCTGTGGCGGACAATTGAAGCCCCGGTCGAGCTTGCAACCGTCCTGGAGGGTCTAAAAGGCCGGGGGGAACCCGTGCTGGTGGATTGCATAACCCTTTGGCTGAGCAACCTGCTGTGTTCCGAAACGAGCGGGATCGAAGGCGCCGTTGACCGCTTATGCGAAACCATACGCTCTAGCGATTATCCCCTGGTGATCGTTTCCAACGAAACAGGGGCGGGGATCGTTCCGGAAAACGCACTGGCCCGCAGGTTCCGCGACCTTTCGGGGTTTACCAACCAGAAACTTGCCGCGGCCTGCGCCTCGGTTTTCCTGATTGTGGCCGGGCTTCCGATGCGTCTTAAGGGATAAGGAGATCATTCTGATGAGTGCGGCAAAAGCAACGCATCTGGAAATTCTGAGGCTCTTGAGGCAGAGTGAGGGTAGCTTCGTGTCGGGGTCCGTCCTGGCGGAAAAAGTGGCGATCAGCCGGCCCGGGGTCTGGAAACATATCAACAGGCTCAAGCAGATGGGCTACGAGGTCCAAAGCCGCCCGAGGCGGGGGTACATGCTGGTGGCCGTTCCCGACTCGCTGGCCCCCGGGGAGATCGTGCCCGATCTGGCCACCGGATGGCTTGCCCATTCCTATCATTACCTGCCCACCATCGGATCGACAAACGATTACGCTTTGATTCTGGCTGCCGAGGGCGCCCCCCACGGGGCACTGGTGGTCGCGGAGCAGCAGACCGAAGGGCGAGGACGGCTCAAAAGGGAATGGATGTCTCATCCCAACCGGGGGATTTATCTTTCCATACTGCTAAGAGACCTGCTGCCGATTAGGGTCGCCCCACAGTCCTCATTCATTGGTGCTCTTGCCCTGGTAAAAATGCTGCGGGAAGAATTCGGGATAGCCGCCTCCATCAAGTGGCCAAACGATGTGTTGATCGGCGGGCGCAAGGTGGCCGGTATATTGACCGAAACCCAGTCCGACCAGGATTTTACCCGGTTCATCGTGATGGGTATGGGAATCAATGTCAATCACAGCAGGGAGGAGATGGCCGGACCTTTTCGATACCCGGCCACCTCGATCGCCATCGAAACGGGGTTGGCCGTAAAGAGGCAGAAGGTGCTTCTGGGGTTTCTGCACCGCTTCGAGCGCGAATACGAACGTTTTCTGGGTAGCGGGTTCTCCGCCCTGTTGCCCGAGATCGAGCAATACTCGGAGATGCTGGGTAAAACCATTACCGTAGTGTACGGAAATCGTCAAATCGTGGGAAAGGCCGCCGGCATCTCTGCCGAAGGGGCACTCCTGCTCCTGCGCGAGGACGGCTCGCAGGAACCTGTGTGGGCAGGTGATGTGGTGCGCATCGAAGGCGGGGTCTAAGGGAGCGCCGCGCCCTTTAAGCCTACGCCCCCCTGGCGCGCTCCCCGGCTTCCTGCTTTCGCTTGCACTCGATGCACAGGGTAGTGACCGGCCTGGCGCTCAGGCGCTCGAAACCGATGTCGTCGCCGCACTCTTCGCACTGGCCGAAATTTCCTTCCTCTATTCTCTGGAGCGCTTCGCGTATCTTTGAGATCAACTTTCGCTCCCGGTCCCGGATCCGGAGCTCGAAGTTTCTGTCCGACTCAAGCGTAGCCCGGTCGGTGGGGTCGGGGAAATTCTCCTCGCTGTCGTTCATCCCGGCCACGGTCTTTTCTGCTTCCGAATAAAGCTCGTCCAACCTTTGTAGAAGGATTTCCTTGAAATATGCCTGGGTTTCTTTATCCATATTCAGACTCCGCTACGAAGCTAGAAAAAACTCGACTAACACAATCGTCATAAACAGTAAAGAAAAACCTTCAAAAAGGCTTGGATTTCCCCGAAATAGCGTGCCAATGGCTAGTCGCGCTCGAACACCCCGCTCTTTCCACCCGTTTTAAAGGTCAGACGGGTTTCTCGGATGGTCATGCCACGGTCGATGGCCTTGCACATGTCGTAGATGGTCAGCGCCGCATGGGTCACCGCGACCAGGGCCTACATCTCCACGCCGGTCCTGTCGTTGGTTTTGACCCGTGCGGTGATCCTGATTTCGTTTTTGGCCGGATCGGGGGAAAAGTCCACCTCGATACCGGTAAGTTGCAACTGGTGGCAAAGCGGGATAAGCTCCCAAGTCTTTTTTGCGGCCATTATTCCGGCCAGTCTGGCCGCTTCGAAAACATTGCCTTTGCTGATATCTCCCGAGCAAATTCGCTTGAGCGTCTCTTCGGCAAGGCTGACCAAGGCCTCGGCCCGAGCTTCCCTCCAGGTCGGCGCCTTCTCGCTTACGTCCACCATCCTCAGCCGCCCCTCGGAATCCATATGGGTAAGTTCACCGGTAGTCATCATCCCCCCTAACCTCTAACACCCCTCTATGATGTAGACGAACAATACCAGGTCACCCGGCGGCGCCGCCGCCACGGTCGCATCTCCCGCCCCGGAAAGTCGAATCCTTGTTCCGTTGGCGATTCCCGCCGGGATCCACACCTTCAGCGAACAGGATTCTTCAATTTCCCCGATTCCTCCGCATAGACGGCATCCCGAGCGTTTCGCCCCGTTATAACATTGACAGAAGACCATTCTCACATAGCTGATTTCCTCGTGGAAGCCCCCGTTTTGGAGTGAGCTCCTGGCAATCTGCAAATCAAACCTGAGGTCGCTGCCATGCCGGGTTCTTACGTGCCGTTTGCCTATCCCGAAAAGATCCTGAAATATCTCATCGAAAGAGGCCGCCTCGCCGCCCTCGCTGTGAATGTCGGTCCAGGACGAATCGGCAAACCTCTCCTTTTGCTTCCTGTGGCCGTTAAGCCTGTCATATCTGCCCCGCGCCGCAGGGTCTTTCAGCGTTTCGTAGGCCTTGCGGACTTCTCTGAAACGCTCGGCCGCCGAGGGATTGCCGGGATTACGGTCGGGATGCAGCTTCATCGCCAGGTAGCGAAAAGCGCTGCGTATTTCCTGCTGGGTGGCTCGAACCGATATGCCCAGCGTCTTATAGTAGCAGGTTTTCTTTCTTGCTCCCGCCTGTTGTTTCACGTCCCAACCTCGTGCCGCGTCAATAATTTAATTCTATTAGGAATGTGGCTATAAAACAAGAAGCTAGTTAGTCCCCTGGATGGATGGCAATGGACGTTTTGCGGGATTTGTTTCTGCGGTGGTTTGGCCCGGGGTCGCCTAATTTGTCCCCGGGGGGCGGCCGGGCGGCCTCGACATGGGGGCGCGAAGCGCCTGCTGAGGGTTTTTCGGCCGAAAACCATTATGGAACATGGGGCCGTGAGGCAGCCTTGGATTTATCCCCGGCCTGGACTGAGCCCGGGCCCGGGCGGAGGCGGCGAAAGAAGGCGCCGGCGAGGCGGGCGCGACCACCTTGTTCGAGGCAAAAAGACCTATCGTATATGCCTGGCCGCTTTTTTCCAAGGTGACGCTTCGCAGGTCGATTTTGGTCACGCGGTATTCGTCGACCATCTCTCCAACGCGAACCGTGACAACCGGGGGCAACGGATTGCCCTCCTGGCCGGGGGCCGCCATCTGACCGTTTTTGAGGCGCAGCAGGGCTTTTCTGGAATTGCCCCGGAAAACCACCCCGTCCAGTTGGATGTTTTCGATCTCCACTCCCGACCCGGTTCCCTGCGTAGACTCGGACTCACTCGCAGGCAATGGCGGCTTGCGCTCTTGGGAGAAGAGGTTCTTTTCAACCATGCTCGGGGGGGCGGCAAAAAGCGGACTGAATAGACCGTTTAGCAGCAGAAAGAAACAAACGATGGGTATTCTTTTAATCGGCACCTGTCCGGCCCTGTACCTCTCTCCCCAAGGGGGGGACTCCAGCGGAGCGTTGACTTTCATATCTCTTAGCATTGTACATGATGGTGTCGGAAAAATCCACCCTTGAATAATGCGGAATCGAGAGTCATAATGATTGACTCGTAGAGGAGGGAACCGAGTTATTCCTCCGGAAGACCGCCCGACGACAACCTTTGGAAAGGCTGCTTGAGATGCATACCGGACTTATTTTTCTAGGGATTATTGTCTTCTATGTTGTTTTGAACAAATGGATATTACCCAGGCTTGGCGTACCTACCTGAATGTCTGATTCCTGTGGCGCGGGCCGCCCCACGGAACGTGGAAAACAACCGAAGTAGCTCTGTTCGCAACGCCGCTCGAACATGCCTGCCGGAAAAGTTGTCCGTTTCGTCGCGAATGCAGGGCAGCTCTTTTGCCTTTCAAGACGGGGCGGACTTCTTCGTCATGCCTTGCAATTTTTCGCCGCGGGCAGGAGCCAGTGTGTTTCTGGCCGGCCGAGTGCGGAATCAAACTTTAAACCGCATGCAGAACTTAACCAGTTCCTGTATCTTCACGATCTCTTCCGGCGGCCCTGAAAACATGACGGCAACGTCGGTCTTCTTATAAATCTGGTTATATCGTACAGTCACTATTCTGCATTGTAAATCTTTTATCAACTGGTCGTTGGGCAGGGTGAATGTAAGTGTAAATCCGAGACCTTTAAATAATGAAATAATCTTCGGGATTTCCAGTAAACAGCCAGTATCACTAAGATCTTTTACAATCCCGGGCAGTTTGATATCGCTTACGCTCACCGCCGCTTCGAGACTCACCTTTATCCTGGCCGCATCTCTTAGCTTTTCTACCTGAAAAGTGACCGGGTAATCGATGCAGACAATATTCTTGATGAGTTCCCTGTTGATCCGGCTATCAAAAGTAAACAGATACCCTTCATATAAATATGTAACCACTAAATCATCTTCAACGATCGCCGTGATATTGTCGCTAATTGAAAATACCGGAGTTTCGATCAATATAAATTCTTTTTCCAGAACCCCTATGATTTTGCTTTTCGCCCTGTGGGAACGGCTCGAAGGCGAACGGAGGGAAATCTCCGCGCCAAGTTGAAAGGGTATTTTTTTATAGGCAATCATGCTGAATTCCCAACGATAATTTTCCTTCTATTTCGTTTCAGGACTATAATGTTTATAGCACACACAAGATGGGGATTTCAAAAGGAAATATTGTTTCCGGCCCCATGGTTTGGTGTTCGCCGCCCCCGTTGGTTCCCTTTGCGTTCCGTTTCCGGAACCGCTCGGGGCAAGAGCAAATTTACATAGAGGGGGTTGCCTGCGTTTGGCACAGTTACAGAGCGATACCTGCATCGGGTCTTTCGAACATGGAGCATAGCGACGAGGATATTTCGAAATAACCGCTTGCCGCGCGCTTTCCCGGATTCTGCCGCGTTGGCTCATTCCCGCGCCGCCGTCCACAGGGCGGTCAACCTTGGCGCCCTCAGTGGTGTTTTATTTATTTTGGCCGGATGTTGCGGGGCGGGGGTGTCTCCCTCCTCTCCGCGGCCCGGTTCCCCACCGGTCCCGCACCGGGGAGAGGTCATCGAGACCTCGACCGGCCGCGTTATGGACATGGACGGGCTTGCGGCCCGGCTGGCAAGGGATGAAGTCATCTATGTGGGGGAAACACACACGAGCGTCGAAGACCACGAGGTTCAACTTGAAATCCTGAGGAAACTCGCCCGGGACCGCAGATACGTTCAACTGGCCATGGAAATGTTTCCGGCCAACGCGCGGCCGGTCCTCGACCGCTATATTGACGGCCGGATGTCCGAGCAAGATTTCCTCAAAGAGGTAAAATGGAATGAAGTCTGGGGATTTCCCTATGCCCTTTACAAAGGCCTGATCGATTTCCAAAAGCAAAGAGGCATGCCGGTGATCGGGCTCAATGCCCCCTACCGTGTGGTAAGAAAAATAGGCCAACACGGCCTGGGTTCTCTAACCCCCCGGGAACGCTCCCGGGTGGCCCGAGTGTTCCATCGGGAGGATCGCTCCAATCGGGAACGGGTCAAAAAGGATTTCATGGCGCACGGAAGGTATGAGATCAAGGACTTCGAATCCTTCTTCGAGGCGCAACTCGCCTGGGAGGAAACAATGGCCCAGACCCTGGCCCGTCGTCTGGACCAAACGCGCAGCCCGATTGTGGTCGTGCTTGGCAAAGGCCATATAAGCAAGCGTTTCGGGGTGCCTCATCTAACCTTGCTTCGAAGGCCCGAGACTACCCTCGGCACCGTAGTCCCGGTCCCGAGCGATTACCCGGCGAGCGCAATCGGCCCCGATCTTGCGGACTACGTGGTAATAACCGGTAAGTCCGAACCGTCGCGCCACCCTCGGTTGGGCGTCATTATCGAACCGGCAAAACCGGGGCCGGGGGTTCGGATTGCGGGGGTTTTGCCCGGCACTGCCGCGGATGCGGCCCACCTTCACAAGGCTGACATTATTCTGGCCGTAAACGGCGCAGCGGTAAAAGAGGTCGAAGACGTTCAGCGAGCAGTGGCCAAAAGCGGTCCGGCATGTACCCTTCTCATCGAACGTAATAACGTTAGGCTGAGGGTCGAAGTGAGCATCCCACCCGACAGATAAGTCACCGCCGGCAGGATAAGGCGGCTTGCGGGCCACCGATGGCGGGCGCATGCCGGCGGATTGGGCCGGGGACATGCGGGGGACCGATCCGGCAGAGCCATCCTTTCCGGCAGAGCCATCCTTATGCTGTTCCTGGCTGTAAATACGGCATTTTTTTCTGTCACATTTCCTTATTCTGCTGATTTAATTGATGGTTCCTGATTTTACGGTCAAAATTAACAGCCAGGTAACAGCGGGGCCGCCGCCTCCTCGGACGCGGTTTGAACCAGAATGAAACTTGAAGTTTCATACAAGCCAGCTAACAGCGGGGCCGCCACGTCCACGGACGCGGTTTGAACGAGGACGAAACTTTGGTTCGTCACCCCGGCAGTTGTTAGTCGGGATCCATGGCCTCAAA
>JARLHP010000236.1 GCA_031292195.1 Syntrophobacteraceae bacterium
ATCCCGCAGGCAAAAGACCAGCAGGCGGGTTGACTGAAATAGGGACCTGACGAATTGGCCGCATGTACGTTCATGAAAGCACCGCTGACCAGCACTATGGCGAAGGCTAATGCGAAAAGAAGTTTGCTCATGTGTATCTCCCTTTTCTAAATCGAGCCGGTATCAGTTTCAGGTTTTACTTAATTCGTCCTTCCAAACTTTGTTAGCCGCAATATAAAGCCGCCCCGGCAATTGTCAATGGCTTTGAGCGGAGAATTTACCTGGCCGGCTGAAAACGAGAATCGGGAGTAAAATCCACACGAACCAATCGAGCTGTCGTGTGATGGTGGCCGGCGCCCCACGCGGCTTCTATGCGAAGTTGCTTTCAAGATCTGTCGAGGCGAGCAGGTGCGGTCGGCCGAAATCATAAACAGCAGCGGCAATGATCTTTTGTCGCTTATCCAGGAACTGATAATTGCGGACCTTGCTACATCGCGGACAGAAACTGAGCAACGGTCTGAATGGTGATGGAAAAAGTGGCGTCGGTCCGGTTCATGAACGGTCCGAAGTGGCGCAGATCCCCGGTGAGGAAGTGAGTGGCGTGGCAACTGCGCGCCGCTTGAAAGATAACACCATCTCTGAGCGGAAGACCCTCGGGAAAAGCGGCGGAGAGGTCCGCCGCGACTAGAGTTATATTGTTCATCAAGGCTTCAAGAAATGCCGGGGAGTGTGGATGCTTGACCGCAAGATTATGCTCGGCTTCCATTAGAGCCGCATCGCTTGTAGACAGTGAGAAATGCCCGGCAGCTCCAAGTTCGATGACAAAGGCCTCTTTCCCATGGGGATTGTGGGCAGCGGTAAAAAGCACGTTTGCATCAAGGAAAACCCGCATTACTGCCGAGCCTCAAGCCTTCGCAACACGGTTTGTCGTTCGTCCTCGTCAAGATGATCGGTTTCATCCCATGCCAACACCTGCTCCTCTGTATACATCTCGACTTCAAGCACGATCGCAGGCTTCAGGATCAGTTCATTATCCCGTACCTCCATGATTATCGCGCCGCCGTTCTTAATACCCAACCGTTTGCGTACCGATACCGGCAAGGTCAACTGTCCTCGATTTGATACGAGAAGGGTTTGTTTCACGGCAGAATCTCCTGCTTATCATCCACCAAAAATACTGTCGAAATTCAGAAATTCGTCAATACCGCATTTCCGGGAATGCCCCGGGAGTGTTTAACGCGGGGCTTTACCATGAAAATCCTTCTGCTTTATGACCGTGTGGGAGGGGGGGGCGGGTGTGACGGAAAGAAAGGTCGGGCTGCCCCCACAGCTACTCGAGCATGGAGACCAGCAGGGCCGGGTCAGGCGAGATGTTCACGACCCTTCCCCCGCGTCCCCGGGGATTCGGCCGTACGCGCTGCGCGCGTGAAATGTTGGTAGTGAGGCGGGGAATTTCCCGCCCCGCGCCCATGGGCCGGACGGGCGTGAAATAGACCCGCCACGGGTCTTGAAAATCCACCGCCAAGCCGCTGAGAGCGCTAAGAGTGGGCCGTAAGTTCCCTCTCGGCGTTCTCCACGCGTCTCCGCGGTGGATTTGTTCTACGTCTGGTCTTGGGCACAGCCCCGAAAAGAACTGGTGAAGGCACCCATTCACCGGCCCTTACCAATTCACCGATTCACCGACTCACCGACTCACCGATTCACCGATTCACCCATTCACTTATTTAGGGCACCCTCCGCCCGAGAACATCTTCAGAAAGGCGCCGCTCGTGCCGCAGCGATCGAGCACTTCGGCGGTGAACCGTTCCAGGGCGTTCAAGAGGGGACTGGAGTCCGGGTTTTCCAGGAGAGGCTTGCCCAGGTCCGAGGCCTCCACCATGCGCGGGTCGAACGGCAGGCTTCCCAGGAAATGAATGTCCATCTGCTTGGCTGTCCGTAACCCTCCGCCTTTTCCGAGCAGAGGCGTTTCGGTGTTGCAGTGCGGGCAGATGAATCCGCTCATGTTTTCGACGATCCCCAGTATGGGCAAGTTAACTTGCTTGCAAAAGTTGATCGATTTTCTCACATCGGCCAGGGCGATCTCCTGGGGGGTCGTAACGACTATCGCCTTGGCGTCCGGAATGGTTTGGGCCACGCTTAGCGGTTCGTCTCCCGTTCCGGGAGGTGAATCTATCACCAGGAAGTCCAGGTTGCCCCATTCCACGTCCGAGATAAACTGCTTTATTACCCCGTGCTTTATCGGGCCTCGCCAGATCACGGCTGAATCCCTGTCCTGCAGAAGACAATCGATCGAGATGACGTGCAGACGCTCATTGTAGGCATGAGGGATCATGCGCTTTTCGGGAGTGAAGCTGAAAATGCCCTCCAACCCCAGCATGCGCGGGATGCTCGGTCCGTGAAGATCGACGTCGAGCAGGCCGACTTTTCGGCCCAGTTTCGCCAGGCCGAGCGCCAGGTAGGCGGCGACACTGCTCTTACCGACTCCGCCCTTGCCGCTCATGACCAGCAGCTTGTGGCTTATCCGGCTCAATTGATCCTGTATGCGCGCGTTATCCGCTTCCTGTTGCTGCTGACCGTGGCCGCACTGTGCACCTTCGGATGAACTCATGAACTATACCCCTTTCTCCAATTTTTGATTCAGCGGCGAGATTCGAGCAACCTCCGTGCCACCTTTTTGCCAAAAAGGCTAACGCGGCCCGGAGTCGTCTCGGAAGCCTGCCGGTTGTATGTCTTCGTCCACTTGCCCCGGTCCGCCCGGGGAACATTCGGTTCCATCGGAACCTCTTTACGGGTGCGGGCTGCACTATCGGAAGGCAAAAGACAAGCGCTTCGCTCTTTATGGCACACCCGTTGCTGCATGGAAAAGCCCGTGTATTGGAACCATCTATTGTAACCATGAGCGCCAAGCGCGGGGAAGGAGAAAAAAGCTGATGAAAAAGGTGGCTGTCGTTGGCTGCGGAGCTTACATGGAAAGCGGGTATGGCTGTCCTGGCGAATGGAGGTGTCTCAAGGCCGCGGCCTTGGGGGAGGGTAAATTCGATGAGCCTTCGCAGGTAGTGGCCTTTGTGCAGTGCGAATGCCCGGGACGAACCGCGGCGCCAAACCTTGGCATGGCGGCAAAGCTTTCCGGGATAAAACCGGATGCCGTATACCTCAGTTCCTGTCTTGCGGGCGCCAAACCGGGCTGCCCCTATGCGACCCCGGAGGAGCTTGCCTCCATACTCCAGGAGAAAACAGGAATTCCAGTCATACTGGGCACACACGACTATCATTGACCCGGCGGGTAATCCAGTTGGCAAGCGGCGCCCCCGAGGTCCCGGAGGGCGCCGCTTGGCCACTGTGGACATGTGTTTTGCTTCAGGCCCTCATGCCTTCCGCGCCGGCCGGTTCATCCCCTTCGATTTGATCCATGCATGTCTTCAGGCACTCCTTGCAACTGGAAGACTTTGCCCCGTTTTCGCAAAATAAGGCGAAAGCCTCCGACCAGTTGACGCCGGTGCGCGGGCAGCTTTTTAGAAACTCCAGGAAACGGACCAATCGGTCGAGGGCGGTGGAGTCGATAGCATGCTCGATGCGGCAGGCATTCAGTTCGGCGTGCTCGGGTTCGAGTTGCAGGGTGGAGGCGAAAAACTCTTTGAGTATTTTGTGACGGCGTATGAAGAAGAGTCCGATCTCGCGTCCTTCGCCGGTCAGGGTGACACGTCTGTACGGACTGTAGTGGATGAACCCCCGGTCGGCCAGTATCTTGAGCGCCCCGGTGACCGAAGGGCGCTGGACTCCCATCTGGTCGGCGATGTCCTTGGCGCGAGCCCCACGGTTGGATTCCTCCAGGTGGAAGATCACTTGAAGGTAATCTTCGAGGCTGGCGGAAAGCCTTTTCCTTTTTGCTTTGGCTGGTCTGGTTTGCTCGGCGCTCTTCATATACTGTCCCCACCCGGTTTCTTGCCGCTTCTCCTCTCTGTGAAGGAAAATCCCCTACCGGCTTTGGGCGCCTGGCGTGGAAACGGTCTTGTAGTAGTCCGCTATGGCCTCTCCCAGCGTATTGACGGCCAGCCTTGCGCAGTGCAGGTGGTCTTCCGGCAGTCCTCCCGGAATCCCGGCAATTTCATCGGGCTCGATACGCAGCGCGTCATCGATGTGCCTGCCTTTTGCCATTTCACTCATCGCGCTCGCGCACACCCATGTGTACACGCAGCCATGGGGCGCCACCTTTATGTCATCGATTGTTTCGTTTGCGACTTTCAAAAACACCTCGACTGAATCGCCGCACTGGCCCACGGCGTTGGCCTTGCCGTTGGAATTTTCCATGGAACCGATATTTTCCGGCTGCCCGGCCAACCGGATGAAATTTTCCCCCATCTGGCCGAGCCCCTCGAATTTACTATCCGACATTACTGTCTCTCCTTTACTCAATTACTGTCTGCCCCAAAACTTTACTCGGAACTCGCTCGAATCAAAAACCGCGCCATTGTCCGCAGAAGCGCCGAATTGCGCTATCCCCGACCTCCCCGTGGAATAAAAGGAAAGCCCGAAGGGACCTTTAGTCCCCTCCTGTGGCATGCCGGGATGCAAAATGTTTCCTCTTTACAGGTGGTGCTCCAATGCTTTCCTTTGGAGCGCCAACAAAGATCATGGCATGGAGATTGTATCCTTCTTACCCTAGAGCAATCTTGATGTTCTCGGCCCATCCGGAAACCACCCGGCCGCGGCGGCACGCCGCCCGTGGTCCGGGCCCGGCAATCCCGGTTGCGGCGGCACGCCGCCTACGACACTCTGCTCAAGGTGTCCGGCGCTATCTTCCACTCAAAGGATCCCGAAGAAGTTGTGCTCATGACCGTGGAGAGCATGAAGACGGCCCTCGATGTCAAGGGGTGCGCGCTGTTTTTGGTCGATCGGCGCACCGACCAACTCGAATTGGCCGCCTCTTTCGGCTTGAGCAAAGACTACATCGAAAAGGGACCGGTAGACGCATCCCGTTCCATTAATCAATCCCTGGAAGAGGGGCCGGTCGCGATCTACGACGTAGCCGACGATCCGAGAATCCAATACCCCGAAGAGGCGCAAAAAGAAGGAATTGCTTCCATCCTTTCGGTTCCGGTGGTAGCCGGCGGGCAGTCGATCGGGGCCTTGCGCGTCTACAGCGCCGAACCCTGGGAGTTTACCCTCGATGACGTCAATTTTGTCCAGGCCATGGCCTCGACGACCGGCATGGCGATCGAGATGGCAAGGCTCTACAAGGGCCTGAAGGACAGCATCGAGGTGTTGAAGCAGTTTAGAGACCCCGGGAGCCGCAAAGACACGCGCAGAACCCCCTATGAGGGTGTCCCGGTAAGCGTCGCCCGCGAAACCGCGCGAAAAGAGACGACGGTCTAAGGATTGAGCGGATTCCAGGGTATCGCCGGGGTGGAAATCGATTGCGATATCTTTCCGGAAACTCCCGCGCCAGTTTCGAAGCGGCGCCGCCGCACTGCTTGCTCCAGCCTCTTCATGAAGACTCTTCCCGTCCGCTCCGGCGGTTTCTTAAGTCATTGCTCTGCCGCAGCAACTGCCGGGAACGCATCCTTTCGAGGAAGGTGAGCCCCCGCAGCAGCCCGTATCGCCGGCCCCGGGCAGCCTGCCTTCAGCCCTTACCCCCGACAGGCTCGACGGAGTGGATAGAAGCTTGGTAACCTCGGAGCCGCCGCATTTTTCGCAGCGTACTTCCTCGCTGTTTCCGTAAACAATCTTTTCAAAGACATTGCCGCAAGATGGGCATGAGAACTCGAATATGGGCATGACGATTTTCCTCCTGGTTAAAATGAACTAAACTTCAAGCACAAAACCTACAGCGCCAAAGGCGAATCTGTGGCCGAATTCATAAGCCAGCCTGGCAATCCCGGCTGCGGCGGCCCGCCGTCCCGGTGCAGTGGCTGAGCGCCGGCATTTGAATGTCGAATTCTTTCAGGGCCTCGATGCTCGGATTTAACTGCGCTTCGGGGGATAGACCAAGATGAGTGCCCCCCAAAACGGCGTAAACGCGTTTTTCGCCCGTCTTTTCGATGGCGTGGTTCAGAATGTTTACCACCCCTGCGTGGGCGCACCCCAGCACCACCACCAGTCCCTTCGACGTTTTCAAAACCAGCGAGAAATCATCCAGAAAGGGGTCCTGGACGAAACTGTCGCCTCGTCTTATCACCATCTTCGGGGAGCCCTTCTCGAAGGCCGTTCTCCTGGGAACTTCGCCGGTGATGAAGACGTTGGGCGCAATTTCCGAAAAATCGCGCAGCCATACGAACTGTGCCCCGCGGGTCGTAAGATGGGACTGGGTCCATGGCATTCCGTTGGCCCGCGGTTTGCCCTCCCCGACGGTGTCCGGGAGCAGCCGGAATCTTTCACGGAAGACGTCCGGATGAGCCAGCACGGGGCAACCGCCATTTATTTCCAAAAAAGCGGGCAGCCCCCCGACGTGGTCAGCGTGTCCGTGGCTCAACACGACCCTGGAAACATCGCGTAGATCTATTCTCAGCCTGAGCGAGTTGTGGATGAGGCCAAAACCCTGCCCGGTGTCGAACAAAATGTTTTGACCCGGTATGGAAACAAGCGCCGCGAACCCGTGCTCTCCGAGAAAGCCCATGCCGTGGACCGTATTCTCGCAAAGAACCGTGATTTTGCACTCCATTACTGCGCCTCCCGAAAAGAATCTTCTTTTGAGCTAACCCGGTGGTGGTTTCCGGATGGACACTAACTCATCTTCCTGCTCATTGCCGAGGAGCACTCCGGACAACGGAGTGAAGAGCAGGGGATGCCGCGTTCGTGGCGAACCGTGGCGCCGCATTCCGGGCAGATACAAAAGCCTCCGGGGCCTGCCGCCACCTTGCTTGCTCCGCCCGCCCCGGCAGGTCCTGGACCTTCAGACGGTGCTCCGGCCGGTTTATCGGTGCATTTTCCTCCACCCTTGTAGCGGCGCGGTTCGCGGCATCCGGGGAGCCAATACCGAGGGCGGTCGAGTTCGCCTTTACGGTAAGCCTCCAGGACTTCCCCGATGTCGCCCGCAATCCCGTGGATGATTCTCAAACCTATGCTTTCGCCGTAATTCAACATCTCCGGGCTGAGCGCCCCGCAGATCACGATATCGATCCCCTCCTGCCGCAGGGTTCGCATCAGTGCGAACCTGCTGTCTTCCTGCACGTACATTTCGCGGCTTGCCGCGCTGTCCGGTCCTTTCTCGGAGACGATCACAATCTTCGAGCACCAATCCAGTACCGGCGCTACACGGGAGCGAAAGACCGGGATGGCCACCATACTCATCTCCTCTGGCATTGTTTTCAATCACTGGGCCCGAATCCGGGCCTTACAGGAATTAACAAAAAACGCGCCATTCTTTCCGGAAGCGGCAACCGCGCTCATCCGGCCATGTCGGCCAAAGATCGGGGGGTAAGGGGGGGCGTTTATCGTCCCCTCCGCGTTGCCTGGAAGGATGCAAATTGTTACCATTCTCCGGTCCGCTATTCCCGGCCCCTCTATTTTCGGCTCAACCCGGTGTATGGCACGGAGATTGTATTCTTACCCCGCGGCAAGAAATTCTTATGAAAGAGAATTTCGATATGCCGGGTTTTGACAGAACTGGACCGAGTGGGGCAGGCCCATGACGGGAGGGGCGAGAGGCGCCTGCACGGGCTTTGGCCGGCGCGGCGCTGGTAATCGTTCGGCAAATGTCGGCTTCACGGGAGGAGGCGGCCGGGGCAGGAGAAACAGGTTTGCCGGGTTCGGTTTCGGGCCTCGATATTCAACCTGTAAATCAGTTGGAAACCTTAAAGGCCAGTGCCGGGTATTTTGAAAGAATCCTGGATGGGATCAGGCAGCGCATTCGAAAGCTGGAGTCCGCAACATAGGCGGGCCGGTTCATTCATTATAGGGAAGGCGCTTTTGTGGCAGGCTGACGCTCCCTTCCCGCAAACAGGCAAGGGAGCGTTGAGACGGACCCGAGGGGCTGCGATTCAAAGGAGGTGTGCATGAAAAGCGGAGAAAAATTGGTGATCGTTGGATGTAGCGGTTCAGGTGGCCCGGCAGCGATGCTGGCAAAAAAGCTCATGCCTGAGGTGGACATTACCGTTATTCGCAAGGAAGAGTTCTTTATCGTAAGGTGAGCTCTTCCTCACGTTGTGGCCGGTCTGGCCACGGGGCAATCCATCGTTGTTGCGGACAAGATGCTCGAAGGCGCCGGAATTAAAGTCGTAAAGGGCGAAGTGACCAGGGTCGATGCCGCGAACAAGAATGTTTGCGTTTCCGGCGGCGAAGTGTTCAACTACGACAAGCTCTATCTGGCCACCGGCGCCAGCGCGATCATGCCGCCTCTTGAAGGAAAAGACCTCGATGGCGTTATGACCTTGCGCGGACTTCCCGACGCCGAGAAGATCAAGGCCCGCATAGCCGATAAAAACGCGGGTAACATCGTATTCATAGGCGCGGGTTTCATCAGCATGGAGATAGCCTCGCTCCTGGCCGAGAACCTGGAGCGCAAGCTCAACATCACTGTGGTCGAATTTATGAACCGCACCCTTCCCCTCATGCTGGACAAGGATATGGCCGATTTGGTCCAGGCATACCTGGAAGAAAAGGGACTAAAGATTCTTACCGGCCAAAAGGCTGAAAAGTTAATTGGAAGGGACGGTAAAGTCACCGGCGTGGTATTGGGGTCGGGCAAAACGCTTGATGCCGATATGGTGATCGTAAGTGTTGGCGCCCGGGCCAATGTCGAACTTGCCGAGCAAATCGGGCTGGAGATGGGCCGGTTCGGCATCAAGGTCAACCAATACCAGGAAACCTCGAACCCGGATATTCTGGCGGGCGGCGATTGCGTTGAAAAAATCAATTTTATCACTAAAAAACCGACTGCAGGCCGGCTTCGCGGCCCCGCGGTAATGCAGGGGCGCCTGGCGGCCAAACGGTTGGCGGGTTTCGATGTGGAGTTTCCGGGCGTAGTGGATGCCGGCGGCTGCAAAATGTTTGACCTGACGGTCAGCGCCACCGGCCTTTCCGAGGAAAGGGCGGCTGAAGAAGGCTTTGAGACCGTGTGCGCTACCGTTGACTCCAGGAGTAAGCACGGCATGATTTCGGGCATGAAACCCTGGAAGATCAAACTGATTTTTGATCGAAAGACCCAGAAACTGATCGGCGGCCAGATTGTGAGTCATGCTGTGGCCCCGGCAAGAGAGATCGATGCCGTCACCGCTTTTATCCTTGGCGGGAGGACCATTGCGGAATTGACAACCTTCACCTCCGCCTGCAACCCGGACATCTCCTCGGAGCCAAGCGCCGAACCGATCACTGTCGCGGCCGAACAGGCCCTCCAAAAATGGCATCAACTCCGCAAAGCCTCATAACGTATGTTGCTTTGAGCACCGATCCCCCTTTCCCTGAACAGCAGAGGGCCGGGGGGATTTTAATTTTAGTCGTTCAATCTCCCTGCGGCGGTCCGTCGCAGTGGCTCAATGTGAAGCTAGTCAGCGAGGCAGAGGTGACGAGGTGGATCGAAAATCCATACGCGCAGTCCAGGGCGATGTCGGGTGGGTAAAACAGGCCTTCCCGTCAAGAACTTGGAAAGCAAAAATGATCTGGGGACGAAAAGAGTTCTGGCGCGTCATCTTGCGGTGGAGGGACGTTCACCTCGGCCTCATGAGCCTCTCTCGCTTCCAATCTCAGCGCGGTCATGCTATCTTAAGCGGTAGGTAACGGGAATAGATTCAGATCGGGAGGGCTTTCATGCGAAAAGAAAGAATCGAATACGGCTCTTCGGTAGATGCTCTGGTTGCGGTGGCGAAGCGTCTCAGTATTTATGAGAATCGATATGGGATGACTTCTGAAGATTTTTATGACAGATACCAGAGAGGACTGAAAGACGATTCATTAGATTTTGTCGAGTGGGCAAACGATTACCAACACTATGTGGCCATCCGTTCCGAAATAGAAAAACACCTATGCCATGTTGCTTGATCCGTTGCGCGAGTATCTCGATGAAATGGGATCCGCCGTTCGAAATTTACCAGGAGCCTACGCGGAACGCTACCAAGAAGAAATCGCGGCTGCGGATCGAGTCAACCTAAGGATTCGCGTTCGTTTTCGGCAAGGTTTCCTACTGGAACTTAATGAGGCGATAATTGCGATAGGGACGACAATCAGACATCTGGACTATCGATACCATTTTCAGGATCGGCAAAGCCAGCTTGTTTTCCGCTATGACAATACCCCGCACTTTCCTGATCTGGAGAAATTCCCTCACCACAAACACATAGATAGAGAGGTGGTTGGCTGCGAAAAGCCGTCCATTCCGCAGTTATTCGAAGAGATAAGGCGTCATGCCAACTGATTGAACTCGCTGATTTGCGTGGTATGGCTCCGGGGTTTCTGTTCAACAACGGCGAAGCAAAATCGGTTAGGCCAGCATATTCAGCCAGATAGGGTGGGCACAGTCTTTTTCGTGCCGGGGATAATCTTTGGTGGGCATGGTAAAGCTTTGCCTACAACACTCTTTCGGGACTGCCGGGCTTCGTGCGATAGGAATAGGAATATGCTCAGGAAGGGGGATAGGGGCCGGACCGCATGATCATTACTCATTCTCAGGCAGCGGACTCTTCTGAAGAGTAGGGCTGAATGAGGACTTCTGCCGGAATGCCCAAGCCGGCATGAAGCTTCCGGATCATACCGATAGTGAGTGGGCGCTTCCGATTCAGGATCTCGGAAACACGCGCACGCCCGCCGATGAATTGCTCAAGGTCCCGGCGGGAGAGGCCGCGGCTCTCAACATAGTAGAGAATAGCTTCAATCGGATCAGGCAGTGGAATATTGTAGAGCTTTTCTTCGAAGGCTTCGATGAGGGTAACCAGCACCTCCAGTCGATCCCCTTCCGGAGTACCAGGCATGGAATCAAAAAGGCGCTCCACTTCTTCCAGTGCCGCTCTGTAATCGGCTTCGGTTTTGATAGGCTTAATTTCCATAGCACAAGACTCCAGTCAAACAGTGGCAGCATTAACCCTGTTATATTCTTGATGGGTACCAGCAAATCGGATGTAGACAATCCCGAACTCATATTGAATGGCGGCCACCAGGCGGTATGAGTTCCCCTTAATGTTGAAGACTACTCGATTGTTGGCCACAAAGCCGGCATGCCGATAAACAGTTCTGATATCTGATGAGGATCTCCAATGAGCCTGCTTGACATCGGCATACTACGCCCGCATGGCTTGCTCGGCATCATCCGGGAGTGTTTCCCGAAATTCTTTGAGTATTTTTCGCGATATGATCCGCATCTGGGCAACGTAGCATGTTCCCGGTATGGGATCAAGATTCCTCGGGGCACTCCCCACGGTAAATTGGTTCTGCGGTCGGGAGGATTTACTTGACGTTTCCGCGTCTATTATATATCCGGATAAAGGATTGAAAATTCGCCTCGTGTTTTTCGAACCGATAACGACAGGGGCAATACAGAGGCAACCCAGGGGAAACAAACCCGGATGATCGTAATTCATGGCGCAATCGCTGAATCGGGCATCTATCTTTGGGGCGAAAAGCCCCTGGAAGAAAAACCCGTTCCCCGAAAACGTCCCGGAAGAAAACCAAAAACACCGGCAGCCGCGCCGCATCCCTACGATGCGGGATTTGAAGCCCTCAAGACCGCGCTTTCCGAATCGGGGTTGCTCCCCGGGCGGACCAAAACCGAACCGCTCGACATGTTTATATGGATGCCTTCGGCCAGCGCCATGCCGCTCGCTTCGAGCCCCCTCATAGCCCCGTCTGTCGATGCGGGCCAAAAGCTGGATATTTCCCCCTGGACCATAACCGGTATATCCCTCGGTGCCTCGCAATCCCTCGGGTTTCTCTGCGGTTGCGTTGGCAAAACGATCCTGGCGCCCGGAGCGATCGTTTCAGAGGATCTCGCCTTTTTGACAAAAGCGATGCGCTTTTCCGCCGCTCTTGTGGCTAAACAGCAGTTTCTCCCCGGTGTGGAAAAAAGGGAGCGGGCCTGGTTCGCCAGGTGGCAGCCTGTCTACCCGGCCTCCGAGGCCGACCGCCTCCGAAAACTCGCCGGGGCGATGCCCGCGGCCTGCCGGGCCCTCAGCCTGAAACCCGGTCCGGCTCCCGAGACCGCCTCCATCACCCAGCTTTCTTCTCTCATCGCGGCCATGGTCGATCAACTCGTTCGGGTCTCCCCCACCGCGCAACCCATCGAGCTTCCCTCGGCCAAGGTAAAGAAGAAAACCCGCGTTTTCGACAGCGTTCACGACCAATGGCTCTACGCCTTAGGCGCCCTGGACGGGAAAATGGAGGGAAGCGAAGCCGATCTTGCCCGTTTCGCCCTTCAGGTCGAGGAGTGGCGACGCCCGGCCACCAGGGCACTGGCAAGCGCTTTCAGACTTTGTTTCCGCCTCGACGAGCCCGTGCCCGCGGAAACACCGACCGGAAAGCGTAGCAAATCGACTCGCCAAACAAGCGAAGATTGGGCGGTTAATTACTTACTGCAGGCCTCGGACGACCCCAGCCTCCTTGTTCCGGCCGAGCTTGCCTGGACGGCCAAAGGCCGCAAGTCCTCGGTTCTCGCGCGGGAAAATTTCAACGCCCGGGAGTATCTTCTATCCGCCCTGGGACAGGCTTCCGGAATATGCCCCAACATCGAGGCGAGCCTCAAGGGGGCCGCTCCGCAGGGGTACCGCCTGGACGCCGGGGGGGCGTATGAGTTTTTGACCCAGCGGGCATGGGCGCTCGAACAGGCCGGTTTCGGGGTCCTGCTGCCCGCCTGGTGGACCCGCAAGGGTACGAAGCTAAAACCGGCCGCCCGCACTGTGGTGAAAAGTCCCGCCCTGCGGGTAAGTTCCGGCCTTTCCCTGGATGCCATCGTTCAGTTCAACTGGGAGATAGCCCTGGGCGGTGAACCGCTTACTCTCAAGGAACTCCAGGAGCTTGCCAGGCTGAAGTCCCCGCTTGTACGGGTTCGTGGCCAGTGGGTCGAACTCAACCCGGAAGAAATCCAGGCGGCCGTCGATTTCTGGAAAAAGCAGCCCAAAGAGGAACTGAGGGCCCGAGAGGTGGTAAAAATGGCCCTGGGGGTTCAGAGCGCTCCGGGCGCCCTGCCTTTCGAAGGCGTAAAAGCCACCGGCTGGCTTTCCAAGGTCCTCGCCAGGCTGGAAGGGCGCACGCCCCTTGAGGAACTCCCTGTGCCTCGCAGCTTCGAGGGAACGCTGCGCCCCTATCAGGCCAGGGGCTACTCATGGCTTGGCTTTCTAAGGGGATTGGGGCTGGGTGCCTGCCTGGCCGACGACATGGGGTTGGGCAAAACCGTTCAGACCCTTTCGCTTCTTCAAAGAGACCGGGAATCGAACGGCAAAAAGCCCGTGCTCCTGATAAGTCCGATGTCGGTTGTGAACAACTGGCAGAAGGAAGCCGCCCGTTTTACGCCCGAGCTTTCCGTTATGATCCATCACGGCGCGGCCAGAAGCAGGGGAAAGACCTTCAAGTCCCGGGCCCTCAAACACTCCCTTGTAATATCGAGCTATTCCCTGCTGCACCGGGACTTCGAGATTTTAAAGAACGTTCCCTGGGCAGGCGTCGTACTCGATGAGGCCCAAAATATAAAGAACCCCGAAACCAGGCAGGCCAGGGCCGCCTGCGCGCTCGAAGCGGACTACCGCATCGCCCTTACCGGGACCCCGGTTGAAAACAACGTGGGGGACCTCTGGTCCATTATGGAATTTTTGAACCCCGGTTTCCTGGGTTCCCGGGGCGAGTTCCGGCGCTCCTTTTTTATCCCCATCCAGGCCAACCGGGACAAGGAAGCAACGGAGCGGCTGAAGCGCATAACCGGTCCTTTTGTCCTCAGAAGGCTAAAAACCGATAAAGCGATCATCGCCGACCTTCCGGACAAGCTGGAGATGAAGGTCTTTTGCACCCTCACCAAAGAGCAGGCATCTCTTTACGAGGCCGTGGTAAAAGAGGTTTCCGAACAGCTCGAAGACTCTGAAGGCATCAAGCGCAAGGGGATCGTCCTGGCAACGCTCTCCAAGCTCAAACAGGTGTGCAATCACCCGGCTCAGTTCCTGGGCGACAATTCCGCTATCCCCAATCGATCCGGAAAGCTCGCCCGCCTGACCGAGATGATGGAGGAGATACTGGGTATCGGTGACCGGGCGCTCATCTTCACCCAGTTTACCGAAATGGGCGGGATTTTGCGCCGCCACCTCCAGGAGACCTTCGGGCGGGAGGTGCTTTTCCTTCACGGCGCCGTTTCCAAAAAACAGCGGGATATCATGGTGGAGCGGTTCCAGGCCGAAAAGAATGCTCCCGCAATCTTTATTCTTTCCCTCAAAGCGGGAGGGACGGGCTTGAATCTCACCAGGGCGAACCATGTCTTTCATTTCGACCGGTGGTGGAACCCGGCGGTGGAAAACCAGGCAACCGACCGCGCCTTCCGCATCGGACAAATGAAAAACGTTCAGGTCCACAAGTTCCTCTGCGCCGGGACTCTTGAGGAGCGCATCGATGAGATGATCGAGAAAAAAAGGCAAATCTCCGAAGATGTCGTGGGGACGGGCGAGGCCTGGCTTACCGAACTCTCCAACACGGAGCTGAAAAAACTCTTCGCTCTGGGCAAAAATGCCGCCGCGGAGTAGCGGGGCTGCGGGAAGAACAGCGTCTGGAAAAGCCCGGGCTTAAAAGAAAGGGGAGAACTGCCAATGTCGTGGCGGGATCGCGAGTTTTTTCCAACCTCCAGGCCAAAGGCTGTCAAGGGCGGCATCAAGGCGCAGACCAAACGTGGAGGATTCGGCCAGAACTGGTGGGCGAAAAGATGGATCGCGGTCCTCGAAAGCTTCGATATCGGCGCGAGGCTCGGCCGCGGCAAATCCTACGCCAGAAACGGCCAGGTTATTTCCATCGACCTGGAAGCGGGTGTGATAAAGGCCAAAGTGCAGGGCTCCAGGACCCGGCCCTATGATATCGTCATCAAGGTGAAGCCTCTTTCGAAAGAAGAGTGGAGAAGGCTCACCGGGGCGCTCGGGAGCCAGGTGATATTTGTGGCAAAGCTTCTCGCCGGTGAGATGCCCAATGACATAGAACAAGTTTTTAACGAGACCGGCCTGTCGCTTTTTCCCGCCAGGAGCAAAGACCTTGCGACGGAATGTTCCTGTCCCGACTGGTCCAACCCCTGTAAGCACATCGCGGCCGTCTACTACCTTCTTGGCGAAGAGTTTGATAGAGACCCCTTTCTGATCTTCAAGCTCCGCGGTATGGAGAAAGAAGAGCTTTTGGCCGCCATGGGGCAAATGGATGGGGGAGGGACCACGGCCAGGCCCGAGGCGCGGAAGACCCCTCGGGACCCGGAGGAAGTATCGCTTCCCGCCGAGCCGATCCGCGCCGAGGGTGAATCCTTTTGGCGAGGCGCGGGACTCCCGGACGATTTCCCGGGAGAAGTCCGAATTCCCCCCATGGAAGCGGCTTTGGTGAAACGGCTTGGTAAATTTCCTTTCTGGCGCGGCGACCGGCTTCTCCATGAGTATCTGGAAGCGGTTTACTCGAATGCGTCGAGACGCTCCATGGACGTTCTTCTCTGTGAAACTCCGCCGACCGGTCTAAAGGAAAACAAAGACTGACAACCTGCCTTCTGTTTTATGGTTCTGCCAAGTGCGCCGGCCAAAAGAGTGCTTAACCTTGGGGGCAAAAGCGCGCATGGAAACGACTTCGGAAGCAATCTCAGGGGTTGAGGCGTATGATTAAACTGGTGAATCATCCAATGGTGGTTTTTGGCGCCTCTTTTTTGTGTCTGTCGCTTTCCGTGTGGCTCGGAAGAGCCGTTGCGAAAAGCCGGTATGGATTGGAAGAGGACACGCGCAAGGATTTCGACACCATCCTGGCCGCAACGCTGACATTGCTGGGACTGATCGTCGGATTCAGCTTCTCGATGGCCCTGGGCCGCTACGATCAGCGTAAGAACCTGGAAGCCGAGGAGGCCAACGCCATAGGCACCGAATATGTGCGGGTCCAACTGCTGCCCGCGGCGGATGCGGCAAAGGCGCGGTCGTTCCTCCTGGTCTATCTGGACAAGCGTATTCTCTTTTATGAATCCCGAAACAGGAGCGAACTCGAGCGGATTACGGCCCGGACCGCCCAATTGCAGGCGGGGCTGTGGGGCGCGGTCCGTGCCCCCGCCGTGGCGCAGCCCCAACCGGTGGCCGCGCTGGCGGTTGAGGGCATGAACGATGTCTTGAACTCGGAGGGCTACACCCTGGCGGCCTGGCAAAACCGTATCCCCTCCGCGGCTTGGGCGCTGATGGTCGCAATCGCCCTCTTGTCCAACCTGATGATCGGCTATGGCTCAAGAGCCGGGAAAGGCAGATCTTTTTTTCTCCTGATTTTTCCGCTGGTTGTCTCCGTAGCCTTCCTGCTGATAGCGGACATTGACTGTCCCAACGGGGGACTGATACAAGTGGTCCCTCAAAATCTGCTCGGCCTGTCTCAATCACTTCATGCCCGCTGAAGAAAAACCTGTGGCGCGTCCATTCTGTTCCAGCGGAAATTTATTGTAAGTGCGCCAGGTTAAGACTCATTCCGGTCCAATGGCCCCTGCCGCCGTGCCTGCGCCCATCCGCCGAAGGTCTGCCCTTTTGACCGGCCGTCGTCTCCCGGCCGGGCAAAAAAAAGAACTCTCTATGCCGCTACTGTCTCCGTGGTGGATTTTTTTGTTTTTAGCGCGAGAACAAATTTACCGTGCCATCTTCCCTCTC
Source organism: Syntrophobacteraceae bacterium (assembly GCA_031292195.1). Taxonomy (GTDB): domain Bacteria; phylum Desulfobacterota; class Syntrophobacteria; order Syntrophobacterales; family Syntrophobacteraceae; genus SbD1. The sequence goes on from JARLHP010000236.1 coordinate 16,728, forward strand.
CGGTTTGACTTTGCCCGTACCGCTTCTTATTTTTGAACTTCCAGTCGGCAGGGCTGCGGCCTGTGGCGCCGTTGCCTTTCTACCATCCACTCTTTTGAAAACCGGGGGAGCATACAAATGTCCAAGACCGAAAAGGACCTGATGGACGCCTTTGCCGGCGAATCTCAGGCAAACAGGAGATACCTGGCCTATTCCCAAAGGGCTGAAGATGAGTTTCTGCACGGGGTGGCCAAGCTTTTTCGGGCCATCGCCGAGGCCGAAACGATTCACGCCATCAAGCACCTGCGCACCGCCGGCAAGGTCAAAAGCACCAAAGAAAACCTGGAGGACGCAATAGCCGGCGAGACCCATGAATTCATGAACATGTATCCGGAAATGATCGCGCACGCCAAAGAAGAAGGCCAAAAGTCCGCCGAAGTGGGCTTCGATTACGCCAACAAGGTGGAGGCCGTTCATGCGCAGTTGTATAAGCAGGCGCTGGCCGACCCGGAAAATTTCCCCGTGCAGGACTACTACGTCTGCAAAATTTGCGGCTACACCGCGGCCAAGGACATTCCGGATGTCTGTCCGGTGTGCGGGGCAAACTCCAAGGCGTTTTTCAAGATTGATTGAACAATACTGAAAACCTCAATCGGCTAGCCCGGGTATTCCCGGGATGCCGCGTGCTTTGCGCACGGCTCTAAGCACCGCCCGTTCCACAGCTATGACGGCGAGGGCCCCGACCAGGCTCAACTCCATGCCCTCCAGCTCTCCGCAGCTAAGGGCGAAAAGAGTGTCTCCATCATATTGCGTGTGCGCCGGGAAGATGGTCCTGGCCAGCCCGTCGTGGGCCATTTGAGCTACCTTGGTCAACTGGACCTTGCTCAACCGGGCATTTGTGGCAACCGCCCCCACGACGGTGTTCTGGCTGGTAAATCCGGCCTGAAAGCCGGTCATCTTCTGCAGCGCCGGGATGGTATCGATCGGTTCGCCCTCCTTGGGGCCGCTCCTTGTGCCGGCCAGCTTCATGCCCGTGCCCGGATCGTATATCTCTCCGAACGCGTTTACCACTATCAGCGCGCCAACCTTGAGTCCCGCCCCCCCATTTACCAGGCTGCTTCCCACCCCCGCCTTGACGCATCGCTCAAAGCCGAAAAGCTTAGCCACCGTCGCCCCGCTGCCGGCCCCCACGCCGCCTTCCTCAACGGTTTCCGACGATGCCCGCCGGCAGGCCTCCAGAGCCAGGGGGCCCCCCGGATATATGCCGGTCGTGTTTACCCCCAGGTCGAAAATAATGGCGCCCGCCACGAGGGGCACCACTCCGTGGCCGGTGTCAAAACCTTCATTTCGCTCTTTCAAATAGTCGCGCACCCCGTCCGCACAGCTCAACCCGAAGGCGCTTCCGCCGGAAAAGAAAAGACCGTTGATCCTCTCGACCAGGTTGACGGGGTTAAGTGTGTCCGCGCCGTAGGTTCCGGGCGCGCCTCCCCTTATATCGACGCCCGCCGTCGCGCCGCCTTCGGGCAAAATCACGGTGCATCCGCTAAAAATCCCCTCCAGCTGCGAATGGCCCACCCTGATGCCCTCTATGGCCGTAATCGTGTCGTTTTCCATCTCAACTCTCCTTGAAATGCTCGATCAGATAACGGTAGATTTCCTTGCCTATTTCCAGGCCGTTTTCCACGATCTCGGGGCCGAATTGCCTGCCGGTCGCGGTCCTGAACGTTTCGATGATGCTCGCCGCTCCCGACATCCCCCAGGGAAATTTTTCGATCAGTTCCCGCGGGCTGATGTTCTGGTAATCCATCATGTGCCAGAGCATGTGGGTGAAGGTGTCCGCTCCCCAGCGGAACTTGTCCGCGTCGTAGAGACAGTCGCTTGCCAGTTGTGCCCACTCAAACCGTCCGGAAAAGGTCGAAGAGGCGAAGGCCTCGTGATTTCGAATGGCCTCGCTTACGCAGCTGATTTCCTCCGGGCTCAGAGAAAAGTCGCCCAGGAGCCTTTGGGCTTTTTGCGCCCCGCACTGGGCGTGGTTTTGCTCGTCCCGCGAGATGTCATGGAGAACCCCGCAGTAGAGGCCGATCACCATGAGCCGCTCGACCGTCGAGGGCGCCATGTGGTTTCCATCCGTTTCGATGTGGATGAGGGCCGCGCAGTCGATGCTCACCCGAGTGCTGTGGTGGACGCCGTGACCGAGCGCTTCATTGTATTCGGGTTCTACGATCTGGCGCAGCCGCACCACTCCGGGATGATTATAGAAAAGCCTCCTGGCCACGGCCAGCGGCGCCTTGAACCGGGTGTAAAAGGCGGGCAGTCCATGTCTTGAAGCTATTCGTTCCGCTTCCCGCTGCAGCTTGCAGGCAACTTCGTTCATAGAGGGGTCCTTGTGTGCGGTCGCCGCCTTCCTTTCCGTTTCTGCCGGCTATGTTACAGCAGGCGGAATTTTTCGGCAATAAGGCGTCTGAAGCGGGGGGCGTATACCAGTTCGAATGTGTGCTCCTTGCCGGGGAAAAGTGTCATGGCCTGCTGCCTTACCCCCTGGACCACCCGCCGGGCCTCATCGGGCGACAGTGGCGACTGGGCGATGAACGCCAGGGAAAAGTCCACCAGTCTCCGCAGGTGTCTGATCCGCCGGTCCTCTTCCCTGATTTCGGCTTCGCTATATTTTGGTGAATTTTGATTGCTTTCCATCTCTGGCGCCTTTTCCCCGGGTGATGAGCGGGGCGGGTTGCGATTTTTGATTGCCTCCGGCCCTCATAATGTTTATTAATTTAGCCTCAAAATAAAAAATCGTAGTCCATATCATAAACTTTCGGGCTCAAGCGCGCACATATTCGAAAAGGGGGTTCCATGGGACCTGTACAGATCAAGGATAACATTTACTGGGTTGGTGTGTTGGATTGGGACATTCGTGATTTCCACGGATATTCCACCCCCAAAGGGACCACCTATAACTCCTATCTGGTGATAGACGAAAAAATAACGCTCTTCGACGGGGTCAAGAGGCCCTTCAAAAATGACCTGCTCGAGTCGATCTGCAAGATAGTCGATCCTCGGCGAATTGATTACCTGGTAGTCAATCACGTTGAAATGGATCATTCCGGTAGTATACCCGAACTGGTGGAACTGATCCAACCGGAGAAGGTGGTCTGCTCGCCCATGGGCAAAAAGACCCTGATCGACCATTTCAACCGTGACGATTGGCCGTTCCACGTGGTGGAAACAGGACATCAACTCAAGCTCGGGAAAAAAACGGTATCTTTTTTCGAAACCCGCATGCTGCACTGGCCTGACAGCATGATGTCCTATTTGACCGAAGACCGGATCCTCATTTCCAGCGACGCTTTCGGCGAGCACTGGGCTACCAGCGAGAGATTCGACGACGAGGTCGATTCCGCCGAACTCTTCTCCCACGCCGCCAAGTACTATGCCAATATCCTGCTGCTCTATTCTCCCCTGGTGCAAAAGCTGATCGCCAAGTTCGCCCAAGCCGGCATCGAGCCCGCCATGATAGCTCCCGATCACGGTCTTATCTGGAGAAAGGACGTCGGCGGTATAGTCTCGGCCTATGGTAGATGGAGCAGGCAGGAAAGCCTTAAGAAAGCTATCGTAGTATACGACACGATGTGGTATGCCACCGCCTCGATGGCCGATGCCATTGGGGAAGGGCTAAAACAGGAAGGGCTCGATTTCAAACTCTTCGACCTCAAATGCAATCACCGCAGCGATATCATGACCGAGGTGCTGGATGCCAGCGCGATTGTCATTGGCTCCGCTACTATTAACAACGGCATGATGCCCGCCATGGCCGATATGCTGACCTACATGAAGGGACTCAAACCGCACGGAAAAGTCGGCGGCGCCTTCGGGTCCTACGGTTGGAGCGGTGAAGCCGTAAAGCAGATTTCGGACTGGATGCGGGAGATGAATATCAGCCTGGTAAACGACGGGCTTCGAGTCAAGTTTACCCCCAAAAAGCAGGATCTCGAAAAATGTGTCGAGTTTGGCCGCCAGGTGGCTCGCGCAGCCTTGGAGAAGATGGAGAGCGCACCGCGCACCCGGTCGTGATCGTGATGTGGCAGGTGAGATGAAAAAACGCAGGGTCCTTTTTCTGTGTTATGGTAATGCGTGCCGGAGCATAATGGCCGAGGCTCTGGCACGTCACTTCGACGATGAATGCATCGAGCCGTTTTCGGCTGGATTGAAACCCCTCGGGTCTATTCCTCCCTTTACGCTGGAGGCGCTGGCGGAGGTGGGGATTCCGACCGGAGGGCTCTATTCGAAGGGACTCTCCGAAGTCTGGCTCCATCAAATGGACTATCTCGTGGACCTTACCACAACCAGGGCCGGCCGGCGGATGCCGCACGCATTTTCAGGTAAAGTGATTTCCTATCCGGTGCGCGACCCGTTCGGGCATGACTTGGAAGCCTTCAGACAAGCCAGGGAAAAGATCGGTTTGTATGTATGCCGGGAACTGCCCCGGCTTGTCTGCTGGCAGAAAAGGTTCTGGTGTCTTCACCCCAAAGGGCTGCTCGAGGCCCTTCGAAACACCCCCAAACCGCAACCCCCTTCCGCAAAAGATGTTTTGTAAGCAGGGTGGTTGCTTACCGGTTTAAAATTTCGCCCCGCGTGCTGATCGTCACCTCCTCGAAAGGAACGTCCTTGCCCGCTTCGCTCATTGCTTTGCGCACTATGGCCGGCAAGGCGGAGCAGCACGGGACTTCCATATCGACCACCGTAACGCTTCGGATGTTCGCGGTGCGAAAGATCCCGGTAAATCTTTTTACGTATTCTTCCTTGTCGTCGAATTTGGGACAACCCAGAAGGACGGTCTTGCCGCCGACGAATCTGTGGTGAAAATTAGGGTATGCCACCGGCGCGCAGTCGGATACGATCAGGAGGTCCGCCCCCTTCAGAAAAGGGGCATTGGGGGGAACCAGCCTTATCTGAATCGGCCAGTGAGAAAGCTCGGAATTTTCCGCGGCGAGTTCTTTAGCGCCTTCGTTTCCGCCGCTTCGCCCTTTCCACCCGGCGCCCGCCCCGGAAGCAAACATCTGGACCTGGCTGGAGGGGCAGCCGGAGGCCATTTTGAATTCCTCGTTTTTGGGGAGCTCGGCCCCCTTCTGCTTTTCCAGGTATTCTTCCACCTCTTCGGGGTCGAACTCGTCGGCTTCGCGCTCGATTACACGAACCGCTCCCCTGGGGCAGCCTGAAAGGCAGGCCCCCAGGCCGTCGCAGTAAGATTCCTTTATAAGCCGCGCTTTGCCGTCTTTTATTTCCAGCGCGCCTTCCGCACAGGCAATGGCGCACATTCCGCACCCGTCGCAGAGTTCTTCGTCTATCTCAACTATTTTTCGAATTCTTGCCATGATCGTTCTCCAGGTAAAAAGTGAGGAGTAAACGGTGAACAGTAAAGAGAAAAAATCTGCTCACTTTTCGCTACATTCTCATCACTGTTCACTGCTCACTGCCGCCATCAGTTTCCTGCCGGTTTCCGTGTAAAGTTCTTTCGTACTGGCGGAGCCGGCCGTCTCTGCGGTTTTCCCGCTCTTCACCGCTTCGACCGCCTCCGCAATTCGAATCGCGTCCCGCACGCACTTGAAATTGGCCCAGTCATCCTTTCGTTCGGGTCCCTCCGCATTGCTGAGGATGGAAAGTACCCGGTAGGCCACTTCGTCCGGGGTGGCGGCGCGCGATAGAATGGATTTCGCCGCGGCCGCGTCTTCGGCGGAAAACGCCGCACCCTCTCCCTGCGTCTCTAACGAGACCCCGGCAATGGCCGAAAGGCATGCGGCCAGGGTGATGATTGCCGGATCGCCTCCTTCGGCTTTTTGAATCTTTTCAGAGTAATCGATCACCTTGAGCATCCGCCCGATTCGTCTGAAGTTACGGCCCAGGAATTTTTTCACCTCGGTCGCCGCGCGGTCCTTCAGCAGGTCGTTTCTTTTGGCCAGAAGCTCGGGGGGCATGTCCATTCCCAGACACTGCGCGGCGAACTTGCAATATACGGCGCAACCGAAGTTCATCTTCGTATTGAGGACCTTTTCGCCACATTTCCGGCACTTTCTCGAACTCTCGTCCTTAAAGAATTCAATCTGTCCGCCGCATTTGGGGCAAGTGGTCTCGTAAACCGCTTCCGGCCCCCAGTACCTGGTGTCTTGACCGGGACACTTCATGGCTTTCTCCCTCCGGTGGGGGGGGGGGTAACCGCCCCCCCCCCCCGTTTAATGCTCCTGTTTACCCTAAAAAAATTAAAACGCCATTTGCCCCCGGGGGGGTTGGGTGGGGAAAAACCCCGCCTTTACAACACCAAGCCCCCCCTCCCCCATTTTCC
>JARLHP010000237.1 GCA_031292195.1 Syntrophobacteraceae bacterium
ACCTGTTTTGGATCGTGGGACGAGGATAGATCAATGGTGTTGTAGGGTTGAGGTGCAGGCTTCCAGCCGCGATCAAGACAAATCGCGGCTGGAAGCCGCTCCTACAAAGACTAGGAATTCCCCGGCAGAACCAATTTACCGTGCCGGCACGGCGGGCAGGAGGCGGCGCCGCAAGAGGGAGCTCATTTACCCAAAGTTTCTTCTGTTTCGCCTATAGTCCCGTATGATCTGGAAAAATTCCTTGGCGCTCCCGGCGTGTCTCATGGTAAAAGTAACCATGGTGTGCACAGTTTCCGAGCGGAACCGGTCAGGAAGGGGTATGCGGTTTGATAGATGCGATAGTGAAAGCCACCAATATTGTATGGCACAATGCGCAGGTGACCAGAGTTCAACGCGAGGCTTTGCTCAATCAGCGGGGAGGCACAATCTGGCTAACAGGCTTGCCATCTTCGGGGAAGAGTACGACGGCCTACGCTTTGGAACTGGAGTTGTTCGAAAAGGGCTTCCCGGCATACGTGCTGGATGGCGACAACGTCCGGCACGGACTAAACAAGGACCTTGGTTTTTCAGCTGCGGACAGGGCTGAAAACATTCGCCGGGTGGCGGAAACGGCCAAGCTTTTTGCCGATGCCGGCATTATCGTTGTTACAAGCTTCATCTCGCCTTACAGGATGGAAAGAGATTTCGCCAGGCGGATTCACCTGGAGGCCGGCCTCTGTTTTGCCGAAATATATATCGATACGCCGGTGGAAGTGTGCGAGGGGCGCGACCCCAAAGGGCTCTACGCCAAGGCCAGAGCGGGTAAACTGAAAGGATTCACCGGTATAGACGATCCCTACGAACCGCCTCTCGCCCCGGAGTTGGTGTGCAAAACGGCGGAAGTCTCACCCCGGGAGATCGTGTTTCGGATAATCGAGTTCATGGTGGAAGAGGGCTTTTTTCGTGAAGGGGCGAGCCTTTTGTCCCATGGGCGTAGCTTTGCGGGAAAATAGGCAATCTCAAACAGGGCGCAGACACCGCCGCCCCCCCGTTTTTCATGAAAATGGAGATATGCAGTGGCCAGAGCCCTGCCCGATTTTAAAAGTGCCACCATACTCGTCCTCGGGGACGTGATGCTCGATCGTTACATAATGGGCGAGGTGAGACGCATTTCCCCCGAAGCCCCTGTGCCCGTTGTACGTATAAGGACGAGATATGAAGTTCCCGGGGGAGCGGGAAACGTGGGCAAAAATCTTGCCAAACTGGGGTGCCAGGCTGTTGTGCTGGGGGTTGTGGGCGATGATGGCGAAGGGGCGATATTGAGGGGCCTTTGCGTCGAGAACGAGATGGACGATATGCTCGTCATAGACAAGTCGCGTCCGACAATTACCAAGACCCGCATCGTTGCAAGAGACCAACAGCTGCTCAGGCTCGACGACGAGCAGCCCGGCGTGCTCTCCGATCCTGTCCGGGCCCAACTGCTCGACCGGTTCGAAAAGATGGTTGTCCGTTGCCAGGCGGTGATCCTGTCGGATTACGGGAAGGGAATATTCCAGACGCCGGGCTTTTGCCAGTCGGTCGTTTCTCTTGCCGGCAAACACGGCGTACCGGTATTCGTCGATCCAAAAGGAAAGGATTGGGAGCGGTATCGCAGTGCAACATGCATCACTCCGAACAGCGCCGAGTTGGAAGACGTTGCGGAGACGCCTGTGCAAGGCGAAGTCCAACTGCTTGGAGAGGCGGAGAAAATCCGGGAAAGATACGGCGCGGAATGGCTGCTGGTGACGCGGGGGGCCAGGGGCATGTGCCTTCTGGGGAGGCAGAGCGCCCCGGTGGTGATTCCGACGATCGCGCGGGAAGTCTATGACGTTTCGGGGGCCGGCGACACGGTAATAGCCGTTCTGGCCGCCTGTGTGGCCTGCGGGTTGAGTTTTCCGGAAGCTACACGGGTGGCAAATACGGCGGCGGGAATAGTTGTGGGCAAACTGGGTACACAACCGGTTACGGCCGCGGAACTGCAATACGGCCTGCAGTTGGAGGAATCGGGTATAAACGGCACCCGCTATGCCGGCAAGTCGGGATCGCTGGAGTCGGCCCAGATGCAGACGCAGGCCTGGCGAAGCAATGGGGAAAGAATAGTTTTCACCAACGGATGTTTCGATCTTCTCCATCCCGGCCACATTCACCTTCTGGAGGAAGCAAAAGGTCTGGGCGACCGGTTGATCGTGGGCCTGAATTCGGACAGTTCGGTCAAAAGGCTCAAGGGCCCCCGGCGGCCGATCCTTCCGGAAAGCGACCGGATGGTGCTTTTGAAAGCGCTGTCCTGCGTGGACCTGGTTATAATCTTCGAGGAGGATACGCCCCTGCGGCTGATCGAGGCGCTACGGCCCGACATCCTGGTGAAAGGATCGGACTACCGGCTAGAGCAGGTGGTGGGACGAGATATTGTCGAAAGCTACGGCGGCAGGGTCGCCCTTGTCAGCCTGATGGACGGCTACAGCACCACCCGAATCGCAGAAAAACTTGTAACGTAGAGCAGGTATTCCATGAGCGGAACAATTCTTGTGACAGGCGGGGCCGGCTTTATCGGAAGTAATTTCGTGCTGAGGCAACGGTCGTGCAAAAACCGTATCGTAAACCTGGACCTTCTCACTTACGCCGGAAACCTGCTGAACCTGCAGGAACTAAACGGCGACCCCGATCATGTTTTCGTCCAGGGGGACATAGGCGACCGAGCGCTTGTGCGCAAACTCCTTGAGGACTACCAGCCCGTGGCCGTGGTGAACTTCGCCGCCGAATCCCACGTGGACAGGTCCATCGAGAGTCCCGAGAGTTTCATCCAGACCAATATCGTCGGGACCTTTCATCTGCTGGAGGAGGCGCTGGCGTATTGGAAAAGGCTGCCTGCCGAGCGGGGGGACCGGTTCAGGTTCCTGCACGTCTCCACCGATGAAGTCTATGGTTCCCTGGGCCCGGCGGACCCGGCATTTACGGAGAATACCCCCTACCGCCCAAACAGCCCCTATTCGGCGAGCAAGGCCGGAAGCGATCACCTGGTGCGCGCTTATTACCATACCTTCGGGCTTCCGACGATCATCACCAATTGTTCGAACAATTACGGACCGAGACAGTTTCCTGAAAAACTTACGCCGCTCATGCTCCTTAACGCCCTGGAGGGAAAGCCGCTGCCGGTATACGGCGACGGCCTCAATATCCGCGACTGGCTCTATGTAGACGACCATTGCGAGGCGTTGAGCCTGGTTTGGGAAAGGGGAAATCCCGGCGAGACATACAATATCGGAGGATGCTGCGAAAAGGCCAACATCGAGATCGTAGAGACGATTTGCGCCCTTCTCGATGAGATGGCGCCCGAGTCGGGCTACGCGCCACATGGTAGCTTGATCACCTATGTGAAGGACCGCCCGGGCCACGACCGGCGCTACGCTGTGGATTGTTCCCGGATTGAGCGGGAGTTGGGCTGGCGGGCAAAAGAGAGCTTCGAGTCGGGCCTGGGGAAAACGATCCGGTGGTACATCGACAACAGGGAATGGGTCGAATCCGTAAAATCGGGAAGCTACAGGGACTGGATGGTTAGACAGTATACGGGCCGGTGAATGGGATAAGAGCTGGTGAATCGGTGAATGGGTGAATCGGTGAATCGGAAAAGAGCTGGTGAATGGGATAAGAGCTGGTGAATCGGTGAATCGGGAAAAAGCTGGTGAATGGTTTACCACCGGATTTTCACTTAGGGGGGTGCAAACATGAACCGTGGACTCAAGGGAATCATTCTGGCCGGTGGATCGGGAACGCGGCTGTACCCCGTCACCAAGGTGGTGAGCAAACAGCTTCTGCCGATCTACGACAAGCCGATGATCTACTATCCGCTTTCGGCCCTGATGCTGGCGGGGATTAAAGACATTCTGATCATCTCCACCCCCGCTGATCTGCCCAGGTTCGAAGCGCTGCTGGAGGACGGTTCCCAGTGGGGAGTGCGCTTTTCCTATGTCAGGCAGGAACAACCCGCCGGACTTGCCCAGGCTTTTATTTTGGGTAAGGATTTTATCGGCGCCGACCGGGTTTGTCTCATTCTGGGCGACAATATCTTTTACGGGCAAGGCTTTCAGAAAATTATCCGGCGCGCTGCCGAATTCAGTTCCGGGGGGCTGGTGTTCGGCTATTATGTGCGCGATCCGCAACGCTACGGGGTGGTGGAATTCGATCAAGCCGGCAAGGTGGTGGGAATCGAGGAAAAGCCTGTTCACCCCAAGTCCAACTACGCCGTGCCGGGGCTTTATTTTTTCGACAACAGGGTGGTGGAAATAGCTTCGGCTCTTACGCCTTCGGCCCGCGGGGAACTGGAAATAGCCGATGTGATCAACGCCTACCTCGCCATGGGCGAGCTGGGGGTGGAACTGCTGGGCAGGGGGTTCGCCTGGCTCGACACAGGCACGCATGAGTCGCTTCTGGAGGCATGCACGTTTGTCGAGACCATCGAAAAACGGCAGGGTCTGAAGATTGCCTGTGTTGAGGAAATAGCTTACCGCCTGGGCTATATCGATCGAGCCCGGTTGAAAGCGTTGGCCGAGCCTTTGATGAAAAACGGCTACGGCCAATACCTGATCGACCTGTTGGGCTAGGAGTACATTACGCGGACAGCAAAGCGCTTGCCGCTCCTTTCTCATATTTTCTTCGAACAGCGAGGTACCCATGAGAGCTAAGCTACGGTTCAATGCAATCGTTTTTCTGATTTTGATCTCGGTTACTGCCTGCGGTGCGTCGCCTCAGGTAAAGAAAGCCAGGTATCTTGCAGCCGGAGACAAATTCCTTGCCAAAAAGGAATTTAGAAACGCACTGATCGAATACAGTAAAGCTCTTCGGATAGACGCAAACGACAAGAAGGTTTACGTCAAGATTGCGACAGTTTTTTCCGCGGTTGGAGATATAAAGCAATCCCTGTCAAATTTGAAAAAGGCCAATGGAATCGATCCGCGGGACATGGACATTCGGCTAAAAATTGCCGAGGACTACGCCCTGATGCGCAAGCCGGATAACGGCCGAAACGAGTTGGATTTTATTCTTCATAAGGACCCCAAGAACACCGGGGCGGCGGTCCTTTTGTCCGAGTTTGCGTCGACTCCCGCGGAAATCGAGGAATCGATCTCGCAGCTAAAGGGGCTCAAGCCGGGGCCTTCCGACGTGCCCCGGGTGGAACTGGCCCTGGGCGGACTTTATGCCAAAAAAGGAGACCCGGCGAAAGCGCTGGATTATTTTCAGCGCGCCATCAAAGCCAATCCGTCCTTTCCGGAGGCCTATGTTGCCCTTGGCGATCTAGCCGTAAGGAAAAGTGATTTCACCGAGGCGGAGAAGGAGTACGTGGCGGCTGCCAGGCTCACCCCTGCAGATTCGCCTGTGCATTTGAAACTGGCCGATTTTTATCTTTTCAGGAAAAACCCGGCCAAAGCCAAGGAAGTGCTCGAAGCCGTTTTGAAAAAGTTTCCCGGATTTTCACCCGCTCTGCACCGGCTTGCCGCGATCGCGCTCGAAGGCCGCAGGTTCGATGAGTGTGACAAGTACCTGAAGATTGTGCTCAAGAATAACCCGTCCGACCTCAATGCAAAGACCACCCATGCCCGGATGCTCCTGGCCCAAAATCATACGGCCCAGGCGGCCGCCGAGCTGGAGCAAGTGGTGAACGCAGCGCCCGGGGTTGCCATCCCCAAATATTTTCTGGGGCTTGCTTATATGAAAGAAGAGCAGGTTTCCAAGGCGAAAGAGGTCCTTCAAAAAGCGGTGGGACTCGCGCCGGACTTTACTCCCGCGGTGCTGCTCCTGGCTGATGCCTACGTGCACTCCGGGGATTTCCGCGCAGCGACCGACAGCTTGACCGCCCTGCTGGGGAAAGCCCCGGGTAACCTCAATGGGTACCTGCTTTTGGCCCAGGCCGCCAGGACTCCGGCGGATGTAAAAAATGCCATTTCGCTGCTGGAAAAAGGCCGGCAATATTTTAAGAACGACTCCAAATTTGAACTGGCCCTGGGTGGTCTGTATTTAGAGGCAAACAACGCGGCAAAGGCGCAGCCCTTCATAAAGAACGTGCTGGCCCGGGAGCCCGGTTCCATGAACGCTCACCTGGAGATGGGAGATTGCTTTTTTAGAGAGAATAATCGCGCCCAGGCCGAGCAGGAATACATAAAAGCGGTTTCACTGTCACAAACGGCCTCTATTGCCCAGATCAAGCTGGCCGAATTCTACCTGATGGATAATAAAACGGAGCTGGCAAAAAAAATTCTCTCCGAAGCCGTTGCCGGGTCTCCGGGATTTTTACCCGCTAAGTTCCTGCTGGCCAAAATTGCCTTCGTCGAAAAAGATTATGACCGGTCGGCAAAGCTTCTGGATGACATGCTTGCCAAAAAGCCCGATTATGTCGACGCCCTGTTGCTCCGGGGGCAGCTAAACCTTGTTCGAAAGAAAACGGCCCAGGCTCTTTCCGACTTTCATGAGGCTCTCAAGATCAATCCGGCCTCCGAGGGGGCCCTGGAACTGATGGGGCTTGCCTATCTCAAGCAAGAGGATATCGGTAACGCCAGGTCTTCGTTCAAGCAGTTGCTGACCATCGATCCCAATCTTTACGGTCAAAGGGTCCAACTGGCGCAGTTGGATATCCAATCGGGCGATTTTCAGTCGGCCATCGATAATTTGCAGGTTCTGATCAATCGGGGGGAGAAAGAACCGGTCGTTTATCTGCTGTTAGGCACGGCCTACCTGGGTAACAATAACCCGGGCGACGCTAAAGGGTTCCTTGAGAAATACTTGAAGGAAAAACCAAAGGACGGGCGTGGAAGCTATCTCTACGGGCTGGCGCTGAAAGCGCTGGGCAAGCAGACGGAAGCTGTGGGGCGATTCGAGGAAGCCCTGCATGCGTCGCCTCCCGTAAAGGAGGCCCTGGCTCAACTTGTATCGACGAGCATAGCGGAAAAGAAGCTCGATTCCGCATTGAAATATGTTACGGACCAAATCGGGGCTGATCCGAAAGATGTGGGGGCATATATGCTCCTGGGCCAGGTTCGATACGTTCGCAAGGAAACGAGTCAAGCCGAGGCGGCCTGGCTCAAAGCGCTGAGCTTAAATCCCGGGTCTATCGCAGTCCATCTGGACCTGGCGCAGCTCTACGCCGGCAACAATAAATTGGACAAGGCGTTTAGCCAACTAAACGATGTCATCGCAAAAGATCCCAAGAACGTAGGCGCCCTGATGCTCTCCGGAGTTCTGTACCAGGGAAAAGGCGATATCCCAAAGGCACGGAAGGCTTATGAAGCCCTGCTGGCCATCAACCCGGCGTTTGCGCCGGCGGCCAATAACCTGGCCTACATCTATTGCGAGTACGACCACAACTACGACAAGGCCCTGAGCCTGGCGCAAACCGCAAGGCAGCAGGCGCCCGCCGACCCCAATATTGCCGATACTCTCGGGTGGGTGCTCTATAACCAAAAAAATTATTCCATGGCATTGACCTATTTGAAGGAAGGCGCCGCGAAGCTCCCGGGTAACGCTGACATCCAGTATCACCTTGGAATGACGCAATATCGGCTGGGAGATGTGGATGCGGCCAGGCAGGCCCTCAATACCGCGCTGGAAAAAGGGGGCGCCAGTTTCAAGGAGGCGGCGCGGGCCCGGCAGGCCCTTGGCGAAATGGCGAAAATGCCGGCTGCCGAACATAGAGGCAAGTAGGCAATCGATGGGCGGTTTCCCAAACAAGCGAGGGCCGGTTTCACGGTTAGGTTCTTTGGTAGAAGCTCCTGCGCGTGTTCTCTGATCGCCTATCCTCTCGGAGCCATGAAGATGGATAAACCCGGACTGCTCATCGTCGATGACGATGAGTCCAATCTGATATCGATGAAATGGGCCTTTGCGGAGGAATATGAAGTCTTTCTGGCGGGCGCGAGGCCCGATGCCCTTGAAGTCTTCAAGCGCGAACGCCCGCCGCTGGTAACTCTCGACCTGGGGTTGCCGCCCGATGCCCGGGGCGTTGAAGAGGGCTTTCTGACGCTTGCCGGCCTGATCGAGGAAGACCCTGACGTGAAGGTTGTCATCATTTCCGGTCGGAGCGAAAGGCAAAACGCGCTCAGAGCGGTATCACAGGGGGCCTATGATTTTTTCTGCAAGCCTGTCCAGGTCGAAGAAGTTTCCGTTATCTTGCGGCGCGCGCTCAGGTTGCGTCTGCTGGAGATGGAGCACCGGGAGCTCCAGGCCGCCCGGGCAAAAGATTGCCTCGATGATCTGATCGGGACCAGTCCCCAGATGCAGAGGGTTTTTGAGACCATCGAAAAGGTGGCGGGGACGGAAGCCCCGATCCTGATAGGTGGTGAAAGCGGTACGGGAAAGGAACTGGCGGCCAAAGCGCTTCACGGAAGAAGCCGCAGGAAGGGCGGGCCTTTTGTGGCGATCAACTGCGCCGCCATTCCGGAAAACCTGCTGGAAAGCGAGCTGTTCGGCCATGAAAAGGGGGCATTCACCGGAGCCCATGCGCAAAGGAAAGGACGGATAGAGCTGGCGCACAAGGGTACCCTGTTTTTGGATGAAATCGGCGATCTGCCCGGGAGTCTACAGGTGAAAATCTTGAGATTTCTCCAGGAACACAAGATCGAACGGGTGGGCGGCAGAAAGGAAATCACCATTGACACCAGGGTGATTGCCGCGACCAATGTGGACCTGGACAAAGCCATACTGGAGGGCCGTTTCAGGGAAGACCTCTATTATCGGCTGGGAGTGGTGAAAATACAGATTCCCCCCCTGCGAGACAGAGACGGAGACATAGAAGTGCTGGCGGTGAGTTTTCTGCAAAAATACGCGGGCGAACAGAAAAAAAAGGTGTTCGGCTTCACCCAAAAAGGACTCACCGCCCTTAAGGAATATAAATGGCCGGGTAACGTGCGGGAACTGGAAAATCGGATGCGAAGGGCGGTGATTATGGCCCAGGGCAGAAAGATTTCCGAGGAAGACCTGGAGCTGGACGCAGTTCCCAAGGGCGGCGTGACAACCCTGAAGGAGGCGCGGGAGAATACCGAGCGGGAGATCGTGCTCAGGACCCTCAAACAGAATAATTTCAACGTGGCGAAGTCTGCCTCCGAGCTGGAGATCAGCCGTCCCAGTCTTTACGAACTCATGGAAAAACTGGGAATCAGAAAAGAAGGCAAGGAGAGCAGGCCGAGTGAATAGGGCCATGCCGGGAGCGGCCAATACGAGGGGGCCGGGGCGCTCGCCGGGCGCGGCCGACCGGGGACCTCTTGGCCCGGCGGCGGTTCACAGGAGATAAAAATCAGGCCCGGTGCGGTCCAAAAGCTATTTGGCGGAGAGCCTTTTTTCGATGGCGAATGCGGTAAGAGATGAGGCGCTGTGCAGGTCGAGTTTTCTCATCAGGTTGGCGCGATGTTTTTCGACTGTCTTTACACTGATGGACAGGCTGCCGGCGATATCCTTGTTTCTGCTTCCCGTTGCGACCAAGGTGAGGATCTGCCTCTCCCGCGGGGTGAGGGTTTCCCAGGAAGTAGACGATTTGATGTTTCGTCTGCCCTCCAGATAGCCCTCGATCACCTTGCCCGAAATTGCGGGGCTGATGTAGCTTTTCCCGGCAAAGAGCTCTTCAATGGCAACACAGAGTTCTTCGTAGTTTGCTTCCTTGAGAATGTAGCCGTCCGCCCCGCTGCGCAGAGCGCCCAGGATGTGGTCTTCCGTCTTGTGGACGGTTAGTACGAGGACCTTTGTGGCGGGGCTCAGTTTTTTGATCTCCCGGATGGCCCTGGTGCCGTCGAGCTTGGGCATCGAGACGTCGATGAGGATAAGATCCGGGGTTTGGGACTTGACCGAGCGGACGGCATCCAGACCGTTTTGAGCCTCTCCGACAACGGCTAGCTCGGGATTGGAAGCAAGGAGCATTTTCAGCCCCTCTCTCAGGATCGTGTGGTCTTGGGCGATAACGATTCTCTTTTTTTCATTCATAGGTCGTGGCCTCGTTTTAAGTTCGCCTCCCCTATACCACGGGCAAACAAACCAAATCGGCCAGATGGTTTTTAAAGTGCGATGGAGGCAAGGTTGCCGGATCGGGCGTGAGAAGCGCCGGAAGGCGTCAAAAGCGCTCGCAAGAAAACGGCGCCCCTTCGAGGGCCATTGCGCTATTATTGAGGGGAAAATCTTTTGAGGAGTTTTTTCATGCTGATCGACAACTACACGACGGAATTGGTGCGCCTCACGTGCGGGTCGGAAACGGGGATGCCGGACCTGGTGATTCATCTCGAGCGGGACATCAGCGAGGTCATTCCCTATCTGAATAGCGTGTTGGGGGGATTTCAATACACCAAGGAGCCTCGTTCGGTTTCCTTCCGACTGAATGGAAAGCTGGTGGTGGTCCATCCGCGCGAAATCTGTGTAAGCTCGCCCGGCGAGGGGCCGGAGGGGGAGAAAATCATCCAATGGCTGCGGGAGAAAATAAACGATACCTGGGAGCGACGGGAGGAAATCGAACCCCGCTTCGAAGGCCCTGCCAGTCCGAAGGTGCTTGAAATCCTCAAACTTCTACCCATGACCAACTGCGGTCTTTGCGGCCAGCAAACGTGCATGGTATTTGCCTCTCAAGCGGCAAAAGGGGAGAAGAACCCGGACGATTGCCCGCCGCTGGAAGGGGAGCGGAAGGCAAAACTGGTGACCTACCTGGGGCAATTCGACTTTTGAGGATAAGGAAAGCCGGTGGGGGCCACGCCCAAGGATGAATATCTCCCCGGGCGCGCAACCCTTTCCGTCATGGACCCGGTCGCTCACTTCTAATACCTGGCAAGCACTTTTTTCAGCCGTCTGGCCCCCGCCGGCGCTCGGACCCTGCCCGAGAGGATCTGGTCGGGGGCTACGTATCTGCCGTAATATTGCTGGTTGGCTTCATTTCTGGTCGAGATTGCGGTGCCTTCAAGAGAGATGCCCCCAAAAAGTCCCTGGCTGAGGCTGTAGGTATAGATCGCGGCAACGGGAGTGATCCCCGCCTCGAGGGTGCGGCCCACGGGGCCGGCCGCCACACTGAGATCGGCTCCCAGTTGCAGGTTGCCGCCCCGCGAAAACGCTCTTACCGCCTCGGGCGTATTGAGAACGAACACGAATTCGGTTACCTGGGCGCCAGCCTGCAAGCCGAATCCGGCCCCGGCCGTCCCGATGGCCGAAGGTCCGCTCCAACCTCTGCGGGTCCGCGCCACGACCACGCCGGTGCCGCTGCGGCCGCTGAAAATAAAGCCTGCCTTGAGCACCGTCATGATAGCCAGCCCCCTCGCGTCTCTAAGAACTTCGGGGGGAATGGATTTTTCGGGAATACTCTTGAAGCGCTGTATGATGGCAACGGCCTGGTCGACGTCTTGTTGCATTCCGGCAGCGCAGGCAAAGGTCGAATAGAGGGTCGCAGCCGCTACAAGGAACAGAGAAAATGACAGAACTCGCTTGATCATAGATATCCTTTCCGTCTAAAGGGGCAAAGCGAAAGTTGGGACGGTGCGCGGGGGGGGGGGCGAGGCTATCACCTGCCCGCACCTTGAGCGGCCTTGGCCCACCTGAGGGTGAGGCTTTCCCCTCCTTTGCCCCAATTGTCCGAATCCATCTCTTCGATCGCCACCAGAACCGTTTCCGGGTCCTTTCCGAGAGCGTCCACCAAAACCTGCGTGACCCCTTTGATGATTTTGGCCTTCTGATCGGCTGTGGCGCCGGGGGCGCCGGCGGTTTTGGCTATCTTGACGTTTACAAAGGGCATGTCATTTCCTCCATGGCTGGGGTTTGCGAAATAATCAGACAACTTCCTTTTACCACAGGCCGGCAAGGTCGCGCCACTGACTTCCATAAGGAGGTGGAAACCCTCCGGGGGCCCGATACCAGGTTGCGTTCACGTTTTGCCTGATGGGTTGCGCTTCGCTCCACCCATCCTTGTATCTTAAAAGAGCAAGGGCATAGGATTAACCGGGGTGGCGAAAGTATTTGTTGGGCTGCGCTACGCTTAGCCCAACCTACAGCCCAATCCTACGCCAGCCGGTCTAGAGCCGCTGTAGGA
>JARLHP010000238.1 GCA_031292195.1 Syntrophobacteraceae bacterium
CCACACCGATGTGGAACTCTTTCCTTCGGTCACCGGGAAATTGAATAAGAGTCGGTGAAATAAGAGCCGGTGAGTCGGTGAATGGGATAAGAGCCGGTGAGTCGGTGAATCGGTGAATCGGTGAATCGGAAAAACCAAAACCGAACCGGGGAGGCTCCATGAGCTCGATAAGAGCCGGTGAACTGGTGAATGGGTGAATGGGTGAATCGGAAAAACCAAACGGAACCGGGGAGGCTTCGTGAGCTTTTTATTGCTGCTGGCTGCATTGTTGCTTCTTGTCTCTATCTGGGCGGCGCTGGTCACCTATTCATTTTTCTGGTATGAAAACGGGTGGAAGGCCCGGTGCTGGCCCGAAGGCCGGGGACTGAGCGCGATGGTTTTGCGCGGCATGCTGTCCTCATTTGCAAGCGTCGCCTTCATAATCCTGACCTACCCTCTGGGCTGCCTACGAGGGCCTGAAAAGTTGCCGGCCTCCGGGCCCGTTATAATCCTTACCCACGGCCTCTATCACAATGCCAGCGGCTGGCTGCTCTTTTCAAGACATCTGCGAAAAGCCGGATTCAAAAATATCTTCCTCATGAATTACGGAAGTTTTTTCACCGATTTCGAAAGGACTTTCCAAAAATTCGAAAAATTTGTGGCCGACGCTGCGGCAACGGCCCCCGGCCGGCCTTTCTACCTCATAGGCCACAGCCTGGGGGGGCTTCTGTCGCGAGTCTATGCGGAAAGGGCCTGCGCAGGCTTGATACCTGCCGCTGTAATCACTATCGGCAGCCCGCATCGGGGATCGAAGCTCGCCGCTTTCGGAGTGGGCGAGTTGGCTTCGAGCCTTATCTACCAGGGGCCGCTTTTTACCAGGCTTGAGTCCGGCGCTCCCGGGCTTCCCTGTCCCGGCCTGGCCCTTATTTCGCCCGTCGACAACATGGTGCTTCCAAGCGATGCCCACGAGGTTCCCTACCAGGGATGGGCCTATGACCAGACCAGCCCCCTGAGCCACACCGCCATGCTCTATTCAAAGTCTGTCGCCACAAAAGTAATCGAGTTCATAAGAGCCGGTGAGTCGTCCAAAAGCCGGTGAGCCGGTGAATGGGTGAACCGGTGAATCGGAAGAGCGGTTCCTCACGTCCCACGGCACACCCGGAAATCACGAAAAGCCGCAGTTGGCCGGGGTAGCCCGGACACACAGTGTCCGGGGCGCGGAGCGCCGGGAGAGGCCGATAAGAACTTTTCGAGACACTCGACTCACCCATTCACCGATTCACCCATTCACCGGCTCTTTCCCATTCACCGGCTCTTATCCCATTCACCGGCCCTTCTCAGCAATAGAGAGCCCCTGAAGCCTCCCCAGTTTCGTTTGGTTTTTCCGATTCACCGATTCACCCATTCACCGGCTCTTATCCCATTCACCCATTCACCCATTCACCCATTCACCCATTCACCGGCCCTTAAAAAAATTTACCACCACCGCTTTTTTTTAAAGGTTTGCTGGTTATTTTGCTTTAATGAAAATTCTCACCCAGCCGATCTTTTATATTATAAGCGCCGTTGAGGTTGACTTACCAGGAGCTTGTATGCTAATAGACCCGCGAACTTTCGACGATAGAAGGGAAAACGCTTTGATACAGAGTGACGAAGAATCTCCGGCTTTGACGCAGGAGTTCATAGTCGCCAATAGAATGGGAATCCACGCCCGAGTCGCGGCTCAAATTGTCAAAGTCGCCTGCCGATTTGAATCCGAAGTCTTTATCGCCAAGTCTGAGGTCGCGGCAAACGCTAAAAGCATCCTGGACGTCATGTCTCTTTTTTGCCCTTTCGGCAGCAAAGTCTTCATCACCGCCAGAGGTCCGGATGCCGCGCAAGCCCTCAGTGCCCTCGCCGCTCTTTTTCAGACCAAGTTCGGCGAACCGTAAAGACTCTTCCCTCCGCCGGGAAAATGGACTAATAAGAGAGCATTAAGGCTTATTCTTGATTAGGAAGGTCCGGCTGACTGATGAACGACCGTTCCTCACTTATTATCCGGGGCATTGGGGCCGCGCCGGGAATCGCCATTGGAAGGGCGTTTCTCCTGGAGCACGGACATATTCCCGTACCCCGTTATCGGCTTTTCGGCGACCAGGCCGTCGCTGAGGAATGCAAGCGGTTCGAAGAAGCCGTCGCAGAGGCCGAAGCGGATTTGGAAAACATCAAGAAGAGCATCAAGTCCGAATTTATAGAGCATACCAGGCTTCTGGAAGTCCAGCAGATGATTCTGAGGGATCCGTCCATATACGACCAATCCCTGCGCTACATAAAAGAGGAGCGCACCAACGCTCAACTTGCCGTCATAAAGTCTTTGAGGAAAGCCAAAGAGCTTTTCAGCAGCCTCAGCGCCGAAGACTATGCCAAAAACAGGATCGCCGACGTAAACGCCGCGGGGGACCGGGTGATCCGCATCCTGGCCGGGCAGAACCATACCGACCTGGAGCACATTCACCAGCGCGCCGTCATAGTGGCCCACGATCTTTCGCCCGCCGACGCCATCCAGTTGCAGGCGGGGCGCACTCTGGGCATAGTGACCGAAATCGGGGGAAGCGTCTCCCACACCTCCATTGTGGCCCGTTCGCTGGGGATTCCCGCCGTGACCGGGGCGGAAAACGCCGCCCGGCTCATCTCGGAAAATGACCTGCTCATCGTCGACGGCCGGACGGGAATGGTCATTATCAACCCCAGCGAGAGGGAGCTGCAGTATTATGCAAACCTCCAGGACGAAATCCAGACCTACCTGAAGCAGATCAGCAGGCATGCTCATCTGCCCGCCGAAACCTCCGACGGCCACAGGGTAGGCGCCGAGGCAAATATCGAAGTTCTCGAAGAGATCGTGGCGGCCAAAGACAACGGGGCCGAAGCCATCGGCCTGTACAGGACCGAATATTATTTCATGAATCGGGTGGAACTCCCCGACGAGGAATCTCTCTATAGAGATTACCATGACCTGGCCGAGCTGATGGCGCCTTCCCAGGTCACCATCCGAACCCTCGACCTGGGGGCCGATAAGCTCACCTCCTGGTGCCCCAATCTGGAGGAGCCCAATCCGGCCCTGGGACTGCGATCCATCCGGCTTTGCCTGCATTACAAGGAAATATTCAAAACTCAGCTCCGGGCAATTCTTCGGGCCAGCGCCGTGGCATGCAATATCCGGCTCATGCTGCCGCTCATTTCCGGCATGGGGGAAATTTTCGAGGCCAAGCGCATCCTGAGAGAGGTCCAAACGGAGCTGACCAAAAAACGCATACCCTTCGACAAGGATATGCCCTTCGGAGCGATGATAGAGGTCCCATCGGCTGTGGCCGTGGCCGATATGCTGGCCCAGGAAGTCGATTTTTTCAGCATAGGCACCAATGACCTCATCCAGTACTCCATTGGAATAGACAGATCGAACGAGCATGTCGCCTATCTCTACGAACCTCTTCATCCCGGAGTGCTTAGATTTATTAAACAGGCTGTGGATGCGGGCCACGACGCCGGCATTCCGGTGGCGGTGTGCGGGGAGATGGCCGGGGAACCCCTCTACGTGCCCATTCTTCTGGGACTTAAAATCGACTCCTTCAGTATGAACCCGGTGGCGCTTCCTCGGGTAAAAAACCTCATCAGGCGCTCTTCCATGAAGGAATGCTGCCGGTTCGTCGAAAAAGTGATTCGCATGCGGACCGCCTCGGAAATTCAACAGGCGGTGAGTAAACTGGTGATGAGAAAATTTCCGGAAGAGTTCCGGGTATTCGATCCGAACTGGGTCGGAAATACGTCGCTTCCGGTCATGAAAAAATCCGGTTCTTGAACCCGGGCATAAACAACGCCTGGCCCGCTTAACCGCCGGTTGAGGCGATAAAATAAAATTACGAGGAATTCCTCTCCACCATGTCCAAAGCCGTAAACGATTCGGAAAAAATTAAATTGATCGCCCAAAACAAGAAGGCCTATCACGACTTTGAAATTGGTGAAAAGTTCGAGGCCGGAATTGTTCTGCTCGGCACGGAAGTCAAATCCCTGCGCGAAGGGCGAGCCAACCTCAAGGACAGCTACGCCAGGGTCAAGCGCAACGAAGTGTTTCTGGTCGGCCTCCATATCAGCCCTTATTCCCACGCTTCGTTCGATAATCACGACCCCGAAAGGGTCAGAAAGCTTCTTCTCCACCGCGCCGAAATCAAAAAGCTGCTGGGTAAAACTCAGGAACGCGGCTTTTCACTGGTCCCTCTAAAGGTTTATTTCAAGGACGGGAAGGCCAAAGTGGAAATCGCCCTTGCCAGGGGCAAAAAAGAATACGACAAGCGGGAATCGCTGAAGAGGAAAGAAGAAACCCGTGAAATGGACCGGTTGAGGAAAAACCGTAAACTGTCCTGAAAAAGAATCCACGGTGAGTTTATTCTCTTTCTTTTCAGGAGGAAGCGGCGGCGTCCGTGTTTTTTTGTAATCTGCAAATAGCATGAATCTACTAATCCAGGCCTTACCCCGCCCCCAACAGTGTCCACTATCGACTCAATCTTATTTTTACCCTCAACCTTTAATCAAAATATGACGATTTAAATCAAAGATGGCCTAGCCGGAGCCAATATCCGGTCAGTCCGTGCGCCCTTGGTATGATTTGATCGGCAGTCTGTGACCGGTCATTCGGTGGAGCATGGGACGGCAAAAGCGATTGAGTCTCTAGGAGGAGATGGGCGACATGAGCACGGGAAAAAGCAGACTAAACGTTAAAATTGGCCAAACCACTTCCCGGGATGAACAGCAGGCGGTCCGCGAGTTTTTCTCACAGGTATGCCGGGAGGAGATGGATGTTGTGATTTTTTTCTGCTCATCCATGTATGACCTGGCCAGGCTGGGGACTGAACTGAAAAGAAAATTCCCCTGCCCGTTGATCGGATGCACCACTTCCGGCGAAATTTCACCCAAAGGATACCAGCAAGGGGGAATTGTCGGCGCGGGCCTTGCCTCCAGTGAACTCAAGATCCACACCCGCCTTATATCACCCTTGGACCAATTCAATTCTTCCCGGGTGGGAGAAATTGCCGATGAGATCTGCAAAGGGCTTTCATTTTCCCCCAGATTTGACAGAAACATGATGTTCGGCTTCCTGATGATAGACGGCCTGTCCATGTTTGAAGAGCTGGTAATCTCATTGCTCTACAACAGGCTTGAGGGTGTCCCGATCATCGGGGGCTCTGCGGGCGACGATCTCAAGTTTGCGCAAACAATGATTTACTGGGATGGCCAATTCATACCCGATGCCGCCGTGTTTAGCCTTTTCGAGACAACTCTGCCGTTTTATGTTTTCAATACTCAACATTTCACACCATCCGGGGAAAAACTGGTGATCACCGAAGCCGACCCGTCCCGCAGAATCGTCACGGAAATCAACGCCGAACCTGCTGCTCAGGAGTTCGCCCGCATACTGGGCATTCCCGTGAGCGGTCTGAATCCGACGGTCTTTTCCAAGCATCCTCTGATGCTCAAAATCGGGGACGGTTGGTACGTACGCTCCATTCAAAGGGTCAACGAAGATGCAAGTCTGTCTCTTTTCAGCGCCATAGACGCCGGCCTCGTCCTGAGCGTGGGACAGGGAGAAAATTTAGTGGCCAACCTCGAAAACACTTTGCACAGGATATATCAGGAGGTCCCCAACCCCGGACTCATTCTCGGCTGTGACTGCATCTTGAGAAAACTGGAAATAGTCGAAAAAGGTCTTGCCGCAGAGGTTGATAATCTGTTTCGCGGGACGAACTTTGTCGGGTTCAGCACCTACGGAGAACAATACGACTGTGTTCACGTCAACCAGACGCTAACTGGTGTTGCGATCGGGGAATAATATGAACCGGGTCGAAGAACTGGAAAACAGGGTCAAGGTCCTCGAATCCAAGTTGCATAAAGAAGAAAAGGTTCGCCGGGTCCTGATGGACAGGGTCGAAAACAGTGTCGCATCGACCGGGAATTCATTCGGTCTGTTTGAAAACAATGTACTGTTGCAAAAGAACGTGGAGCAAAGGACCAGGGAACTCAAAAGCCTGTTGATGGAGAAGGAAGAGGTAAATAGAAAACTGCTCCATGAAATCGAGGAGAGGGGGAAAGCCGAAATAGAGGTTTCCAGCGCCCATCGGAAAATCGAAGCCCTTGTTTCTTCCATCCCCCTGATAATGATCGAAGTCTCCAACGAAGGAATCATAAAGAGATGGAATGCCGTGGCGGAAAAAGTTTTCCAGATCGAGTCTTCCGAAGTGCTGGGGATGGAAATTTATAAGTGTCCGATTCGCTGGGATAAAGATAAGATCAATGAACTCCTTCGCAGGTGTTGCTCCGAAGGTATCGCAATGACGCTCAAAGCCGTCAAGTTTGCCCGAACCAATACGGACGGTGTCTTGGACCTGACGATAAGTCCGATCATGGAGAGTTCCCTCAATTTTTCAGGGCTTATTATCCTCGGAGCGGACACAACCGAACACGTACTGCTCGAAAGACAACTTGCCCAAGCTCAGAAACTTGAGTCCATTGGTCAACTTGCAGCCGGAATTGCCCACGAAATAAACACGCCTGCCCAGTTCGTTGGAGATAACGCTCGCTTTCTTGATGAATCATTCGGGGATCTGGAAAGAATTCTTCTTCTCCATGATCGATTACTTGACAGCCTCAAAGCAGGCTCTCCCACCGATGATCTTGTGAAAAGCATCGAGGAGATGGAAAATGAGATAGACCTCGATTTCATCAGAAAAGACATTCCAAATGCCATAAAGCAGTCGATTGAGGGCATAGGCCGCATAAACAAAATCGTCCGGTCGATGAAGGAATTCTCTCATCCGGGAACAGATGAGAAAACAGGCGTCGATATCAACAGGGCTATCGAAAATACAATCAATGTCGCACGAAACGAGTGGAAGTACGTAGCCGAGGTCGCGACCGATTTGGATACCGGCATGCCTTTGGTTCCGTGCCTTCCAGGGGAAATCAACCAGGTTATTCTGAACATGCTGATAAATGCCGCGCACGCCATAGCGGAAAAATTCGGAAAAGCATCCGGGTCCAAAGGGGTAATCACAATAGCCACCCGCCTTAATGGCGAATTCGCCGAGATCAGCATAAAGGACAATGGCGCCGGCATCCCCGAAGAAATCAGATCGCGGATTTTCGACCCTTTTTTCACCACAAAAGAAGTGGGTAGAGGAACAGGCCAGGGTCTTGCGATTTCTCATTCGGTCATTGTCGGCAAGCACGGTGGGGCCATAACTTTTGAATCGGAAGTAGGCCAGGGCGCCATATTTGTCCTTAAGCTGCCGCTAAGAGACGGCATGGAGTCGTCATGAGAAGGATACTTTTTGTCGATGATGAACCGATGGTGCTTGACGGCCTTCGGCGAACACTGCGGACGATGGGAAAAGAATGGCAAATGGAGTATGCCACGAGCGGCCGGGAGGCGCTTGAAATCCTGGCTGCGAGAGTTTTTGATGTCCTAGTCACCGATATGCGCATGCCGGGAATGGATGGTTGCCAACTCCTT
The DNA here is from genome assembly GCA_031292195.1 of Syntrophobacteraceae bacterium. Taxonomy (GTDB): domain Bacteria; phylum Desulfobacterota; class Syntrophobacteria; order Syntrophobacterales; family Syntrophobacteraceae; genus SbD1. Next base: position 7,520 of record JARLHP010000238.1, read on the forward strand.
AATCACGTAAGGGAATTATACCCACATACAGTACGCATTATTCTTTCCGGCCAGTCGGACAAGGAGGAGCTCCTTAAATCCATAGAACCAGTACACCTGTACCTTTCCAAGCCCTGCGACGCTGAAATCCTGAAGGCCACGCTGGCCCGCACATTTGCGGTGCGCCATCTTTTGGAAAACGATTCGCTCGCCGAAGTAATCTCGAAAATTCAATCGCTACCCAGCCTGCCCTCTCTCTACTATGAGATAATTGATGAAATACGTTCCGCCGATGGTTCGCTTGCCAGAGTAGGAGACATCATATCAAAAGACCTTGGCATGTCCGCAAAGATCCTTCAGCTTGTAAATTCCTCCTTCTTCGGGCTTGCAACACACATATCCAGCCCTGCCAAGGCCGTTTCCCTGCTCGGCCTGGAGACGATCAAAGCTTTGGTGCTGGGCATAAAGATTTTTTCCGGGTTTTCCAGCTCCGACTTGCCTTGCTACTCCATCGCGACTCTCTGGGATCACAGTCTCGCAACGGCCTGTCTTGCCCGGGAAATAGCCAGGCATCTCAACCTGACACAAGATGAGATTGAAGACTCATTTTTGGCAGGGTTACTCCATGATATTGGAAAACTGATTCTCTTAGACAGATTGCCTGAAGCATGCGGCAAGATTGCGGAAGTCGCAAGCTCTACAGAGTGTCCCGTTTCTCAAGCCGAGAAGAAAGTCCTTGGGACAACACATGGCAGGATTGGCGCCTATTTGCTCGGAATATGGGGTTTTTCCGAATCGGTCGTCAATGCGGTCGCCTTCCACCACTGTCCGGGCGAATGCCCGAATGACGCTCTGAGCGCACTGACCGCGGTCTATCTTGCAAACCAATGCCAAGGCAAAAATGATCCTGGAAATATCAATAAAACTGTGAACTTCGATCTGGATTACCTGTCCAAATCAGGAATAGACCGGATTGAAGAGTTGCTGCTCACCTGCTCTGATCCATGCAGGCTTGGAGAAAACGGTGGTTGCGAAGATTCTTTTCGTCGATGACGATCCAAACATTTTAGCCGGCTTTGAGCGGCTGTTGAGAAAGACCTTTCCCATCGCAACGGCGTTGGGCGGCCAAGAGGGTCTTGCCGCCCTCTCGGAGAGAGGCCCTTTTTCGGTGATAGTTTCCGACTTCCGCATGCCGGAGATGGACGGTATTCACTTTCTTCACCGCGCGCGACTGGCGGCCCCGGAAAGCGTGCGGATCATGCTCAGCGGCAATGCGGATCTGCAAACGGCAATCGAGGCCGTAAATGAGGGACATATTTTCCGCTTCCTGACCAAACCGTGCCAGCCGCAGATTCTAAGAGACGCTCTTACAGCCGGGATTCGCCAATATGAGCTCATTTGCGCAGAGCGCGAACTGCTTGAAAAGACGCTTCGGGGCAGCCTCAAAGTCCTGGTTGAAATCCTCCAGCTAATCAACCCGGAAGCTTTTGGCCGAGCTACCCGAATCACCCGTCTTGTCAACAAAATTGCCAGCGCGATGCAGGCGCAAGACTTGTGGCAAATCGAAACGGCGGCCTATCTTTCTCAGATTGGATGCGTCATTTTGCCTGATGAAGCCATGAAGAAGTTTTACAGAGGCCAGGATCTCACCGATGAAGAAATGCGGCTCTTTGCCATGCATCCGTTTATTGCTTCAGAACTGCTGTCCAATATGCCCAGAATGGAAACTGTCGCCAAAATCATCTCCGACCAGGAAAGAAGTTTCCAAGATACAGTGAACGCAGAAGTTTTGCTGGGTTCACGAATCCTCAAGGCGGTCCTCGACTTTGACAGGATTCATGCAACCAATATATCCGATAGTGACGCACTGGAAATTATGTTTTCAAGAACCGGCCGATATGATCCGAATGTGCTCGCGGCGCTGCAGATGGTGCTCGACGTTGAGGCGGGTTATGAGAAGATGTCCCTGCCATCGCGCAAGCTCAAAGACGGGATGATTATTGACGGCGATTTATTCCTGCAGGATGGCCGTCTGCTTGTGGCCAAAGGTTACAGGGTAAACCTGACCTTGCGTGAACGAATGAAAAATTTTGTCCAAAAACCGGGCGTCAGGGAGCCTGTCAGGGTGCTCGTACCATCTAAGATGGTCAAGACATTATCTCCCAACACTCAGTAAGTGGGGAAAATCATGCATCTTTATAGAATTCTTTTGATCGATGATGAACTACAGGTGGTAGAAGCCCTGAAACGAGGACTTCGTAAGGAGCCCTATGAAGTTGTAAGCGCCGGTTCGCCGACGCAAGCCCTGGAGATTCTATCCAGTCAGAGTTTCGATGTCGTCGTCTCAGATGAAATGATGCCCGGCATGTCTGGGTCGGAGCTTCTAGGTGTGGTCTGCGACCGCTATCCCGAAACCATCAGAATAATGCTGACCGGCCATCCTGATCTTGATACAGCCCTGCGCGCCATTAACCGGGGCCACATTTACCGCTTTCTGATCAAACCCTGCAGCGCAGTCGAACTTGGCGTCACAATCAAACAGGCCCTGCAGCAGAGGCAACTCTCGAGGCAGAGCCGCAGTCTTTTGGCTACGGTGAGGCGTCAGAGCTCCGTTCTCGAAAACCTCGAAAGGCAAAATCCAGGCATCTCCAAAGTTGACAGAGACACAAGCGGGGCGATCGAAATTCCGGACGTGGAATACGATTTGGATACCCTGATTGGGGATATCAATAAAGAAGTCACGAGAAGTGAATCTTTTTTCAAAAACCTGGGGCAAGCCGATGGAGATTCATCTTCTTGATGAGCTTCCCGTTCCCTCTCCATTTGCGGGCCTGAGCAAACAGTTTTTTTAGAACCAATTTGAGAGATTCACGATATGGACAGCCGTCAAGACTTAAAAATGGTGGCAAAACACCGGGTTTTATTTGTTGACGACGACGCCAATTTTCTTAACGGTATTCGCCGATCGCTCAGAAACTTCCGTGACCAATGGGACCTGGCATTCGCTGAAAGCGTGGATCAGGCCATCGGCCTCGCACAGTTTGATCCGCCCGATGTTGTAGTCTCCGATTACCTGATGCCGCTCAAGAATGGTTTCGATCTGCTGCGGGAAATGCGAACCATTCCCACTGTCCAAAACACTTCCATTATTATCCTTACGGGCAATATGGATGCAACGGCCAAACGTAAAGCCCTCGACTTGGGAGCAACCGACCTTTTGAATAAACCGGTCGATCGGGAAGACCTGATCGCGCGCATCCGCAACTCCCTGCGTCTTAAGGAATATGAGGATACTATCCGCAGGCATAACCAGGAACTGGAGCAGCGCGTTCGCCAACGCACCCGTCAATTGGAACTCTCACGTCTGGATATAATCTGGAGGCTGGCCAAGGCCGGTGAATACAGGGACGAACAAACCGGGAATCATATTATCCGTGTGGGCCACTATTCCCGCATTATCTGCGAGCAGTTGGGGCTGCCGCCCGGACTCACACATAAGATCTTCCTGGGGGCGCCTTTGCACGACATCGGGAAGATCGGGGTGCCTGACGCTATTTTACTAAAAAAGGGAAAACTCAGCCCTGAACAAAGGGCGGTTATGATGAAACACTGTGAGATTGGTTCAAATATCTTGCTCAAACCACCAATCGGCCTTAGCCGCTATCTGGCCTGTATGGGCTTCGTGGCTGAGCAAAGCACCAATCAATTCGCAAATCCGCTTCTTCAGACTGCCGCCTCGATTGCAATGGGACACCACGAAAAATGGGACGGCAGCGGCTACCCGCAAGGCCTGAGTGGAGAGGCCATCCCCGTGGAATGCCGTATCGTCGCTCTCGCCGATGTTTATGACGCATTGCGCTCAAAGAGGACATACAAAACCGAATACTCTGTGAAAAAATCGCTCGAAATCATGCGTGGGAATGCCAATACACACTTTGAGCCTCGATTATTGAACATACTGGAAAACTCCATCGACCAAATTGAGGCGATCTTGTCCGATTACTCCGGTGATGTTACCAGCTGAGCATTCATTTTATAGTTGGAGTCGGAGCAAATACAAGTTGCTATTTTTTATGTAGCATGCTACTATTTTCGTAGCATTTGAAACCTAATCCCCAGGAGGATGTTATGCCCGTCATTACAGTTGCTATCCACCCGATCAGCCAGGACGAAAAGACTCTTCTCATCCGGAAACTGACCGATGCCGCAGTCGAGATCACCAAGGTTTCAGCGGACAAATACGTGGTTTTCATTCAGGAATTCGATAACGGCGCCATCGGGCTGGCAGGAAAAAGCCGCGCGGAGATAGTGGCCGGGGCATCCTCCTGAAATGTCCACGCCCAGACCCGGAGCAAAAGTCAGAGGCTCGGAGTCCGGCTCGCCCATCAATGCGCTTTTTGACCTGCTGGGGCGACGGTGGACACTGGGAATCCTGTGGTACCTGGGGGAGGAGGCCCCCCGCACATTTCGCAACCTTCAGGAGCGTTGCGGGGGAGTCTCGCCCTCCATTCTCAACAGCCGGCTAAAGGAGTTGCGCGATGCGGATATCGTGGGACGAACTGTGGACGGCTACGTTTTGACGGAAAGAGGAAAAGAGTTGCGCTCGTTTATTGTGCCGCTCGCCAAATGGTCTGCCAGGTGGTCACAGGAAGTATACGGGTACGAACGTCCGGGAATGCGCCAAAGGCTGGATCAGGAATAGTCTACCGAAACGGCTTGTTTTCCATCCCCTCCCTTTTCGGCCGGGAATACCCACTTGTGGTAGAGTAAAAATTTTACGCCGCTAAGGCAAACCTGCAGGGAGAGGATATCGATATCGACCGGATACTTTCCGATCTTGAATCCGGAACATAGGTTGAGGGCTTTAAAAAAACTGAGCGTCAGCGTAGAAATGAGCCACATGAAGGAGGCGGCCGCGAGGTAGCGCGCCAGCGCCTCTCCGGTGCCCGAATCGGTCCTGAAATTGAGAAAAAAATTCCAGAAGAAAAAAAATATCGTGCTGACCGCCAGGCTTACTCCGGAGATGACAATGGTGGGCAGCGACGTGTGGGCCTTCAGGTAATTGAACGGTATCAG
>JARLHP010000239.1 GCA_031292195.1 Syntrophobacteraceae bacterium
ACCTGTTTTGGATCGTGGGACGAGGATAGATCAATGGTGTTGTAGGGTTGAGGTGCAGGCTTCCAGCCGCGATCAAGACAAATCGCGGCTGGAAGCCGCTCCTACAAAGACTAGGAATTCCCCGGCAGAACCAATTTACCGGTGTACTATCCCGAAGGGCCCTTGCAGATCCCGCCCTCCACCTCAATTGCCCGCGATATATTCCAGTCCTTTTTTAAGTCGTGCGATTACGGTTTCCCTGCCCAGCACTTCCATGATTTCGAAAAGGCCCGGGCTTTTGGTCCCACCCGTAAGGGCCACCCGTACGGGTTGGGCAATTTTTCCGAGCTTCACCTTCAAGTCTTCCGCCGTAGTGCGGAAGACCGGCTCCAGGCTCGTTTCGTCGAATGTTTCCAGTGCGGACAACTCGGAGATCAGTCGCCCGAAAACCTCGCGCATGTCGGCGGTGAGGAACTTGACTGCGGCTTCGGGTTCGAATTGGATTTCATCGACCATGTAGAAGCGCATGGCATCGGCCATTTCGACCAGCGTGTGGGTGCGGGGCTGCAACGTGCGGATGGCGCCGGCCAAAAAACCATCGGATTTGTGGGGATAATCGCGCAGAGCGGCAAAGGGCCGAAGCAGCTCGACCAGTTCCTCCGGCCGCTTTTCCTTTATGTAGTGCGCGTTTAGCCACAAAAGTTTTTCCATGGTGAAAATGCTTGGCGATTTTCCGACGTTTTCCAGCGTGAACTTTTCTATCAACTCGTCGCGGGTGAAAATCTCCTGGTCGCCATGTGACCAGCCCAGCCGCACCAGGCAGTTTAGCAGCGCCTCGGGGAGAAACCCCATTCTTTTGTATTCCATGACCGAAGTCGCACCGTGACGTTTTGACAGGGGAGACCTGTCCTCGCCATGGATCATCGGCACATGGCCGAATTCGGGAAGCTTTGCCCCGAGGGCCCTGTAGATCAGAATCTGGCGCGGGGTGTTATTGACGTGATCGTCGCCGCGGATAACGTGGGTGATCCCCATGGTAATGTCGTCAATAACGACGGCGAAATTATAAGTGGGGATCCCGTCGCTTTTTAGAATCACCAGGTCGTCGAGTTCGGCGTTGTCGAATTCGATTGCGCCTTTGACGATGTCTCTAAGAAGTGTCGTGCCTGTCTCGGGGGTCCGAAACCTGAGCACTCTGTTCGCTCCTTCGCCCAGCCCTTTGGACCGGCAACTGCCGTCGTATTTGGGCTTGCGCCCCTCTGCCAGCGCCTGGCCGCGTCGCACTTCCAGTTCCTCCGCGCTGCACTCGCACCAGTAGGCATGGCCGGAGTCGAGGAGCTGCCGGGCGTATTGGCGATAGACCGCGAGCCGGTGGGTCTGAAAATAGGGGCCTTCGTCCCAGCCCAAATCCAGCCACTCCATGGCGTCCAGAATGGCCTTGACCGATTCTTCCGTGGAGCGCTCCACATCGGTGTCTTCGATGCGCAAAACGAATCTGCCGCCCAGGCTGCGCGCAAAGAGCCAGTTAAAAAGTGCGGTGCGCGCCCCTCCGATGTGAAGGGCGCCCGTGGGGCTGGGGGGAAATCGGGTGATAACCTGTTCCATGTTTGATACTCTCCTGTGGAGGGCGAACCGTCAGGCCCCCCCTGTAATTGTGCGCCCGGGATGCCGGATCACTCCGGCCGCGGGCACATTCCTTAGCATAATACTCTAAAACAGTGAAGAGTGAACAGTGGCCAGTGACCACTGCGGCCCGCCGGTTCGGAAATGACCTTTTTCTCTTCACTCCTCACTGTTCACTCTCCACTGTCACATTATGCTCTTGCCCATTTCGACATCCTCTGGCACTATCCGATTTCCGCCAAGAGGTGGGGGTCGGCCGTAATGATTTGATTATTGCCATGTTTTCATATAAATTCGCTCAAAATCTGGCAGAAAGGCACATCTATGGTTAAAAGGATACGGTTTTTGGCGCTTGTTCTCCTGCCGTTATGTCTGTTCGGCTGCTCCCTTTGGGGACATAAGAACGCCGAGTCGCCACCCGCTGTGCCCCTGGAGGCCAAGGTCCCGGATTCCCCCATACAGATCAGGGTGGCCGATGTGTCAAACGATACCCCGCAGATCTATGACGTAGATGCTATCGGACTGCTGTGGAATGGGGTGGAGAAGTCGCTCGGGCAAAGGGGAATGCTCTGGAAACCCGGGGCCGGTGGCTCGCCCTACGTGATGGAATGCCGCATCGTCTCTTTCAAGGAGCCCAACCTGGGCAAGCGCCTTGTGCCTCATTGGGGCGACACGGTCCTCACGGTCAGGGTGAACATCAGTCGGTGTGGCAAACCCGTTGCCACTTTTGAGACGAGCCGTGTCCTCGGCTACGGTAAAGGCATGTGGACTCTGCATGCCTGGAAAGAGGTGTTTGCCCTGATGTCCAACGACGTGGTCAAACAGGCGGTGGAAAAACTATAGAAAACGATCCCCCTGGCGGCCCGCAAAAATAATTGACAAAAGCTAAGATTGGCCTATACTTGCTATTTTGTTTTGATGAAAGAGTGCACCATATGCGGGTTCGTATTGACGAAATACCGGATTCAGGACGCAGCCTCGGCTTTCACTGGGACCAGCAGATGCTGGGGCGGTTCGTTCCTCCGGAGGACCCTTTCAAGGTCGAACTGCTCAGGCCGGTCAATGTCCTTCTTCAGCTGGACAAGCACCCGGACCATGTCAGGATTACGGGAAGCATAAAAGGGGTGCTGCAGGTCAGCTGCCACCGTTGCCTCAAGCCCTTCGCTTTTCCCCTGGACGAACAGGTCGATATCTATCTTGTCACCGAGGCGCAAACGGACCGGGACGACGAAAAAGAACTCGACCCGGATGAATTGCTCTATGAATTTTTTGACGGTGAAGTGATTGAAGTGGACAGGCTGGTTGCCGAACAGATTTTTCTGGCTCTGCCGGTCAAGGTTCTTTGCAGCGAAGATTGCAGGGGGATATGCCCCGGGTGTGGCGTAAACCTCAATGAAGAACAGTGCCGGTGTGAACCGGGGAGTTCCCGGTCACCCTTTGCCGGGCTCCGACTGGTAAAAAAGCCTCAGTCCGAGCAATAGTCTTTTTCTGCGGCATGCAAGGCCCGCTTTTTACGGGCAGATTGGAAATAGGAGCTTACAAAGATGGGTGTACCGAAGAGAAAAACGTCCAAAGCCAGGCGTGACAAGCGCCGGGCAAATCACGCCCTTGCTATGCCGGCGCTGGCTCGTTGCTCCCAATGCAGTGAATTGCGCCTGGCGCATCGCGCCTGCCCGAACTGCGGGTACTATAAAGGCCGCCTGGTCCTGGAGCTGGAAGAAGAATAGAGCGGCCGGCCGGAGCGAGTCTGCTGGATGAAAATCGCTATAGACGCCATGGGCGGAGATAATGCCCCCCTGTCGGTTGTGGAGGGCGCGCTTCTGGCCGGGGCGTCATGTCCGGCGGAGTTGGTGCTGATCGGAGATGAACCGGCTGTTCGGGGCCTTTTGTCCAAAGGTCCGGGGCTCCCGCCCGGGACTGAAGTCGTTCACGCGCCCCTGGTCGTCTCCATGGATGAATTCGGTCCGACGGCCATCCGGAAGAAGCGTGAAGCCTCGATCAACGTTGCAATGCGCATGCTGGCCGAAGGCCAAGTCGATTCCGTGGTCAGCGCGGGGAACACTTCGGCGGTTGTCGCCGCCGCCAAGCATTTTGTCGGTCTTCTGCCCGGGCTTAAAAGGCCGGCCCTCGCCGTTTCTTTTCCCACCGGGGACGGAAGGCCGATCCTGCTCGATGCCGGGGCGCATCCCGAATCCGGGGCCTTACACCTCGCCCAGTCTGCAGTTCTTGCTCATCTCTACTTAAGGATAAGCCGGGGGATCGAGCGGCCCGCCGTGTGTCTATTGAACATCGGCAGCGAACCGGTCAAGGGCACTCGCACCGTTCAGCGCGCCTATGCTCTTATAAAACGTTCGGGCTTGAACTTTATCGGCAACCTGGAACCAAACGAACTGTTCGAGGGAAAAGCCGATGCGGTGATTTGCGACGGTTTTGTCGGCAACATCGTCATGAAAATGTACGAGGGGTTCGCGGAGTGGGTGATGGGGGCCCTCGGTGCTCGTATCGGGCAGGACCGGGCCGCACTCGGAGCGATATTCGACGATTTTCAAAAGAGTTTGGCCTACCAGTATATTGGTGGCGCGCCGTTGCTTGGAGTGAGAAAGCCGGTCGTGGTGGCGCATGGACGCTCCGGGCCTTCGGCTGTCTCCAATGCCATCAGGCTTGCATTCCGGATCACCCGGGACCGGATCTGCGAAAATATGTCGGCTCTCCAGCTCGAACAGTCCGGTTCTCCGGTTGATTTCCGGCATTTCAGCGCCCTGCTCTTTCTCGAAAACTTCAAAAACAGATGGACGGGTGCGCCAAAGTAGTTTCCATCCGGAAACCTTGTTGTCATGGCGCCGTATGGTAAGCGTAGCGCCCCGTGTAGGTTGGGCTAAGCGAAGCGCAGCCCAACAAAAAACTCATAAGGTCGAGCTAAGCCTTGTAGGGTGTGCAAAAGCGCAGCGTTGCCCACCGGGAACTTTACGGATATACACCGAGTAGCGCTGAACGGGTGCGTTTTTTCTTTTCTTGCGCCCCATGGCGCGGAACTCGATATTGGCTTATCTCCGCTTTTGTGTTAAGGAATCCGGATTCTAATTTCTACATTCCAGCTTCCTGGTGCGGGGACCGAAGCTGAGGAAAGCTTTCTATCGGAGGGAACACGTTGGACTATTTCTTGACTGAAGAACAGAAAATGATCCAGGAGCTGACCGAGCAGATCTCCCGGGAAAAAATTCGCCCGATCAGGGCCGAATTGGATGAAGCCGAGGAGTTCCCGTGGGAGATCATGCGCTACTTGGCCCAGGCCGACCTGTTTGGGCTCTACATTCCCGAGCAATATGGCGGAATGGGAGGGGGAATATTTGAAAACTGCCTGGCGGTGGAAAAACTGGGAGAGGCTTGCATCGGCATTGCCACCAGCTTTGCGGCCAGCGGTCTGGGGGCCTATCCGATCCTTCTTTTCGGCAGTGAGGAAATGAAGCAGAAATACCTGCCTCAGATCGCCTCGGGCAAAAGGCTGGCGGCCTTCGGGCTTACCGAGCCGGGAGCTGGAAGCGATGTTTCCGGCATCCGCACCGTGGCCGTAAGAGACGGGGACCATTATATCCTGAACGGCTCCAAGCAATGGATCACCAATGGCGGCGAGTCGGAGATTTATTCCGTGCTGGCCATAACCGACCGGATCAAAGGTCCGCGAGGCGGCAGCTTTTTCGTTGTCGAAACAGGAGACCCCGGGTTTTCCTTCGGCAAGAAAGAAAAAAAGCTGGGTATCCGTGCTTCCACCACTCGCGAACTGATCTTCCAGGACTGCCGCATTCCGGCCGACAGGCTGATCGCCAAAGAGGGCATGGGATTTATCATCGCCATGAAGACCTTCGATAAATCCAGGCCGGGCATTGCCGCCCTGGGAGTGGGGCTGGCCCAGGGAGCCCTGGATGTGGCCGTCGAGTACGCCAGAAAAAGGGTGCAGTTCAATAAGCCCATCATAAGCTTTCAGGCCATTCAGCACAAACTGGCCGATATGGCCACAAAAACCGAGGCTTCCCGCGCACTGCTCTACAGCATCGCCCGCTACATGGATTCAGATCCTCGCGAGGTCAGCAAGGTGGCCGCAATGACCAAGGTCTTCTCCGGAGACGTGGCCATGGAGGTGGCTACCAGTGCCGTGCAGGTGCTGGGCGGCTACGGGTACATGAAGGATTACCCGGTGGAAAAGATGATGCGCGACGCCAAGATCCTTCAGATCTACGAGGGTACTAACGAAATTCAGCGAAACATCATCGGCCAGGAACTCAACAAGGAATATGGCAGGCTGAAGGAGAGCTTCATCTGATATGCACATAGTCGTATGCATCAAGCAGGTGCCTGACACCAAAAACGTCAGGATCGATCCGGACACTCACACCCTGGTAAGGCAGGGGGTGGAGAGTATAATCAATCCCTTCGATATGTTCGCGGTTGAAGGCGCGCTTAAGATCAAGGACCTGAACGGGGCGAGGGTGACGGTTATGACCATGGGTCCTCCCCAGGCCGCCGAGGCCCTGAGAGAGACCCTGGGGCTGGGGGCCGACGACGCCGTGCTGTTAAGCGACCGGGCCTTCGCGGGCTCCGACACGTGGGCTACCTCCACCACGCTTTCGGCCGCCATCCGCAAGATGGGCGACGTCGACCTCATCCTGTGCGGAAAACAGGCGGTCGATGGCGATACCGCGCAGGTCGGGCCGGAAATGGCCGCTTTGCTCGATGTGCCTTACGCCACCTTTGTCAAAAAGATCGACATCGAGGAGCCCGGTTTTCTGAAGGTCTTGCGCCAGACCGACGAAGGAAGCGAACTGTGGAAGCTGCAGCTGCCGGCCTTGCTGACGGTTATTAAGGAACTGGGCGAGCCCCGGGTTCCGTCGCTAAGGCACAAGATGCGCGCCAAAAAGGCCGAAATTGCCGTCTGGGGCAACGCCGAACTGGGGCTTGACCCCAACTCCACCGGGCTGTGCGGCTCTTTTACTCAGGTGGTGCGGGTTTTTAGCCCGCAAAGGCGAACCAATCGGATTCAGCTCGAAGGCTCCATTGAAAATCAGGCCGAACAGCTTTTCCAATATTTAAAGAAGGCCAGGGTGCCAGGTCTATGAAAGCTATTGTAGACGGACAGAAGTGCACGGTTTGCGGGGTCTGTTCGGACGCTTGTCCGATGGGCGCCATTGCGCTGCGGGAAAACCAGGTTGAAATCTCCGATGACTGCTCGCTTTGCGGTATTTGCGTCGATACGTGCGAGTTCGGGGCCTTGTCTCTACCCGAAGTTGGCCATGGGCCTTCCGAGGACCTTGGGAGCTACCGGGGGGTGTGGGTTTACGCGGAGTGGCGCGAAGGCAAAGTCCACGGGGTGAGCCACGAGTTGCTCAGCGCCGGGCGCATTCTGGCGGACAAAAGAGGCGTGGAGCTCGGGGCCGTGTTGCTCGGGTCCGGCCTGGATGACCAAATGGCCGGGGAGCTGATCTCCTATGGCGCTGAAGTGGTCTACGTGGTCGATGCTCCCGAGTTGGCCCACTTTACCGACGAGCGCTACTCCAAGTGCATCGTCGAACTGGTAAACCGCAAGCGTCCGGAAATTGTCCTGGCGGGGGCCACCAGCATGGGGCGCTCCTTTATCCCTCGGGTGGCCGCCGGCCTGAAAACCGGGCTTACCGCCGACTGCACCGAACTCGACATCGGAGACGAAGGCCATCTGCTCCAGACCCGGCCCGCCTTCGGTGGAAACATCATGGCCACCATAATCTGTCCCAACCGCCGGCCGCAGATGGCCACGGTGCGCCCCAAGGTCATGAAGCCCGTTCGAATGGACGGTCGGCAGGGCCGCATCGAAAGGGTGGAACTTCCCTCCCGCTGCTTTGAGGCGCGGGTGGAGGTGCTCGAAGTTATCGCCGAACAGGACCAGACCGCCAAACTCACCGAAGCCGACGTCATCGTCTCCGGGGGGCGGGGCCTTAGAAGCGCTGAGAATTTCCATTTGATCGAGGAGCTCGCCGGGCTTATGAACGGCGCGGTGGGAGCTTCCCGCGGGGCGGTGGAGGAGGGCTGGATGGCCCCTTCGCACCAGGTGGGGCAGACCGGCAGAACTGTGGCGCCCACGCTCTACGTGGCTGTGGGGATATCCGGAGCGGTGCAGCACCTGGTCGGGATGCAGGGTTCCCAGGTTATCGTGGCCGTAAACAAGGATGCCAGCGCTCCTATTTTCGATGTGGCCACTTACGGGGTGGTAGCCGATCTTTTCGAATTCCTCCCCGAGTTCGTCAAGCGAATCAAGCGCGAGCGGTAAGAATGAGTCGTGACTCGTGACTAGTGATTAGAAAAAGCCAAAGCAGTGATTTGCGAGTCCCTGTCTCTAACCACTTACTATTCACTATTCACCAGTCACGAATCACGAATCACGAGTCACTGAAAGGATTTAAATTGAGCGAGCAGCGAGTTGTGGTGGTAACAGGGGCAAGCCGCGGGATCGGTCGCGCCATTGCTGTGGGGTTGTCCGCTGCCGATACCCATGTGATCGTCAATTACAACTCGAGTCCGGAGGCTGCCGACGAGACTGCGTCCCTGGTGCGAAGCCGGGGCGGCGCCTCGACCGCCATGAAGTTCGACGTGGCCGATCCCGATGCGGTGAAGGCGGCCTTCGATCAAATCGTTGGCGCCCACGGCCGTATCGACGTCCTGGTCAATAACGCCGGTATAGCCAGGGACAACCTCCTGGCCCTCATGAAGCCCTCGGAGTGGGATGTCGTAATGGCCACCAATCTCAAGGGCGCTTTTCTTTGCTCGCAGGCGGTCATAAGGCCGATGATGAAAAGGCGCTTCGGGCGCATCGTTAACGTCACATCGGTGGTGGGGGTCACAGGTAACCCCGGGCAGTGCAACTATTCGGCGGCAAAAGCGGGGATTATCGGTCTAACCAAATCCCTCGCCCGTGAAATTGTGTCCAGAAAGATCACGGTAAACGCCGTAGCCCCGGGATATATCGAAACAGACATGACGGCGGCCCTTCCGGCGAAGGCGCGGGAGGTGCTGCTTGCCCAGATTCCGGCGGGTAGACCCGGCGCTCCCGAAGAGGTCGCCAGTGCTGTCGCCTTTCTTGCCTCCGATTCGGCCGGATATATAACCGGCCAGGTAATACACGTAAACGGCGGAATGTACATGGCCTAAGCGACGTGTCGCCGCCTGCTGCCGGGGCGCCTCTTGCTCTTCCCCCTTTTTCAAAAGGGGGCGGGACGTGGCGGCTGGGCTTGAACCTAACTTCGTAGGAATAGATGCAGGTCCGACTGGCTGCCCGGGTTCATGCCGGCGCGCCGGGGCCGCAGGGTAAAAAATTGCAAACGCAAATAGACTCGGGGAAAGGCAGGATGAAATCAGATAATTGCAGGCGACGCGTGGTTGTTACCGGTATCGGGCTGGTGTCTCCGGTGGGCATTGGAATCGAGGAGAACTGGTCCAATCTCATTTCCGGGAAGTCGGGCATCGGGCCTATTACCCGCTTTGATTGTTCCGCATACGGTTCGAAAATCGCCGGTGAGGTCAAAAATTTTCATCCCGAGGAGTTCATCAGCAAAAAAGAACTGCGCAAGATGGACCCGTTTCTGCGGTTTGCCCTGGGGGCGGCTCACTATGCCATGGAAGACGCCGGATTCAAGATTGCTCCCGAGATCTCTACCCGTGTCGGCGTGGTGATGGGTTGCGGCCTCGGGGGGTTGCTTACCATCGAGGAATCCCTCAAGCAGATAATCGAATCGGGCCCCAAGAAGGTCAGCCCCTTTTTCATTCCGATGATCATCAGCAATATGGCCCCGGGCCTTATCTCCATCTACCACGGAGCTAAGGGCCCCAACCTGTCCCTGCAAACCGCCTGCGCAGCGGGGACCCACGCCGTGGGTCAGGCCTATCACCTCATTAGAAACGGTTTTGTGGAAGCGATGATTACCGGTGGGGTGGAGTCGACCATTACGACCCTGGCCGTAGCCGGCTTTAACGCCATGCGGGCGCTTTCGACTCGAAACGACGACCCGCAGCATGCTTCCCGGCCGTTCGACAAGGAACGCAACGGTTTTATCCTCAGCGAGGGTTCCGGTGTGCTGATCGTCGAGGAACTCAATTTTGCCCGTGCCAGGGGCGCCAAAATCTATGCGGAGGTGATCGGTTTCGGGGCTTCGGGAGACGCCTACCACATGGCCGCTCCGGCGCCCGAAGTCGAAGGGGCCGCACGGTGCATGCAAATGGCCCTGGACGACGCCGGCGTTAACCCGCGGGACGTGCAGTATATCAATGCCCACGGCACCTCAACGGAACTCAACGACAAATACGAGACTCAGGCCATAAAGACTGTTTTCGGTGACCATGCCTACAAGCTGGCCGTCAGTTCCACCAAGTCCATGACCGGCCATTTGCTGGGCGCCGCGGGTGGAGTGGAGGCCGCCTACACCGCCCTCACCCTGCACAATCAGATCATGCCCCCGACCATAAACTATGAATACCCCGATCCGGACTGCGATCTGGACTACGTTCCCAACGTGGCCCGCGAGGCTGCGATAGACATCGCGCTTTCCAACTCGTTTGGCTTCGGGGGAACCAACGGGACGCTCGTCTTCAAAAGGTGGTCCGGGGAATAACCGAACCCGCCCGCCGAAGACAAGTAAAGAAGAAGATCGTACCATTTCCGTCTTCTTGCTGCGGGGTACCAAGTCGGAGTTGCGCCTCGACTCCTGGCTCTTCTACAACGGAATCGATGGACTTTTACGCTGCATGTTGGAGCTATTTGCTCAACCACCAAGCGCACCACCCCCATAGATGCTTGGGTGGTGCGGACTTGATCGCTTCATCTCGCTTCCAATCAGGCTGGACCTCGGGACTGCCTCACCCCTTGTTTCGGATCTCCATATCGTTGCCGATTTTGTTTTACGGTGCTTCCTGAAACTGATACAAACTATAGGGGCGAGTTTCACTGCTATACTGGAAAGACGTTTTGAGGCGCAAAGTGGAGAAGTTCCTGAAAGATATACTTCCGGGCGGAGAGTTCCAAGGAGTTGAACCTTCCCATTCACGGCTTATGAAAGCTGTTCGTGGGAAAGGCAACCGAACGACTGAAGAGAAATTCGAAAAGGCCCTCATCCTTTCGGGCGTCCCGGATTGGGAAATGCAATCCCGTTCCGTTCCGGGGCGCCCTGACTTTTTCTTCCCTAAGGAACGCATTGCAGTTTTCCTGGACGGCTGCTTTTGGCATGGGTGTGGCCGATGCGGGCACATTCCCAAAAAGAACAAAGAATTTTGGGCAGCGAAGATTTCCCGGAACAAGGAGAGAGACAAAAACACGGATGCTATAATCCGTAGACACGGCATATCTGTCTTGCGATTTTGGGAGCACCAGATTCGAGACGAGCTTGATGACTGTATCTCGAAACTACTAAGAAGAATTCAAAAGCGCCGTCAAAAAGGTGTGGCCAAGGGTGGGGGCTACCTATGACCAACAATAATCTCAAATACAAGGTCGTGTCACTCTTCTCTGGAGCAATGGGGCTGGACTTGGGTTTGGACAAGAGCGGCCGTTTCGAAATACTTGCTACTGTGGAAAAAGAGCAAATCTACTGCGATACTATCAGGGCGAATGTTGAATTGGGAAACCTCTCGGATTCCCCCAGAGTCTATGGCATCGATATCCAAGACCTTGACCCCAAGGAGCTTTTCGAGGATCTCGGGATAAAACCCGGTGATATTGACCTATTAGTGGGTGGGCCTCCTTGCCAGTCATTCAGCACTGCTGGGCGTAGGGCAACCGTTCAAGACCCCAGAGGGACCCTGTTGTGGGACTTTCTGCGCTTTGTTGAAATTTTGCAGCCGAAAGTCTTTTTAATGGAAAATGTGCGTGGCCTCTTATCTGCGGCAGTGAACCACAGACCGATCGCTGAAAGACCCGAAAAGGGTGGACGGCCGCTAAGCGCAGACGAGGAGCCTGGTTCAGTTCTACATTTGTTTGCAAGCGAACTGCGGAGGCTGGGGAACACCTCTTACCGTATGGACTGTTTCGAAGTGAATGCCGTAAACTACGGTGCTCCCCAGCTCAGAGAAAGAGCAATTTTCATTGGGAACCGGTTTAATGAAATCATTGATTTCCCCAAGCCTACCCATGGTCCGGGCACTCGAGACAATGGGCAATTAGAGTTCTTCGGTAAGACCAGAGATAGGCTGAGCCCATGGAAGACATTGGGAGACGCCATAAGGGGCTTGGTTGACGAGGAACCGGTTATCATGGATTTTAGCCCCAGAAAGAAGAAATACCTCTCACTTGTTCCCCCTGGCGGCAACTGGCGACATCTACCTGAGAACTTACAAAAAGAGTCCTTGGGAAGGGCGTTCCATGCGAAAGGTGGTCGCTCGGGATGGTGGCGGCGACTCAGTTTTGATCTACCATGCCCAACCCTTGTTACCATGCCAAATCACGCGAGCACAGCCTTGTGTCACCCCGAGGAGGTAAGGGCACTCACCGTGCGAGAATATTGCAGGATCCAGGAATTCCCCGACAACTGGGTAGTTTGTGGGACACCGTGCCAGCAGTACGCTCAAATAGGAAATGCTGTTCCGGTTAGGCTCGGCCAGATTGCCGGTGAAGTCATCGCGCTGGCGCTCGACCGAATGGCTCCATCAGGATGGAAACCATCAGGTGACGAGTTACGGCCTTTTCGGAAGGTGTATCTCCAGTCACACGTTAGGACCCGACAGTGGTTCAAGAACGGAATGGCGGTCCAGTGGAACGATGGCGAGGAGAATGCGGACGCTTTCTACGCGCCTCCAAAAACGAAATATGCATGGAGTTTGCTGGGGGAGGGAAATAGAGATGGCTCGTAACCCCGACCTCCCCCGACCTGAACCAAGGATAATAACGAAGGTTTCGTTGCTGGAAGAATTGGCCCTCATAGACCGGGATACATATTCGCGAGAAAGGGTACTAAAGATAGAGAATAGATTGCGAGAGCGCATTACCAGTCATATAGCTGCGTTGCCAATTCAGACGGCAGAGTTTTCCAAATTTAACACGAGCCCGTTTGTCTTGATGGTTTATTGCCAGCAGCAGAAGTATAAATTTGTGGACCAAATCGAAAAGGACATCTTGCCCGCCAAGCTGTTCTCATCGATGGAAACTTCCGCCGGGAGAATGATCCAAGAGGTTGTTTTGCCGGTGTACGGCTGGGAAGATGTCCCAAGCTCCATGCATTCCGAAGGGTCGGTAATTGACGGAAAGAAGCAAGAACATGATTTGCTTAAACTGGCTACGATAAAAAGCGGCCCACGGTGTCTAAATGACGAGATGAGCAAGGATATTGCTGACGATATCGTTGCACATGCAGAGCAATGGGCTGAAAAGGCCGGAGTTGACCACATAGACTTCACATATGCAGTCCTTTATGGGACACCAAAACAATCAAACAAAAAGGACTGGCATGTCCTTCGTAACATAGTTGGGATAAAAGGATCAAAATTCATCATAGAGCCGCCGACCCGAAAATGGAACTGCTCATTTCGTCATCGTGGGGTAAGAATTGACGTAAATGTTCGAATTGGTACGGACTGGTGGACATTTCTCGGCGGGGAACTGGCGCTTTCAGAATTACTTGTCGCACTCGTCAGGGCATGCGTCATTCCGGCGGGGGCCCGTAAGGTCGTGCCCCGGTATGTCATCCAGGATCTCGACTCAATTGTCTCTACCGCATGCGTGCCCGCTGAGTTCAATGTTAGCATGCTTCAACGTAGTCAACTGGAATGGTTGTTCTTTCTTGCACGTCACTTCTGTGACCAACTTCCAGATGAAAAAAGGTAGTTCAACGAAAAATACGCCCAGCAGGTATTTCTCGACAAGGTACCGAACTCCGCACGCCTATATACACATTGACATCCCTCGCCGGTATCAACGAAGGACAGTCACACCGAGCCAAGCGCCTTCGCTACATCCGTCATGCCGGTTTTGAGCTCGTTTCGAGAATCATCGATCATTTTGCGGGTGATGTTGAATTTTTTGAAAACGGGGTCGGATTCCGGATTGAGGGTCTTGG
>JARLHP010000240.1 GCA_031292195.1 Syntrophobacteraceae bacterium
AGACCTCTCGGCCGTTCCAGTCAATAGTGTGGATGGGACTGAAGCCGCCCCTCAGATTGAGAGTCTGGGTCGGAGGATCCACCTGAAAGGGGCGCACCGCCAGCACCAGGGTGACTTTACCCGCCTGATTCGAATCGTTTATCACCGTATAGCTGAGGTTTAATCGAGAGTGCGCCTGGTCGCCCGAGGCAAACGCCCGCACGCGCAGCTCCCATCCGGGCGTCTTCCATCTCACTTCCGGCATGGGCAGGTAGTTATCTTCAAGGGTCTGCCCGGTGGTGACGTCGGCCCACGACAACAACCGTCCCTGGACGATCAGAAAGGGTTCGACGGAGAACCCGCCCCGGCTCGGCTCGACGGCGCCCTCTTCGGATAGCAGCGCCGAATGCGCCCCGCCGCCGTCGACTCCCACGATCGTCCAGTAGGTCTGTTCGCCCGAAAAACCGCGCGGATAGAGACCGCGCCGGGAGCTTTTCGCCAGCTGCTCGAAATACCCGTTGGGCGTTGTCCCGGGCGGTGCGCCCTCCAGCCCCGCAAAAGCCCCGGGCTGCAGGCAAACTAACGCCGCAAGCACTATCGCCAACACCCCAAAAGATTTAAAGAGCCGCCGCCTGTTTTGATACACCGGATGACTTTGCCCCCTCGTTCGAGAATTTGCAGGGTATTATGATTCCACATACTCCATATACACGATATACACGATGGCCCGGGATTGATGACCTCAACCCTTCATGCTTCCCGCCAGAAGGCCCTGGATGTAATAGCGCTGCAGCGCCAGAAACAGCAGGAGCACCGGCAGAACGGTAATGACCGATCCGGCCATCATCATCTCGGTATCCTGGACGTGTTCGCGGGTCAACAGGGCCAGGGCGACGGGAAGGGTGTAATGATCCTGTCCGGTCAGCACGATCAGCGGCCACATGAAGTCGTTCCAACTCGCCAGAAAGGTGAAAATCGTCAGGGTTACGATTATGGGTTTAAGAAGAGGCAAAACGATTTGCGCAAAAATCCTAAGTTCCCCCGCCCCGTCGATGCGCGCAGCCTCCAGAAGTTCATCGGGCAAGGTGCGGGCGTACTGGCGCACCAGGAAAATGCCGAACACCGAAGCTAGCGTCGGCGCCATCACGCCGGCATAGGTGTTCACCAGCCCCATCCACTTGAGCATGATGAAAAGAGGTATCATCGCCACCTGCGACGGGATGACCAGCGCGCCCAGCAGTGCCTGGAAGATGCGCTCGCGGCCCGCGAACCGCAGCTTGGCGAACGCGTAGCCGGCCATGACGTTAAAAACCAGCGAGAAAAAAGTTATGCCGGAAGCAACCAATACGCTGTTTAGCAGATAGCGGCCCATGCCGGCGTAGACAAACAGCCTGCTGTAATTGGCAAGGGTCGGGTGCGAGGGCAGAAACGGCGGCGGAAAGCTGAGGGTGGCCCCCGAAGGCATGAACGAAACGGACACCATCCAGAATAGCGGCATCAAAGTGAGGGCTGCGGCGACTGTGAGCAGCACGTTTATGCCGATTTTAGCAAAAGGCGCGTTCATACCCGCTCTCCCCGCCGCATCAACCGCAGGAAACCCACCGTCACCGCAAACATCAGCAGGAAGAGCACGAAGGCCTCGGCCGAAGCAACCCCCAGGTTCCACCATTTGAAGGCGTCGCTATACATGAGATAGAGCACGCTGACCGTGCTCTGCAGCGGCCCTCCTTCGGTTATCACGTAGGGTTCGGCAAAGAGCTGAAAGTAGCCGGCCATGGTCAGGATGCCCACCAGCAGCATTGTGGGCCGCAACATCGGCAGCGTAATATGCCGGAATTGGGCAAGGGCCGACGCACCGTCAATGCGGGCGGCCTCGTAAAGCTCTTCCGGAATCGACTGCAAACCGGCGAAAAAGATGATCATGTTGTAGCCAAAGTTTTTCCACACCGCAAACAGGATGATCGTCGGCATCGCCCAGCGCGGATCGCCCAGCCAGTTGACCGGATGGATGCCCATGCTTACGAGCACGTAGTTGACCAATCCGAAGCGCGCGTTGAAAAGATAGCGCCAGATCACGGCGACCGCCACAAGGGTGGTCACCACCGGCGCAAACAGTGCGGTGCGAAAAAACGACTTGCATCGCGCCAGTTTGGAATTGAGCAGTAAAGCCGCTCCCAGGGAGGCAAAAATTGTGAGCGGCATGCCCGCGACCACGAAATAGAGCGTGTGCCGGAGCGCGGACCAGAAAAGCGGCCGACGCAGCAGGCTTAGGTAGTTGTCCAGTGCTATGAATCGCAGGTTATGAAAATCGGCCAGCGCGTAAAGATCGAAATCGGTGAGGCTCAAGCCAAAGGCGGCCAGCACCGGCACGAGGAAGAACACGCAGAGAACGATCAGCGCCGGTGCAAGAAAGAGCCATGCGGTGTACCATTTATTCAATCGGCCAAACTCCGTGGTGTTAAATACGAGTGCATCAACCCGCATCGAGTGACCGACAAAAAGTAAGGCCTTTCGGCGGTACATGCAAACCATGCCCCGCCGGGCCGGATTTTCCGAGCGGTTGACTCTTTTTATCAAGTATCCACCGACGCTTGGCCAGAATGGCGTCGGCCCGCTGGTCGAGTTCCCTGGCGGCCTGGTTCGCTGTCAGCTCGCCGTGGGCCAACCGCTCGCCGATCAAGCCGATTTCGGTAGCGATGTGCTGCCACTCGGGAACTTTCGGGGTTGGTTTTGCCCGTTCGAGCTGAACGCGAAAAGCCGATGCATTGGGATCTCCCGCAAGGGAGGAATTCTCCCAGGCGGTTCGCCGCGGCGGCAGGTCGCCCACCAACTGGTAGAACCGGCTTTGAACTTTGGGCTCCGACAAAAATTCGATCAATTGCCAGGCAGCTTTTTTATGGTGCGAAGCACCAAAGATCACCAGGCTGGAGCCGCCGGCGATGGACGCTCCGGGGCCGTTTGGCCCGGGCAGCGGAGCGCTCGCCCAGGCGTTCCGCAGATTGGCGGGCATGTTCGCCTTTAGTTCCGACAGGTTCCAGGGACCGGACAGGAAAAAGGTGAAATACCCCTTGGCGAACTCCGCCCACAGGTTCGAGATATCGGCATCGGTGAGCAAAGGGGCCCATCCGTTCCGAAAAATGGAACCATAGAAATGCAGCGCCCTCTTGAAGCCGGGACTCTCAAAGTTGCCGTAGCGCCCCCCCTCCCGCAGCATGGAACCGCTTTGCTGCAAACCGAACGACACCAGCGGCTCGAATTCGTTTAGCGGAAGCAAAACGGCGTAGCGTCCGGGCCCGGCCATGGCCTTTATGGCCGCCATCTGCCGCGCCCACTCGGCCCGGGTTCGCGGCGGATGGTCAAAACCCGCTTTTTCAAGCAGGTCCTTCCGGTAGAAGAGCAGCCTCGTGTCGACATACCACGGCACGCCATACAGGGCGCCCCCGATGACATTGGTGTCCCATATGCCGGGGAAATAATCGGACTGCTCCACTATGCTCGAAGCTTTCACCATTTGGCCAAGGGGCGTTAGCGCCCCCACTGCCGCGAACTCGGAAATCCAGGTGTTGCCGAGCTGGCATAAGTCGGGTGTCGAACCGCCGGCAAAAGCGGTGAGCAGCTTTTGATGCGCACCCTTCCATGGAAGCGTCTCCACGCTGACTCTGATTCCGGGATGTTCGCGTTCGAAGGTGGGAATCAAGAGCCGCACCGCCTCGCTTTCGGCGCCCATCGCCCAGAAGGTGAGCGTTTTTCGGCTCTCGCCCGTACCCTTCCAGCAGCCGCCCGGCAGCAGCGCTATTCCCATCAGAACCGTCATGCCGATTGGCAGCCGGCGCCCCCTGAAAATCTTCAAGCTTTGCCTCCCAAAAATCTAAATTATATCCTTCGCTGGAAATCGACATGGGTAGTTTCCACTATATTTCCGGTAGGTTGTTTTTGAACCAAATGCGGGTTACCATGTACGCGCCGCAGGAACCGGCATCAATTCAATCACCGAAAAAAGGAAGCACCTCCGGGCATGAGAAGGCTTAACATTACCTCTGTTATCCTGCTGCCGTTCTTATTGGTCATCGGGCCGCTCGTAAGCCTGGCCTCCGCGGGGACATCACAAGCCGGTTGGAAGATCACCCGGCAGCAGAAAATGTTCCTGGACGATTTGCAGCGGGACACCTTCCGCTTTTTCTGGAAAACCGCCAATCCCCTGAACGGGCTCATTCCCGATCATTTCCCCGGCGGGGAGTACTCCAGCATCGGGGGCGTCGGCTTTGCTCTGACAGTCTATCCGGAGGGAGTGCGGAACCATTATGTGACGCGCGCCCAGGCGGCAGAACGGACTCTCAGGACCTTGAAGTTTCTCTATAATGCGCCACAAAGCGACGCCCCGGGCACCGCGTCCGGCTATAAGGGTTTTTTCTACCATTTTCTACGCATGGATAACGGCGCCCGGTATGAAAAGTCCGAGCTCTCAACAATTGACACGGCGCTGTTGATGGCCGGCGTGCTTGCTTCCAAATCTTATTTTGACGGCAGCGGCTCTGTGGAGACCGAAATCCGCTCTTATGCCGACTCGCTTTACCGTCGAGTCGATTGGCCCTGGGCTTATTCCAAAAAACATAAGCCGCTGCTCAGCATGGGCTGGACCCCCGAAGACGGATTCATCCAATACCACTGGGCGGGCTATAGTGAGGCCATGATCCTCTATATCCTGGCTATGGGCTCACCCACGCACCCCATTGACGGGTCGACTTGGACCAGATGGACCTCGACATACCAGTGGAGCGATGGTTGTGGGTTGCCGCACGTGGATTTCGGACCGCTCTTCGGACATCAGTATTCACAGGTATGGATAGATTTTCGCGGTATCCGGGACGCGTATATGAGATCGAAAGGGATAGACTATTTTATAAATTCGACGCGGGCCGTGTACGCAAATCGAGCTTACTGCATTGAGAATCCGAACCGGTGGCTGGGCTACGGCGATCTTGTGTGGGGCCTGACGGCCTCCGACGGTCCGGGGGAAACGACCGTGGGAAAAACCGTAACGCCGGTGGTATTTCATGCCTACTGGGCCCGAGGTTCCTGTGTCGGCTATAAAAGAGACGACGGGACTGTCTCCCCCACCGCCGTGGGGGGATCGGTGCCCTTCGCCCCGGAGATTACCATCCCCACTCTCGACTATTTTCGCACCCACTTCGACCGAAAGCTCTACGGCAGGTATGGGTTCAAAGACGCCTTCAATCTGAGCTATCCAGGGTCGTCCAAGCCGACCGGCTGGTTTGACAACCAATACCTGGCTATCGATCAGGGGCCCATACTTCTCATGGTGGAAAACTACCGCACCGGATTCGTCTGGGACCTGATGAAAAAAGACCCCTCTATCAAAAAGGGGCTTAAACAGGCCGGCTTTACAGGAGGCTGGCTGAACAACTGAGGCTACCTTGCTCACCGGCCGCGATCGAAGCGGCAAATCTTGAACCCAACCGGGTATCACTCACTCACCGATTCGCCGGCTCTCATATTGCCTCTTTACTTGCCGTTTCTATTGCCGTTTCTATTGCCGCCTCTATTTGCCGTTTTGCCCCCCGTGTTTGCCCGGTGCTAATATGCGCGGAGCAGGGAAAGAATTTAGGCCGTTTCGCATCGGCGCGGTGTCCTGCCACCGGGCAACCTGAAATGTGCTCCAGGAGGTCCGAAATTGAACTCGCCATCCCCTCAATCAACCGCGAATACCCTGGCTGTTAACCTGGCTGTTAACCTGGCTGTTAACCTGGCTGTTCCTGGCTGTTCCTGGCTGTTTTCGCATGCTGTTATTACGCTGTTATTTTCACTCCCCAATCGCAAAACATCTATTAAATCAAGATGATAGGAAAACAGAGGGGGAAAAATGCCGAATTAACAGCCAGGAACAGCCAGGGAGGGATGAACCGGGGGCATCGTGGCCTCGTGTTGTCCAAGGCATATCCCCGGCGGGAAATAGAAACCGGGGGGGGTGGCGCGGGCAAATCGTTTCTTGCCCGGGTCACAGGCAATGCCTGCCCATGCCACCCGCATATTTTAGCGAATAAACGCACATAGTTGCGATGTCGTCTACGATGGTTACTGTATTTATACGGGCATTTGTTTTTCTTTTTCGGCCTGGCCGGAAAAGGGCGAATTAGCAAACCGCTGAAGTAACGCGGTAGTATATGGAGGTGACCCATGAAACGTCTAATATTTGTCTTTTCGTTGGCATTTCTGGTGGGGCTGTTTGCCTTTTTCGGCGGTTCCGCCACACACGCCTATGCGTTAAATCACTCCACTGTCCAAGCGCAACCAACATCTCCTGCTACTTACAAGACAGTTGCCGAGCATAGATATTATCGTGGTGATGATAGGTATTACAGACACTACGGCTACTATGACCCATACTACTACTCCTACCCGTACACCTACTACTATGGACCTGGATTCTATATCAATACTCCGTTTTTTGGGTTCGGTTTTCCGTAAACACAAGGTCTGATAGCCGGTTCACCTGATACACTGGATTGATCAATCGGTCTCAAGAACGTAGCGGTGGAGTAAATGACAGGGCATCCGGTTTCTAATCGTCCGTGATAATTTTCTGTGTTCCCAAAGAGGTGCGTTCGGCGGGTGCCCTGCAGGAGCAGGAAGCGATGCACCAAGATCCTCAAAAATCCGGCGGCGGCCCCTTTGCGCAATGCGCTTGGCGACCCCATCCGGGTGGTGAGCGCACGTAGCGCCACAAAGCTCCGGAGTACCTCCGCAACGCTCCATGCCTGCGCGATGCACCCCCGGGGCGTAAAGGGCGGCTCGGCGTCGAACACTTCGCTGATGGAGCCGATACACGCCTCCTTCAAATGCTCGCCGACAAGAGCGACGCAAACTCGGAGAATGTCCGGGAATACGTGCTCGCCAACGCACCCCGAGCTCCTCTCCGTGAGCCCGGTCCACGAACAGCCGCATTGCGTCCGGGTCTCCGTACAGGCGCGTGGGGGCAAACAGGTTCACACAGTCGTAGCCCCAGCCAAAGCGGCCTGCAAACTCGGCGACCGGCATTATCTCTATGACCGTCACGCACATTGGAACTTCCCCAGCTTCGGTCCCTCCACTCAAAACCATTGGGGTCGACCTCATTCCGGTGGAACCATCCCCGCCCGATCGGAATCGGGAACCAGGGGATAGGTGACCGGCTGCCCGGAATACGGGGGCCTGCCGGTACCCGCTATCTCCGGCACGCTCCTCGCCATCCCGCTTTTTCTCTCCGGTATCAGGCTGTAAAAAACCAGACCCGTAATTCCCAGGCCTATCAGGCCAAGCACATACCGGCGATCCCTGAGTGCTTCTTTTACCCCGGAAAATATTTTTTCCAGCTCCTGCCGCTCGAGGGCTCTAAACCGCAGGGCCAGCTCTTCTTTGGCGGCGGCGGCCAGGTAATTCACTACGCGCTCCGCCCTGAACATCTCCATGAGATTCTCTATATCCTCCACAATCCTTTCCTCGGTCTGAAGCATGTCCGATCTCAAATCCTTTTCCCATTTTGTTTCCGCCTGCCGCATGTGCGTTCTTCTTTGCGGCTCTATGTTAGTTGGTTGCGCATCCATTTTGTATCTTCCTTGGCGGTATCGATGGTCTCGCGCGGCAGTATATCCGCGCTGAGCCTCCTTTTACCGATCATCGTAAGGGTTGCTCCCACTACCAGGGCGGCCGCTCCAACCACTAGAAAGGCCCATACGGGCGCAATCACGAGCGAAAGACCCAGGGCGGCCGCGGCCAGCAGAAAAATAAACCCCGCATAGAGGACAAATCCCCCGACGGTGAGCATAGTCGAACTCTTGCCGGCGTTCGCCGCCTTTTGCCAAATCTCGGCGCTCGCCATCCTGATCTCGTCCCGGACCAGGTTCAAAACATTCCTCAAGAGATCCGAGCTGACATCTCCCAGCGAGGAAAATCCCTGCCTTGCCCTGGTCCTCATGCTTTCCTGCTCAGTGGGGTCCATAAGGCTGCTCCTCCCGGCCCCCCGGTCCACCAAAGAGGCCGGTGGTTTTACCGGATTCCTTGCGGCTTGAAAGCCCCCAGATCAACATCCCGGCGGCCAGTACTCCCCCTCCCAGCAAGATCCAGGATCGGTTGCGCACCATTTCCTCCACGCCGCTCGCTATCCTTTCGGCGTACTTTTCCCGAAGCTCTCCGGATAGGCGAGCCGCCGCCTCCGAGCCGGCCTCGACCATGTCGGCAAACCCGTTCTTTTCCTTCTCGCGAAAATTTTTCGCGGTGTTGGCCAGCACTTCCGCCACGTCGTCCAGCTTGACCGACAGGGCTTTCAACTGCTCGCAGACGAACTCGCGCGATTCTGTCTCCATTTCCCGTGACAGCCCCTGCGTCACTTTCCTGAAATAGCCCTGGACCCCGCAGGCGACAGCTTGTTCGCCGCCATCCGTCGAGCCGGCCGCCGGCTCGACGGATGGAATATTTTCAAACGCCTGAGTTTGTTCTATTTCCATGTTATACTTTTCCTTTCGTCACGCGAGAAATCTAACCAACTGAAATATCAATTTAAACACAGCCAGGGCGCTGGTCAAACGCCCGGGAACGCGCGCAAATTCCGGGCAGACCCAAAAATCCGATTTATCTTGGAGACCAGGCTCTCATGACAGGAGCGAAGGAACATGTTCGGAGCACGGGTAGCGCAGTTCCTGAAGGAACTGAAGAACGAGATCTCGGACCACAACGTCTATAACGGCGCTGCCGCTCTTGCCTTTTACATGATGCTCTCGATTTTCCCGGCCGCCATCGTCGGACTCGGCCTGTTGCCGTATCTCCCGATCCCCCACCTGGACCAGGCCATCATGGACCTGGTCGGTCAGGTTCTGCCCCGGCAATCGGCCACGCTGTTCACCGGGGTGGTCAAGAGCGTCACTTCCCAAAGGCACACCGGCATTGTTTCCTTTGGACTGCTGTTCCTCCTGTGGTCGGCTTCGAGCGGCCTCTACGCCATTATGCAGCAGCTAAACATCACCTACGAGGTAAAGGAGGGGCGCCCCTTCTGGAAACTCCGGGCAACGGCCCTGGTGCTCATGCTCCTTTTTTTCATTCTCGTGGTGGGCGGCTTTGGCCTGATAGTGAGCGGAGGGGAAATTCGGGTCTGGCTCGGAAACCTCATCGGATGGAGCGGGCCGTTGCTCGTGTTTTTCGAGATCTTCCGCTGGGTAATCGTCGCGTTGCTTCTGCTCACGGCTTTCGCGACCATCTACTACTTTGGCCCGGACGTGGAGCAGAAATTCAGGTTTATCTCCCCGGGAAGTCTGTTCGGAGTCGTTTTCCTGGCGCTCGCTTCCATTGGCTTCCGGGTCTACGTGGCCAATTTTTCCAACTACAGCGCCACCTATGGGAGCCTCGGGGCAGTCATAGTGCTGCAGATGTGGTTCTATATCGGAGGGCTCGTCATACTGGCGGGCTCGGAGGTAAACGTCCTATTGGAGCATCGCCATCCCGCGGGGAAGAATAAAGGGCACAAAGTTAAGCCGGGTGCGCCCCGGGCGGGTGGAAAGCCCGGCCGGCGGCAGTAAATCGCAATCCCTGCGCTTTTGGCTCTTTGCATCAATGTCTCCGCCAATAGCCAGTCCTTTTCCCCGCGTTTCGGATCGATTCGCCTCGATTGGACTTGCGAGAAACCCGCCATTATCTTTTTAACTATGATCAACATAAAAGAAAAATCAATCGAACACTCTATGACCGAAGGCTGCGGGCGTAGGCTCAAGGAAAAATCCGCACCCGATTTACTCCAATTCAATGCGATTGTTCTGCAGACGTTTGCCAATATGGTTGGGAGTAAATTCCTTTTCTGGATGGGCGTTATGCGCTACGCATCCAGTTTCATGAATCCTTTCTGGCAGGTTTTCAACAACTTCAGCGACATCGAATTGGCTCGGTCCGACGGACCTTTTCAACGCGCAAACGATCTGCTCGAACTTCTGCTCTTCGAAAAGCATGTCGCCGCCAGGGGGACCATGGCCAGCATCCAGGCCTTTACCGAATACCAAACCAAAGAGCTGCGGGAAGTGCTCTCACTTGCGGGGAACACTCTGCCGGATGGCATTCTTCGTTACTCCGAACGGCAGCTAAAGATCATGGACGCTCTTTATTACGCCTTTCCACGCGCCGTGCGCGATATCGAACCCGAATACGGTCTTCACCTGGACAACGGCGGCTATATAAAAACTGCCGAGACCGAGCGGTTCGAACTCTACCAGGTGCTCCCGACCAAAGGAGGAATCGGGACAAGCGGGGCGGGAAAACCCATGATCATCGTGCCCCCTTATGTGCTTGGGGCCAACATACTGGCTTTTCTTCCCGGAGAAGGAAGAAGTTATGTGCATGCTTTCGCCAACCAATCCATCCCAACCTACATAAGAGTTATAAAAGACATTAGCAAAACGCCGGCTGTCCAGACGATGACGGGAGAAGACGATGCCCGCGACATGCGGTATTTCAGCGAAGTGCTGGTTGCAAAACACGGCAGGCCGGTCACTTTGAACGGATACTGCCAGGGCGGCTTCATTGCGGCTGTCGACATCATGTCCGGACAACTCGACGGCCTCGTTGACGCTCTTATCACCAGCGTCTCCCCCCTCGACGGTTCACGGGGAAAATCGATGGTCGATTACATCGAACATCTGCCCCTGCGGTTCCGAAATCTGGGGTATGCCTTAAAAACCTTGCCCAACGGCAACAAGGTCGTAGACGGTAAGATCCTGAGTTGGGTCTTCAAGCTCAAGAGTATAGAAAATGAAGCTCCCTTCCTTAGTTTTTACCGGGATTTGACGCTGTTCGACCGCGGGGTGGCAAAATCGCCCAGGGTCGGCAAGGCCGCTGCGGCGATCAGCCATTGGCTCACCTACGACATTGCAGACCTGCCGATCGAGATCACCCGGCTCAGTTTCGATTCCTGGACAAAGCCCGTCTCAAAAGACGGAACTCTGCCGTTCCGATTATTCGGCAAACCGCTCAATTTCAGGGCCATGAAGGAAAAGTCCATCAAGTGGCTTATCTGCGTCTCCGAAAAAGACGACCTGGTCGAGCCGCCAACAGCCCTCGCCCCGCTGGACTTTATAGACGCCGAAGTCGCGGTCTTTCCAAAGGGCCACGCCTCCATCGCCACTTCGTGGTCTTCACCTGCTTCCGAATGCAACCTCGAAACAGTAGATACCGCGCAGTGCCCCACAACAAGGGACCTGCGCATTCCCTCCCGGGCCGGCAAATCGCGGGGCCCCATTCGTTTCCATCTCGACCTCCAGGAGATCCAGGAAAAAGGGCGCACGCTCTCCCCGAGAGGAGCGAATAAAATGTAGCTCTAAAATGAGTATGAGAAGCAACTCCTGCAAGCGTTTTGAATCTCCTTGTCATCGACCCCGCTAAAGCCGAAGCCGTTCCACCTGTATGCGGCTACCCGCCGCTTCCCGACGCCCGCGCCCGGTGCCAGGAACGATCCCCCGCTGTGCAGGGCGCAAAGAATTCCCCTGTTTCCGGGAAGAAGGGTTGCATCGAGAAGCGGCCACGCCAGAGACGTCCCCCGCCAAACCGGCACGAGCCCTTTGCGTGTCGGCTCGTACACATACGGCCGAACGGCTGTCGCGCGATCGAAATCGGAATAACAGCGTTCCAGGGCCAAAAGGAGTCGCGCGCGCCCCCTGCCCGGCAAAGCCATCGGCTCCAGGGATACCAGGTTGACCGGGCGGGAAACCCACAACACTTTGCCTCCCCGTACGCCCTCTACGGCCGTTTCCTTATGTCCCGGGCCCGAACCGCTGCCGGTGCGCCCGGTGATCATCGAACCATTCCCCGGCCTCAACGTGATCCCATTTATCACCAGTCCCCTCGAAAGATTTATCGTCCGTCCGGACAGAACCTTATCCGCAGCCTGGTTGTGCCCTGCGATCTCCGGAAAAAAAGAGTCGCCCGGGGTGTGGGTCGAGATGGCCGAGAATCTGCACCTGGCACCACTGACCCGGCATTGGGCCAAAAGACCGGTCTTACTCGCCGCGTAAACCTGGTCGAAGACAAGGTTTCCGAGGGAAAAGAAAACGGGCTTCCCGTCTATCCATTCCGGCCCCTGCACCACGTGCGGGTGGCAGCCCACAATTAAGGATGCTCCATGGGAAACCAGCCACTTCGCTCCCTGGACCTGCTTTTCATCAGGCCAGGGAAGAAGTTCACTGCCCCAGTGTACGTAGACTACAACCAGGTTTGCAAGGTTGGCCGCAAGGCGCAGCTTCTGCCTGAGCGCTGTCGAAGGGATCGGCACGAAACGGCCGTCCCGGCCGGGAAGATTGGAAAAAGTGATTATCCCCAGCGTGAAATGGTCGAACCTGACAAACTGGGGCGAATCCGCGAAAGTAAGAGGGAGGATCGAGCTGTCGGCCAGAGCTTCATGGGTTGTCGCGCGGCCTTCATCGCCTAAGTCCGCGCTGTGGTTGTTCTCGGTTCCGATGGCCTTGAACCCCGCATCGGCGAGGAGGGACGCCAACCGCGGCGGTATCGCAAAGCACGGTTTACCTGGGACCCAAGACCCGCACCGCTCGCGGCCGCCCACCGCTCCTTCGAGGTTGGCCGCGGCAAAGTCCGCGCCTCCGAGCGTTTTGCGCAAAGCCTCCCGGAGCGCCCCGGGGGTCAAGTCGAGCCTACGTTCCACTCCGCGCGAAAGAAGAACGTCCCCTCCGAACAGGAGCCTGACTTCCGACTCCTGCCTGGAGGCCGGCTTTGCACCGTCCGCCCCCCATGCCCATAAGGGACCGAGCGAAGATAAAACCAGCAGGCAGGATGCCAGGCAGAGCCGGATCAATAAGGTTCTTTTACGGGGCATGACGCTGCGCTTTTCGACATAAACTCTTCAATCCAGCCCGGATGCGGCCGCCCCGGCAGCATCTTGCGCCAGTCCACGTCATTTAGCGGCGCCTGTGACGTGAATTCGTAGTAGGAATAGACCGCACCTTTTACTATCTCCCGCTGCCCGAAGAAGGGAACAACGAAATCCCATTCCAGCGGCCTTCCAACCGCGGCCATGAGAAGAGGCGCCGGGCCTCCCCCCGCGACGTCCGCTATTTTGGGCATCGGATCGGGCTCCGAGAGTCCAAAGTTCTTGTTGGCCATACTCTCGAAGACAAGCAAATTGTGCTCGGCAATGGCGCCTACGTGGAGGATCTCCTCGTAGTCGCGGTTGTCGAGGGGTTCTCCCCGGGTCTCCTTGAGCGCGATTTTTGCAAAAAGCCTGGCTTTGTCCGCCGTTTCGCGCAACCGAGCGCTCACGCCCTTTTCGATCTCCTCCCATTCGCCGGTGTCAAGCTGCATCCTGCCGCCGATCGAACCACCCCAAGACTCGAAGTTCCCTCTCATAACGTCGAGCACCCGCGCTATGGCTTCAAAAGTACTCGGGTCCGGCTCCACATACCCTCTCGGAGGGGTCATGATAATGGGCTCAAATCCCGCTTCTCCGCATTCCGCGGCGGTTCTGTCGTTCACCAGGACGCTCGCGTGCCGAAGCGTCGCCCAGGACGCAAGGCCGGTCTGCAGTCTCTTGGCTGCCCAGAGCCTGCCGCCCGGCCCCTTTCCGGATACAACGTCGTCCGCCCATTGGACCGCAAGGGCTGAAAGCCAGCTCTCGTAGATGTTCGTGCTCTTCGCCGCTGTGCCGGAATAAGCGGCAAAGCGCTTCCCGAGCTCCGCCATAGCAAGCTTTAGAGGAGGATACTTTTGGATATCCGGCGCCAGGAGGGTTGCGGCAAGCCGGGAGCCAAGGACCGACGCCAGGTCGAGACCGGAGGGAACCAGCCGTGGTCCCCGGGGCCCCTTGATCTGCTCGCTCTCGGGCCAGCCGGGATGGAATACGGTAGATAACAGGACCTCGTTGTCAAATCCCCAGGCCAGAGGGAAAAGACCGGGTTTGTCCAGGGGATGCGCACCATAGGAAGGGGGGTGGAACCCTTCCCTGCCGCTCCACACCAAGGGGAAACGACCGGGAGCGATGAAAACCTCGTAGCACGCAATCCATGCGCGGGCTTCATCCTTCAGACCGGCGGGGAGCGATTCAATATCGCCTGAGGGGAGGACCTCGCCGGCCATCCTGACCAGGTATTGGAAGGCCTTGAAATAGGTCTCCATATCCGGCCCCGATGTATAATGCCCCCTGGGCTTGAGCTCACCAAAATCCACGTCCCGCTCTAAAACCGATGATCTCTCGCTGCCCGAGGCCTTCTTCATCAAAGCGATCTCCCCGGAGTAGGCAGGTGCGGATTTTTCCCCTTTCATCTCCGTCCTGAAAGCCGCGAGGGTAGCGAATACCCTGGTCCACCGGGAATCGGGCCTGGCCTTTTGCAGGTATTTCCCGGCGTCATCGACAAATCGCCAGAAAGCCGGGATAGCCTTTCGCCTTTCAGTCAGGACGAACATCCCGTCATTGGCCGCGCCGACGAGTTCCCAGAAAACATCGGTGGTTACGAGATAAGGCCTGGTGGGAGTGGAAGGATCGTATTGGCCGCACTGGTAGGCCTCCGAATCATACATGGAATAGAGCTGATCGTAGTCCAGCTGCCTGAAAAGGCCGCCGTTTCCTGAAAACGCCTTCGAATCCTCGGGCGATTCCACAAACATCCAGGCATTGGTGACATCGGCCAGGGGGACATGTATGGGCACATAAACCAGGGAAAGCCCCCCGCCCTTCTTTACGAGGCCGACAATACCCCTGCCGTCGGGAACCGAGGAGGGCGTGGATTGGAAGGTGAGACCGGTGGCCTGCCGTTCGGTTTGAGCGCCCCTGTCGCTCACGATCGTCACCCCGGGGGTCCCCCGGCGCCAATAGATAAGCGCGGCCCCATTCGGAGTCGGAGTGATCGACCCTCCATGCAGCCCGCCGCAGGCGAGCGGACCGCCGCGGTCCCAGTGGTCCCGCGCGTAGACCGCATAGTTGAAACCCTGGTGTTCGTCTTGCCAGATCATCATATTGCCGGCCGGATGAAATGCTTCCGGAAGCGCGAAGGAGGCAACGATCGTGCTCGGCCGCGCCCATTCTTCCTTTGCAGTTGTCAACCATTTGCCCGGCCCCACGGCCTGGTAGTCTCGCCCGCCGTCTTCGGTCACAGACCTCACAGACCAGCTTCCATCCGGGTTTCTCATCCCGAAAAAAAGCCGGTAGAGTTTCCTGATGTCTTTCCCCTCAGTATCCATGCTGATCGCAAACGGCCTGGGACATGGAACCAGACGCCTGATTGGATTGGGTGAGCTGAGAATGGTTTTTGCCGACCACTGTCCACCGTTTGCGTCGACCCGAATTATCACCGCCCCTCGCCCCTTGGAACCGGCAAGAAAGAAGCCGCCTCCCTCGGGGCGCCATGCGATTGACTTGGGGGTCACCCCTGCCGCAACTCCATATTCCTTCAGATCGGGGGCGGCGTCCATACCCCAGAACCTCACCTTGAAGCCGCCCGTCCCTTCCCGGACTAGCATCGCGACGAGGGGACCGGTCCTGGCGACGTCGAAATCGACGATCCCAACGCCTTCAGCAAGGTCGAGACCGCACGCCTGCGCAGGCGACCGGGCAACCTGTATCTGCCGCGTATCGAACACGGCTCCATTGGCCGCTTCGCACCCCAGGAGCCACACCAATAAAAGGAAGAATACAGTGGAGCGTTTCGACATCGGCAATACCCTCTTTTCTTTATGGACGGACAGCCCTTAAATCAGGACCCTTTCCACAATCGAAGAAATATCTCCGGCAACGAGCAGTTCGATGCCTTCACGTATGTCGGCGTCAAGGCCTTCGATGTCAATCGCGTTGGCCTCCGGAAAGATGACCGTCCTGACTCCCGCTCTCTGGGCGGCAAGGACTTTTTCCCGAATGCCGCTTACGGGCAGCAACCGGCCGCTGAGAGTGAATTCGCCTGAAAGAGCTATGTCCCGGCGGGCCGGTTTCTTAGTCAAAAGCGAGATGAGCGCCAGCGCTATAGTCACGCCTGCCGACGGCCCATCCTTGGGAACGGCTCCGGAAGGGATATGCACGTGGATATCGTTTCCGGTGAAAAAATCGGGGGCCAAGGAAAAATCTTCGGCATGACTCCGTATATAGCTGAGAGCGGTCTGGGCGGATTCGCGGATGATTTCCCCCAGAGAACCGGTCAGCATCAGCTGCTGGTTTCCTTTCATCATTGTGGTTTCAATCGAAATTATTTCACCCCCGAATTCGGTCCATACCAATCCGGTCGTTACCCCCACACGGTGTCCCGCCTCGGCGATTTCATGAGTGAATTTCCTTGGTCCCAGCAGACTTTCCACCAGCTTTTCGTCAACAACGATGGACGCCTTATTTTCGTTTTGCAGGCTGAGTCTGGCCACCTTTCGGCACACGGTGGCGATCTTGCGCTCAAAATTGCGCAGTCCCGCCTCGAGGGTGTAATCCATGATGATCTTCGAGATCGCGCTGTCCGGAAATTCTACATTTCTGTTTTTGAGGCCGTGTTCTTTCAACTGCCTGGGGACAAGGTACTTATTGGCGATAACCAGTTTTTCTCTCTCCGTATATCCGGGGAAGGCAATCACTTCGAGCCGGTCGAGGAGCGGAGCGGGAAGCCTTTCCACCACGTTGGCCGTGGCAATGAACATGACGCTGGAAAGATCGAAAGGTATATCGAGGTAGTGATCGAGAAACCTGCTGTTTTGTTCGGGGTCCAGGATTTCAAGGAAGACCGAAGCGGGATCGCCCCGAAAATCCTGTCCGATTTTATCTATCTCGTCCAACATGAAAACCGGGTTCCTTACCCCGACCCGCTTGATCTCCGTCATGATCCTTCCGGGCATGGAGCCGACATAGGTCCTTCGGTGTCCTCTGAGTTCGGCCTCGTCACGTAAACCGGCAAGGGAAATCCTTACGAATTTTCTACCCAGAGCTTCGGCGATAGACTTTCCGATGGAAGTCTTGCCCGTTCCGGGCGGACCCGAAAAGCACAAAACGGGGCTTCTGGTCAGTTCCATAACCCGTTTTTTTTCGCGAATCTTTTTCACCGTGGAACGGAGTTCTTCCAGGTTGACCGGTTTGGGCAGGTAGTGGGCGGCGCCTTTTCTTAAAGCGTCCACGGCCGAATTGACAGTCGCAAAACCTGTGACCATCACCACTTCCGTGGCAGGAGCAAGCTGTTTTACGGATTCCAGAAGCTGGAGGCCGTCCATTCGTTCCATTTTGAGATCGGTCAGAATCAGCTCGAATTCTTTTTGCCTGAGCTTGTCGAGAGCATCCGCGCCGTCGACCGCCGTGGCGACCTGGTAGCCATCCTTACGCAGAACATATTCCACGTTTGTTCTGGCTATTTCCTCGTCGTCGACCACCAGAATGTTGAACTCGCTCATGTTGCACAGGGATTTGACGGCCAGGAATTCCAGGATCCTCTCTTTTACGTGCCGCAAAGCATAATGCTGAAGCTCCAGGATGTTTTCGGCCCGCGCCATATCCAGGCAATCGTCGGTTAGATTCTGCCAGGGAAGCGCCAGTAGGAATTCAAGGTAGTTAACCCCGATAGTGTATTCGGGCATACCCGGATCCATTCGCTCAAGACGCTCGAGTTCCTTGGAGGCAAGCTCTGAAACGGACTTGGCGACTCTTGCGCTCCCGATGGCTTCTCGGAGTTTGGCCAGTTCGACAGTCGACTCCTCCTGGTTTTGGGAGGAACTGATTTCAGTTTTTTCGAGCTTTTTAAAAAACCCCATAGCTGCCCTTCAGTCTATGTTGCAATTCGCAACATGGTTAGGTCCAGTGTTTCAAATCCGAACAGTATTTTCAATTCTTCTCGCCCGGGGTCCTGTTTAAGGCCTCAACCCGCACCGGTAAACGCTCCCTGAGGCATCAACAACCTTCTATATTTGCCGTTTACCACCAACCGTTGACTTCCGGCTATTGCTTTTTGCAACGCTCCAGATTCTCCATGCCGGTGGCCAACTGGGTCTCAATCGCCATAATTACCAGTGATTTCGAAACCTTTTTACCAGATGGCATGACTCTTGACTATAGCAAACTGAAACAAACAACTCAGGTGAGAAGGCCATGTCAAAGTTGATTGAGACAAACAAAAAAGACGACCTCCGCAACAGCCGCAAAATCCTTGTTGTGGGCGTTAACGGACTTTTCAGCGACAACCTGATGAACCATTGTGTGCAGGTCGCGGGTCGGCTTGGATGCGATCTGGCGGCCCTGGGTGTGGATGTGCAAAACGACGGCCCGGAGTTCGAGAAAAGGGTATTGGGGCAGGCGCTCAAGTTGTGCGAACATGCCGATCGTAATGGAATACATTGCACCACAATGATCAAGGGAGGAGATGTTGCAGTAGCGGTAGAAGAAGCGATTCACGAGACAAAGAGGGTAGAATTCGTCTTGGTGGATTCTCAGGCCATAGTAGAGGGTATGAACAACGTTTCGGTTCCGGTAGTGAGTGTCTCATCTGATCCAAACCACAAAGGAGATAATGTAATGTCTGCTCACAGCGAATCTTCAAAATCCACCGTACTTGCAAAGACCGCCGGATATGGGCTGGCTAGCGCCGCCTGCTACGCAGCCGTTTTTACGCATGCCAACTCGGTCGCTCAAGTCTTCGCAAAAGGCGGCTTGTATGCGGCCCTTCCCATTGTCACCGTGCTTGCATTTTCGTTTGTGCACGGCGCTTTTGCGCACAACCTGTGGTCCCTGCTCGGCATTGAAGCCGCCCCGAGAGATAGTGCGCGCAAGACCGAAGTGGTCCAGAAAAGAAAAGTTCAGCGCCAAAGACCTCGCGCCTATGCTCAGGTCAATCCTTTTCACAATATGGATCAGTAGGAGATTTCAAGATGCATGACGTCGCAAATGTAGCACTCAAATTCATCGACCTTAATGTATACAATATCCTCTTTCTCTTTCTGGTCGGTTTCATCGGCGGTCTGGTGAGCGGGTTTATCGGTTCAGGCGGCGCGTTCGTCCTGACTCCGGGCATGATGAGCCTGGGGGTGCCCGGAACCATAGCGGTCGCCAGCAACATGTGCCACAAATTTCCCAAAGCCATGGTGGGAGCATACAAACGTTTCAAATACGGTCAGGTGGATTTGAAGCTTGGGTTCGTGCTCGCTGCAAGTGCGGGAGTTGGCGTTCAGATTGGCATTAAAATTCAACGGTGGATTCTGGCGAAATGGGGTCCGGCTGGCTCCGATCTCTATGTGAGCGTCTCTTTCGTGGCTGTTCTGGTAATTGTCGGCCTGTACGTTTTGCGCGATGCCTTGAATATCTCAAAGTCGGGGGGCGCCGAAAAGGTTGCCCTTCTGGCCAGAAAGCTTCAAAGTATCAATCTGCCTCCCATGATCACCTTTAAGACCGCAAACGTGCGCATCTCGTTCTGGTTTACGGTTCCCGTCGGTTTAGCCACCGGCTTGCTTGCGGCTACGATTGCGGTGGGCGGTTTCATCGGCGTTCCCGGCATGATTTATATGCTCGGGGTCTCGGGGCTGGTTGCCTCGGCTTCCGAACTGGTAGTCGCCTTTGCCATGGGCATGGGCGGATCCATAAACTGGGCGATGCATGGCATGGTGGATATAAGACTCGTTCTGATCATCCTGGCAGGCTCTCTTTTAGGTGTTCAGCTCGGCGCCATCGGGACCACTTACGTCAAGGACTACATGATTAAAATGGTCATGGCCACCATCATGCTGATTGTTGCGGTCAGCAGGGGCTTCGCAATACCCAAGTACCTGAAGGCGCTCGGTTTGATCACCATGGACGGGGGCACGATCAAGGTGCTGGAAACTATCAGTTTTGTCTCCATGTGCTTTGCTCTTCTCACCGGGGCGACAATTATTCTGGCCAGCATGTGGAAAGCGAAAAGAGCGGCCTATAGCCCGGAGAGTTTGCCAGCTGAGGCCTGATAAGCCAAATAATCGCAAACAGACATCTTGTTTTTAAAATCTAAAGGCCATCGATCGGCCCCTCGGGTCCTAAAATCGGTGGCCTTACTTTTCTCCTGCCCTGACGGCCGGAACAATACTCATCCTGTTCGAGTGTGACAATCCGCAAGAATCCATGGAGTCGCCGGTCAATGAAATTTCCGACAACTTTGAATATACGCCAGAAGGTGATGGCTGCGTTTGTCCTGCTGATTACCATTACGGGCTCTTTTGGTGCTGTTTCCTTCAGCCGCCTTCGGGCGGTGGAGCGAAAGCAACATTTTGTGGAAACCTTCGATGATCTTCGAAATTATATCCTTGAAGCCCGCAGGTACGAAAAGAACTATTTATTGTACGGTTTGGTCGATGACCTGGCGGAGAATCGGAGGTTCACCCGCCACAGCCTGGAGCTTTTCGAAAAGGAAAACCTGGAGGCAAAAAGCCTGAAGGCCCTTTCGATGCTCAATGAGATCAAGCAGGGACTTGTCGAATACCAGCAGTTGATGAAACGATTGGAGCTGCGCCCCGCTGACAGAGCCAAGTTGCAGGATCAATTGCGGGAACGCGGCAAAAGCCTGGTCACACTCTCCCAGAGACTGGTTTCATTCGAGCGCGAACGTATCCTTGTAATCGTGGGTTCACTCGAGTCACTGCTTCTTATCTCACTGGGAGTCACCATCCTGGGCGGCGCACTGCTGATTCCCATGATTTCGGCAAAGGTCGTCACGCCTCTCCGCTATATTGAAAGAATCACGCATCGCATTGCCGGAGGAGATCTCAGCCTGATCGCGGTCAAAGGTACACACGACGAGACGCAGCGCGTGGTGGAGGGATTCAACAAGATGATCTCCGAATTGGAAAAGAGGCAGGAGCAATTGCTTCAAGCTAAGAAACTGGCTTCTCTGGGAACCTTGACCTCGGGCATCGCTCACCAGTTGAATAACCCCCTGAACAACATCTCCACCTCATGCCAAATTCTTTTGGAGGAATTCGATAAAGCGGACCCCGAATTTTCACATCGAATGTTGACCAACATCGAACACGAAGTTCATCGTGCCCGCGATATAGTGCGGGGTCTTTTGGAATTTGCGCGGGAAAAGGAATTTTGTTTGGCGCGGAGTTCGCTTCTAAATGTGGTGGAACGCGCCGTCAAACTTATTTCCAGTCAATTACCACCCGGTATCGAGATCTCACTGGACGTTCCCGGGGAACTTTATCTCAATCTGGATTCTCACCGGATGGAGCAGGTGTTTCTGAATCTATTCGAAAATGCTATTCTGGCCATCGACCCCCCGGGGCAACTGGTGGTCAAGGCGAGACCCGACCCGACTTCAGCACAGGTACTCATTACGGTTGAAGACACCGGCAGAGGGATTCCTCAGACGGCCTTGGGCAGAATTTTCGATCCGTTTTTTACGACGCGGGAAGTTGGAGCGGGAACCGGTCTCGGGTTGTCGGTGGTTTTAGGGATTGTGCAAAAACATCGCGGTTCGATATCGGTTGAAAGCAAAGAGGGGGAAGGCACCAGGTTTGCCATGCGCTTTCCACTGGAACAGACGTGCTGATTAGACAGGCTCATGAGGTTAAGACTTGCCGGTGGCCGGACCCCGTATACTGATAGTCGATGACGAGCAGATAGCCCGAGAGAACCTCGAACATGTACTGAAGAGGGAGGGCTATCAGACTGTAAGCGCAGCTGACGGTCTCGTTGCCATCAAGGAACTCGAAAAAGAAGAGTTCGACGTGGTGTTGACCGACATCCGGATGCAGCCGGTGGATGGTTTTCAGGTGCTCGAAAGGGCTCGGGATCTTTACCCGGGAATCGAGGTAATAGTCATTACGGGATATGCCTCGATTTCTTCCGCGGTCCAGGCTATGCAAAAAGGGGCCTACTACTATATTCCGAAGCCGTACAAAATAGATGAAGTAAGAATTCTGGTAAAGCAGGCCGTCGAGAAGCGGGGTCTTCGCAGAGAAGTAATGGAACTGCGGCAGCAGGTTCGCGACCAGAACAAGACCTCCTTGCTCATCGGCAAATCCGCGGAGATGGAAAACCTGCGCAAAATGGTCGAGCAGGTGGCGGTTTCCGATTCCAGTGTGCTGATACTCGGTGAGACCGGGACGGGCAAGGAACTGGTGGCCAGGACCCTCCACAATTCCAGCCCCAGGGCTCAGAAACGCTTTCTGGCGATCAATTGCGGTGCGTTCAGCGAAGAACTGCTTGCAAACGAACTATTCGGACATGAACGCGAAGCTTTTACGGGCGCAAAGAACATAAAGCGAGGACTGCTGGAGGCCGCGCAGGGCGGCACGGTTTTCCTGG
This sequence comes from Syntrophobacteraceae bacterium, assembly GCA_031292195.1. Lineage (GTDB taxonomy): Bacteria > Desulfobacterota > Syntrophobacteria > Syntrophobacterales > Syntrophobacteraceae > SbD1. Next base: position 22,241 of record JARLHP010000240.1, read on the forward strand.
ACGAGATAGGGGAAATGCCCCTGTTCATGCAGGTGAAGCTGTTACGCGCGCTTCAGGAACGCGTGACGATGCGGGTGGGAGGCATACAGGAAATACCCATTGACATCAGGATCGTGGCGGCCACAAACAGGAATCTCAAAAAGGAGATAGAGTGCGGCACCTTTCGTCAGGATTTTTATTACAGGCTCAACGTAATAACGCTCCAGGTGCCGCGGCTTGCGGACCGCAAAGACGACATAGTGCTGCTGAGCCTTCATTTTCTTCAGAAGCTTGCCAACTTACAGGGAAAGCCCGCGGCGAAAATTTCCGACCGCGCAGTGGAGATTCTTCTTTCTTACGAATATCCCGGCAATGTGCGTGAACTTGAAAACATCATCGAAAGGGCGGTTACCCTGTCAAACGGACTAAATATCGATCTGTCACATTTGCCTCTCGACCTTCAGCAGCTCGCTTTGAGGGTTCAGCCCAGGCCCAGGGAATTTTTGACCCTGGATGAAAATGAACGAAACTATATTCTCTGGGTATTGAAACAGGTCGAGGATAACAAGACCAAGGCGGCGGAAATCCTCGGCATCGATAGAGTGTCACTGTGGAGAAAGATCAAACGGTACGAATTATGAATTAGTTAGTGTCTATCCGGGAAATGCTCTCGTAAGAACGGCGTCTCTCCGCAACTTGGCTCTGGTCGCGGCTGGAAGCCGCTCCTACAAAAACATTCCCCCTGTGGTCCGCTGCTAGGTGCTTCCAACCTTTAACCGGGATCCTTGATTGTTATGCGCATTCCATTCATCTCGCCCAAACACCGCAAGCCTTCTCCAGAACGGGAACTGGAGTGGGTCCGGTCGCTTTTTGCAAAATTTCAGCGCATTCAAAAATACAATACCAAGGCACTGGAAACGATGGCCGAAATGGACCGGGCGCTTGGCGGTGAATACATTTTCGACCGCGCATTTCTGGAGAGTTCGGTTCGCGAGTTGAGCGGACTTGTCTACCAGGTGGCTTACAGCCTGAATGCCATGTCCCGGAACGGTTACATTGCTCTTTACGACCGGTATCAAAGCATAAAGATCACCCTGGAAGATATACTGGCAGGCGGCATGGGGCCTCTCAGCACGAGTCTGGCGCTCCCCTATTCCATCCTGGGTGCGGAAATGGAACCGCTGGCCGGCGGTTTGAACGTCTGTCTGGCGGAAGCCCGAAACCGCCTCGATATCCCTGCCCCGGACGGCTTTGCCATAACGGTGGCCGGTTGCTCCCGTCTGCTCAGGGCCATCGAAGCCGGAGAACAGGATTTTCCGCCGGAACTGGCCGAGGCGATCACCTATCAGGCCGAAGCCCTTTTGGCCCGATCCTCGCGTTCTCTTCTTTTGACTGTGCGAATTTGCTCTTCGGATAGGAACCTGGCGATACCGGAAAAAATCGTGGAACCCGGGGAACTCCTGGAGACATGTAAGCTGGCTTTGACCAGGTACCTGGCGGTGGAAGGCCATAACCAACATGGACCGGTGGCCCTGGCCGTGCACGAAACAATGCGGGCGCATCTGGCCGGGTCGCTGACCAGCGTGACCGCCGCCGGGCCGCAGGCCGGACTTTATTGTATTACGGCCTGGCCGGTGGATACGCCGGAACAACAGGAGACCTTTTTTCTCCGCCGGACTTATCCCTTCGATCTGGTCGAATCCGAGCTGAAAGCAAAACCAGCCGGCAGACCGCTTTATCCGGGTATCAATCCTTTATCGCCGGGAGCAAAGGGCTTGTATCGGGGTTCCGCCCTGCTGGGCCTCTCTTTCCTTCGAAAAATAGCCGAATGCGCGGCGGCCTTCGAACGGATTCTCGGTTACCCGCAGGATCTCAACTGGTTGCGGGGAGATGCCGAGCGGCCCATAACAGTAAACGTAAGCCCCACGCAATTGCAGGAACGGGAAAGTGCGGATACGCCCGAATACGAAGATGTCGCCCTCCTGCCTTCGCAGTGGTTGTTGAGCGGCGGCGAAACGGCACAGATGGGCGTTGCCGCCGGGCCGGTGGTGCATGTTCGTGGAAGCGAACTCGATAAATTTCCGCATGGCTCGGTCGCGGTAATGACGCACGCCAGTCCCTGGATGAGCCCGGTGCTGCGCAGGGCCGCAGCCGTGGTGACCGAAGTGGGGGCCTCAATCGGGCACCTGGCGACCATCGCCAGAGAACTGCGGGTCCCGGCCATATTTGGAGCAGCCGGCGCCCTGGAACGATTGCCGGAGGGGACCGTGGTGACAGTGGATGCGGGAGCAAAAACGGTTTACCCGGGCATCGTCGAGCATCTTCTGGCCTCCCGCGATTACAGCACCGAACTCTACCCGAGCGATCCGGAATATGTAATGCTGCGTCGCCTGCTCCGCTGGATAATGCCTCTCGATCTCATCGATCCCGACTCCGAGACGTTTACCGTCGCCAATTGCCGCACATACCACGACATTATTCATTTCGCGCACGAAAGATCCATCGAGGAGCTTCTCAAGATCCAGGACAACGACCCCGGATTGAAAAGCCGTTATGTCCGCAAGCTTGAAACCGACATTCCGATCGATTTATTCGTGCTGGACATCGGCGCGGGTGTCCGCCCCACGGCCGGTGCGAGCATCCGCCCGGAGGACGTCACCTCGAAGCCTTTTCTGGCATTTTTGCAGGGACTGACGCTCAAGGATGTCTGGGACCACGACTCACGCCCCTTGAGCATGCGGGACATCATCGCGGGGCTTGACCACAACTTTTCCACTGTGATGGAAGTCCCCGAACATGCGGGAAAAAATCACGCCATCCTGGCTGGAAACTACATGGATGTCGGCCTGCGGCTCGGTTACCATTATTGTGTCATCGACAGCTATCTCAGCGGCAATGTCAATCAGAATTACGCATACTTCCGATTCGCCGGCGGATTTGCCGAGCCGGAGCGCCGCAGACGTCGGGCGCAACTCATCAGGACCATCCTGGATCGACTGCGCTTCAAGGTGACGGTGAGGGGCGATCTCGTTTTAGGAAAGCTTAAACTGGTGGACGACCGGGAACTCACTACCGTTCTCGGGGTCCTGGGGCAGCTCACCGGGTTTACCCGGCAGATCGACCTCTCCATGGATTCGGATGGCAGGGTCGAGCAACTCGCCGGGTTGTTCCGGGAAAAAACCGGTCTGGATCAAATCTAATACGAGGATATGGCGCGTGAGTGTTGTCTCTGATTTATTGCAAAAGTGGCGTGAGCGGCGGCTGGCTCGGGCGGCCAAATTCATGGATGATCTCAAGGCACGCTATCATACCTTTCGTATTCTGCTTGCCAATAATGAGTATTCGCTCGATCTCATGAGGTCGGTGGAACAGTCTTTGAAATCCGGCAGTTCCGATCTTCCCGAGGTAACCGAGGAGCTTTTGAGCGTCACCTACGAGTTGGTCGACGGGCTCAACCAGTTGAGCGGCGACCGTCACGGAAGGCTTTATGAAACCCACCACAACCTTTCCGACGCCATCATGGAAGAACTCGACTCCCTGATGACAGCGGAGTCCCGCACGCCCGCCTGTGTGTTCCTGGACGATCTGGCAAGCGATCTGCGGGGAGAAGTGGGGCGGCAAAGCCGCCAACCTGGCCTTGTTGCGTAAAGCGGGGTTTCCCGTCCCCAACGGCTTTGCCGTGACTTCGCCGGCGTGCCAGGCAGTGCTCGCCGCCAACGGTCTGGACACTTTCATCCGTCAAAAAGCACAAAAGCTGGAAGCCGGTTACAATCGCGGCGCGGACTTTGAAGGGGACACGGAGGAAATTCACGGTCGTATTCTCGAAGCGGTTTTCCCCGAAGAATTCGAAAAGGAACTCTCCGGCGCCTGGCAAAGCCTCACCTTGTCCGGTAGCGAGGCCCGGCGGAGCCCTCAGGCGGCCATATCCGTTAGAAGCAGCGCCCTTGTGGAAGACCGGGCGGAACATTCTTTCGCCGGTCAGTTCCAAAGCGTGCTGAACGTGGTCTCGTTCGAAGGCTTGAAGGAGGCCTTAAAGGAGGTCATCGCCAGCAATTACAGCTCTCGTTCGATTGCCTACCGCCTCCATGCCGGACTCCCCCCGGCCCGGCACGACATGGCCGTTTTGTGCCAACTGATGGTGCAGGCCGAATCTGCCGGAATTGTGTTCACCGTGGACCCGGCAACGCCCGAAAACGGGAGAATGCTCATCAGCGCGGTCCCCGGACTGGGAATTGCGGCCGTAGGCGGCAGCGCTCCGGCCGATATCTACAGGCCCCCGCGCGAACAGACGGAGACCGAACGGGCGACCGATCAGGCCCAAATTGCCCGGAAAACTCATCGGGTGGGCGCCAAAATCGAAGGAGGCATCGAGGAAATAGAGTTACCCGAGACCGAACGTAATCAGCCGGTGCTCTCCGAGGAACTGATCCGCTCTCTGGTTCGCCTCAGCCGCAGAATTGAAAGCCTGATCGGAAAACCGCAGGATATCGAGTGGGCGGTCTCCCCGGGAGGCGAGATTCATGTCCTACAATCGCGGGACATCCGGCTCTCTCTTAAAAACAGGCAGGCGGCGGAAGTCGCCAGGGGAGAGCTGCTCTTGAGAGGAGGGGTTTGCGCTTCGCCGGGCCGCAGCATCGGAAAGGTCAAAGTGGTGTATTCCACCCGCGATTTTGAGGCTTGGCGCAAAACCTCCGGGCGTGAGCCCCAGATCCTGGTGCTTCCGCAGAGCCTTTCGGACGCTGCCGCCTTCCTGTCGGACTTCGAAGGCGTGGTGGTCGATCTCGGCAATCCCGCCGACCACCTCGCCGTGGTGGCCCGCGAATACTCCCGCCCGATGATGACCGGAGCGGGAAAGGCCGTCCAAACGCTCCAGGATGGCCAATGGATTGTCCTGGACGCCGATATGGGCATGATCTTCAAGGCGCCGGAAGAAGCCTGGGCCGAAGAGTCCCCGGGTGCCCCCTCCCACCGGATGCGCGGGGAATCCGCCAAGGCGCAACCCGATGATTTGTCCCTTCCGGGCTCTCCGCGCCTCAAGCAGTTGATCCTGCCGCTAAACCTGACCGATGCCTACGGTCCGGCCTTTTCCATCCAGGAATGCCGCTCGCTTCACGACCTCATCCGGTATGCCCATGAAATGGCCGTTCTGGCAATGTTTCAGACCGGAGACGAGTTTTTGGAATCGGCGGAAGTTTTGGTGAGGCGTCTTGAGGGCGCCGTTCCGCTGCACTTCCTGATCATCGATCTGGGCGGGGGCATCGCTGCCGACAGCAAGAAATTCAAGGTCCGCCTCGAAGACATCTTCTCCGTTCCCCTGCTGGCGCTTTGGCGGGGAATAATGACGCCCGGACTGCGCTGGAACCAGCCGCCGCCCGGAGCCATACCTTCAGGGCTTCTTTCCCGTTCCTTGCTGGACTCGGGAAGCGCCAGGCCCATCGGGCAGCAAAACTATGCCCTGATCACTCGCGACTATCTGAATCTCAACGCCCGTGTCGACTACCATTTCGCGATGGTGGACGCGGTCTGCGGCATGAACCCCCGGGAAAATCACATCCGATTCCGGTTCAAAGGGGGCGGCACAACCGCGGTCCAACGGGAGAGGCGAGCGCAGTTCATTACCGAAGTGCTCCAGGCCAATGGTTTTTTCGTCGATCAGCGCGGTGACCTGGTGACCGCTTCCATTCTGGAAACGCAACAACCCGAAACCGAAGAGCGGCTGGTCATGCTGGGAAGACTGCTGGGCTTCAGCAGACAGCTCGACGCCACCATGCGGGACGACACTGTCCCGGGCAAGGTGGCCGGCGCATTTCTGGATGGCGACTACGCATTAAAGACCATAAGCGATGAATTATGAAAACCGAAGCGATAAACCAGGCGCCGATAAACGGTTTACGATTCAGGCATGATAAAAACGCATGGCGGGCAGTTCGACCGCGGTGAGCAGGTTCCCGTAGGCGGCTCCCGTGTCTATGCCGATTTTATCCGCAGTGACGAAGGGCGTTTCGAAACGAGTGTGGCCGAATACGGTAACCACCTCGGACGGCCCTTCGTACTGCAGGAATATATCTCGAACCGTGAGAAGACGATCCAGGGGACAAGTTTCCAGGTCCTCCCCCGGGATTGTCCCGGCATGGATAAAGAGATAGGGGGGGTGGGAAGGACCTTCCAACCGGAAGTGCGTCTGGAGCGTTTTAAGAAAAAGGATATGTTCGGCCGGCATGAAAGAGAGGTCCGCAAGAGAAGAGACCGGACTATCCGAATAGCTCTTCAGAGTATCTTCGATGCCCGCCGCTCGAAGCGTTCGTAGATGATCGAGACTACCCGTCCGGGAATACTCCAGCAGTTCATATTCGTGATTTCCGAGCAGAAACACCGCGTTGCGCACCCGCCTCCCAATCTCCAGAAGATACTCGATCACTTCACGACTGGCGGGCTGCCTGTTGATGTAATCCCCCAGAAAAATCAAAAAATCCCTGTCCGGATCAAAAGGCAACCTTCCGATAAGGGAAGCGAGCTTCTCGTAGTGCCCGTGAATGTCGCCAACGGCGAATATCTTGTGTTTCCCGGGGGGTCCCAATCTTTTCACCTTTCATGATCACCATTCGCGAGATGGGCCAAGAACGAAAAGAATGTGTCGGAATTGGCGGCATCCGACACCAACACAAAGCGAAACCCATCGACTCCACAAAATGATATCCCATCAGAGTCATTACTCAAAGGGTTAAAATGGATGCCCGTGACGCCGTCCGGCAGAGACATCCTTATGCTGTTCCTGGCTGTAAATACGGTGTTTTTTTCTGTCACATTTTCTTATTCTACTGATTTTATTGATGTTTCCTGATTTTGCGGTCGCAATTAACAGCCAGCTAACAGCGGGGCCGCCACGTCCACGGACGCGGTTTGAACGAGGACGAAACTTTGGTTCGTCACCCCGGCAGTTGTTAGTCGGGATCCA